>NZ_KE384548.1:640556-960834 GCF_000426625.1 Psychrilyobacter atlanticus DSM 19335 | reverse complement strand
AATAGATAATATGGCAACGGTATCATATGGAGGTACAACGAAAGATTCAAATATTACGAAGACAGCAATAGAAAGTGCAACAGCTAAAACAAATTTATTAGTAGAAAAAACAGTAACAGATGCAAATACGAATGATATAGCCGAAGCAGATGAGAAATTAACATATGCAATAAAGGTAACGAATAATTCAAGTGTAAAAGTAGTAGGCGCAGTATTAACAGACCTATTAGACTCAAAGTTCTTTGATGGACAGACAGCGCCGAATTTAGTAGGAGCAACAGGAAACATAAAAACCGGAGTAACATTACCGGAAATAGAAGCAGGAAAATCAGTAACAGTAAGTTTTGAATTGAAAGCAATATATCCATTAAATACAGTACCGGGAGAAACAATAGATAATATGGCAACGGTATCATATGGAGGTACAACGAAAGATTCAAATAAAGTAAGCCTTCCTATTCAAAAACTCGTGGCTACAGACCTAGACATAAAACTTCAGGTAGAGGATCTAGGAGGAAATGGATTTGAAAGGGGAGACGGAATAGTAGATGATGGAGAGGAAGCAGAATATACCATCTCTATAACTAATCCGACACCTGTAAATGCTGTAAATGTATTGGTATCTGATGATTATAAGGGGTTATACCTGTATAAAAATGATTCATATAAATATGTTTCATCTGACGGGAAAAAATTAACTGGAAAAGATTTAAAAGAGGGGATAGTCTTACCTGAAATAAAGGCAGGAGAAACGATAGAGTTAAAGTTTATGGTGGGATTCAGCTATGAAGGGAAAAACGTAGACCAGGATGATACAATTCCAAATGAAGCGTATCTTTCACTTCAAGAAACTTCACCTCTTAAAAAGTTGATGAGAGCAGCAACTCCTATTAATAAAAGTTCTAATAAAGTAGTCCTCAATGTTGCTAATCCGACATATACCCTCTCGAAGGAGATAAGAAATAAAAAAGATGAATTTTATCCGGGAGATATAGTAGTTTATGATATTACTCTGGAGAATACTTCTAAAGTTATAGGAAGAAACATAAAAGTAGAGGATAAGGTCAGTGAAATAAAGGCTTTTGAAAGCTGGACATGGGAATCAGGAATATCAAAAACACCTGAATCACTCCTTAAAACCAGCTTGAGAAAAGATCTTTCGGAGAATGGAATAGAACTCTTGGCTGGAGAAACTAAAAGGTATACAGTAGTTGGACGGCTTAAAGATACTCTTTCAAAGGGAGAGGTAAAAAATACAGTAAAAGCAGGAGAAAATTTAGAACTGCAGGCTGAAGCTACCCTTAAAGTGACAGATGCCCAGATAAAGGTGACTAAAACAGCTAAGAAAAAATGGGTTTCCATAGGAGACCTGATCAGTTATAAGATAACTGTTCAAAACCTTTCAGGGAATAAGGGGACAGTACTTAAAAATTTAAGTTTAAAAGATATGATGCCTCCTGGATTTAAATATGCTGAAGGATCTGGAAAAGTAGATGGAAATGATGCAGATGAAGACCTTAGAGGCAGAACTATTTATTTCAATAATTTAGAGCTAGTAGGAGATAAAAAAATTGAAATAACTTATATTTTGAGGATTGGAACTGGAGTTAAACCTGGCTCTTATAAAAATAAAGCATGGATAGAAAATACTTCTGGAAAGAACCTGTCTAACATCGGGGAAGCCAGTGTAGAAGTTATAAATGATCCGTTATTTAATAGTACGGTAATAATTGGAAAAGTTTTCCATGACAGAGACAATGATGGTTGGCAGGACGATGCCAATGCTTATGATATCAGAGTGCAGACCCTTTCTTCTCAAGACAACTACTTAGATGGTTCTGTAAAAAAAGGAGAAGAAGAATGGAGAATCTCTTCAGAGTCTAAAGAATTACTCTTAGGAAACCTTGATGGAAGGGGAGATGAGAGTGAAAGATCTCAAAAGGTGATTTTAAGAAGAAGGATAAAAGATCCTAAAAAAATAGGAGATATCCTGATTAAATCCAAAGAAGGATCAAATATCACTTTAAAATCTACAGGTGAAGTTCTAAGAAACCATAGTGGGAATAGAAATCTTACAGGGGTTGATTTAAAAGTAGTCAGAAGAGTAATAAAAGATCCTAAATACAGGGAAGAACTAAAGAATGTTAAGAGTTTAAAAAAAGTAAGGATAGAGAACTTTATAGAGCCTATATATTTTGATTCAGCATATGCCAATATCAGAGATGGTGAAAATGAAAAATTAAAACAATATCTGGAAAAGTTGAGTAATAAAAAGAATCTTAAGTTAGTCATTGTAGGTTACACTGATTCTCAAAAGCCTTCTAAAAAGGCAACGTTTAAAAATAACCATGAGTTGTCTATTGCAAGAGCTAATACGTTAAAAGATTATCTTTCGATGAAGTTAGATCTTTCAGAAGAGATGTTTGTTATAGAGGGGAAGGGACCTAAAAATCCTAAAGGAAGCAACAGAACAAGCAGTGGAAGACAGCTTAATAGAAGAACAGAGATAGTTATAGAGTATGATGAGGAAATTATGAAACAAATACCTCTAAAGGTAGATGAAAGTGACTACTTTGAAGAGGTAGAGATAAGAAATGACGGAATTTCAGAAGAGGGAATCCCAGGAGTAAGACTCGCTACAGTGGAAGGATTAGTAATTGAAACTGACCAATTTGGAAGATATCATGTGGATGGTATAGATGATATACCGGACAGAGGTAAAAACTTTATTATTAAAGTAGATAAGGTTACTCTTCCTTCAGGAACAGAGTTTACTACAGAAAATCCAAGGGTAAAAACTCTTACCAAGGTCATGGAAAAATTTAACTTCGGGGTAAAAATTCCAAAGGTAAAAAGAAGAGTTAAAGAAAAAGAGATAAAAGTAAGAGTTGGAAGTGTATTCTTTCTAACGGATAAGTGGAATGTAAGAGAGGATCAGATAGATAACCTTAAGAAGATATCATCGCTCCTTACTGAGTATAGGGGTGGAGTTATTGTGGTAGAAGGAAATACTGATAGTCGGGCATCGAATAAATATAATGAGATTCTGGCATTAAAAAGAGCCAAATCTATTGGGAAAGAGTTGGAAAAAATAATGGGGAAAGATATGATTTCTAATGTAAAAATTGTTACAGACCTCTCTGGAGGTGAAAGATAATGAATAAAAAAAGAATATTTATGGTTGTTATCTTTCTTATGTTATTGGGAGTAGATGCTTTAGGGGAAAGAGTTGTTTCTACACAGGGAGATTTTGAGGAATCTCCCGTTGAAAAACAATTGCCTTATAGTGTGGAATTGATATCTAATGGTGAGGACAGACCAATAACTAAAAATGATACTTTTAAAGGAATGAAGCAAAATAGAAGAACAGATGTGATATACAGAAATAGGATAAAGCTTGAAAATAATAAGGGACTTTTATGGGCAGTTGTAGATCCAGTGACAATATCTCCTAAGTTAAATATTACTTCTGAAAGGGGAGAAATAGTTCCAGGGATGGAAAGCTGGTTTAAAATTTATACCAACTACAGTGAATTTATAAAAAAATGGGAAATAGATATATACAAAAGAGGTGAGGATGACCCATTTGTAAATCTTAAAGGGACTGATATTGATTTTTCTAAAAAAATATTATGGACTCCTTCGAAGGAATTTTTTCCTGGAGATGAGATTGAATACAGGGTTAAAGTTTGGGATGGAGAAGGTAATTTTGATGAAACTTCATTGAAATCTATGGAAGTTGTCACAAAAGAAAGATGGGAAAAGAACACCTCAACAGATGAAAAAGGGAAGAGGCAAAAAGAAGGGGGAGAGATTTATGGAAGAGATGCTCTCCTCATTCATAATATTCCTTTAGATGCTGCCAAGGTAAGGTTTTATGGACGTGATTTTGACGAAAATATGAAACTTTATTTGGGTAAAAAACAGATTCCTGTTGATAAAAATGGAAAATTTGCCTTTGAAGAACATTTTTCTCCAGGAACTCATATTCTAGATCTTAGAATTATTGAAAAAGAAGAAGTTTTTTATTACCCATTGGAGGTAGAAGTTCCCGATAAATACAATTTTATCGTGGGAATTGCCGATGTAAAGAGTGGGAAATATGATGTTTCTGGAAACGATGAGATCCTTTCAAAGGACTATCATTATGATGAATCTTTCTATACCGATGGTAGAGTGGCTTTTTATTCTAAAAACAGGTATAAAAAGTATCTTCTTACTGCCCATATGGATACTAGGGAAGAAGAGTTGAAAAATATGTTCAATAATTTGGACGAAAGAGATAATAGAAGTGTCTTCAGAGATATGCAAAGGGATCTGTATTACACAACTTATGGGGATGAATCTACGACTTATAGTGATGTAAATACCCAGGGGAAGCTTTATTTGAAGTTGGAATGGGATAAAAACAACTTTATATGGGGGAACTATAACACTGGATTTACGGGAACTGAATTTGCCAACTACAACAGAAGTCTTTATGGTGCAAAACTGGATTTGAGAAGTAGAAAAAGTACCTCATGGGGAGAAGATAAAAACAGTTTAAAAGCCTTTATATCTCAGCCTGGGACAATATTTGCCCATGATTCATTTTTAGGAACTGGGGGAAGTCTTTACTACCTAAAACATACAGATATGGTAGTAGGAAGTGAAAAAGTCTGGGTAGAGATAAAAGATAAAAAGACAGGATTAGTAGTTGAAAACCTATACCTTACAGGTGGAGAAGATTATGAAATAGAGTATTTCCAAGGGAGGATAATTCTTTCAAGACCTCTTATGCAAATAGTAAGTGATGGGCAGGATGGTTCTATAATAAAGGGTGACCCTTTAGACGGGAAGGAAGCTTACCTAAGAACTGATTATGAATTTTATTCTACAGGAATAGTTGATGATGACCTCTCAGGTGGGATAAGAGGTGGAACCTGGGTTAATGAAGGGATTTATGCAGGAGGAACCTATGTAGAGGGGAATGACAATGATTTAGATTATACTCTTAAGGAAGCCGACATAATTTTCAGAAAAACTAAGGATACTTTTTTAAGATTAGAAGTAGCAGAGAGTGAAGGACGAGAATCTGGAAGTAAATTTTATTCTGATGATGGAGGACTTTCCTTTAGAGAAATAAAAGAAAATGAAAAAAATCAAAGCGGGAAGGCTTACTCAGTGAAAGGAAAATCTAGATTATCAGATCTGAATCAAAAATTGAGTGATAATGTACTTGCTGAAGGTTGGTACAGAAAAAAAGAAAAAGGATTTTCAACTTCAAGTCTTGAGGATGACCGAGAGGAGCTAAATTTTGGAACTAAGGCTACCTATAAGTATTCTAAAAAATTGAAATTGAAGTTTTATTATGATTACTCAGAAGCTGTTACCGATGAAAAAGACGTTGAAGAAAATTTAGGAGCAGCAGCTTACTATAGATATAAAAAACTTCTCCTAAGTACGGAACTTAAGGGAAACCATGAAGAGGATACAGATGAAAAGGGAGATGGATTTCTTGGAGGAATCAGGGGAGAATATTTCTTTACTCCTTCAACTTCTCTATATACAGCTCTTCAAGGGACTCTCTATAAAGATGGAGATTATGAAACAAATGATATGATAACCCTTGGTGGAAAAACAAAGTTAGGAGATAAGCTGAGAGTTGATTTAGAGTCAAGTCAAGGATCTAGAGGGGATTCTGTTCAGGCAGGATTAGACTACTCCTTTGGACAAAATCACGATATGTATGTGAACTATCTTTTATCTGAAGACGAAGGTGAAAGAGGAAGAAGTATCACCTTTGGACAAAAAGCTAAAATGGGCGAGAGATATAATGTCTATCAAGAAAATCAATTTGTTAATAGTGATGCAGATGGAAGCGGATTAATCCAAAGTTATGGACTGGACTTTGATGCTACAGAAAAACTTAGAACAGGAATCTCCTACCAACAGGGAGATCTGGATAAAGAAGATGATGTAATTAGAAGACGTAGTGTGAGTCTTTATTCATCCTATGATGCCAGAGTAATATTTTTAAGAAACAAATTAGAATATAGAAGAGATAAAGGCCAGGATGAGAAGAAACATCAATGGCTTACAGCTAATAGATTGAAGTATATTTTCAACAATGAATGGACTCTTCAAGGTAAGGGGAATTTTTCCTACACAGAGGATGAAATCTCCAATAAAAATGATGCAAAATTTGCTGAACTTAGTATTGGTGCAGCCTATAGACCTATATGGAATGACAGATTAAATGTAATAAGTAAATATACTTATTTATATGATCTTCCTAGTGAGGGGCAGGATGATTCGGTTAACGATGAAAAAGCGCATATTTTTGCTGTAGAAGAGATATATGACCTCAATGAAAAATGGAGTTTAGGAGGAAAAGTAGCTTATAAAAAATCTATGCTCAGAGAGGGTAGAGATGATGGGGATTGGTTTAGTAACTCTACTGAACTCTATGCTGTGAAAGCTCTTTATCATATCATTAGAAAATGGGATATTATGGGAGAGCATCACTGGCTTGTATCTAGAGAGGCGGAAGATATGTCACAAGGATATCTTGTTTCTGTTCAATATCACGTCAATAATAATATGAAAGTAGGAGTAGGATATAACTTTACTTCTTTTGATGATGATCTTACAAAGAGAGATTATGACGCAAAGGGATGGTTTATAAACTTTATAGGAAAACTTTAAAAAAAGGAGGAGCTCAGCTCCTCCTTTTGGTATTAGATTATTTTTCTTCCTTCTTTAATGAAAATCTTCCTAAATTATCTGTTACCTCAAAAATTAAAATAGCTGCTAGTTTAGAGGTGATATTTCCAGAATCATATCTTGGAGACACCTCAGCTATATCAAAGGTGACAGTTTTCCCAGTGCCTGCAATATGTCTTATAAGTTCCCTCCCAGATTTTGGATGGATACCAAAGGGCTGAGGGGCACTTACTCCAGGGGCATAAGCAGATGAAAATACATCTGTACATATAGTTACATATATATGATCATTTTCCTCTATAAACATATTTAGTTTATTTTTTACTTCTAATTCCTTATAGTCATTGATATCTCGAGCTAAAATATATTTAACCCCAAATTTATCGGCTGTTTTAAAGAGGGATCTTGTATTCCCATATTTTTGAATTCCCAATACAAAGTAGGAAAAATCTAATTCTCTCTCTTTACACTGGTTAGCTATCTGTAAAAACATGGTCCCAGAACTGGTTTGATCCTCATATGGTCTCATGTCAAAATGTGCATCGAAGTTTATTATTCCAATTTTGGGTTTCTTTTGATATCTAGAGACTACATCCAGGAGACCATTGTAAGTACCGAAAGCTACCTCATGTCCTCCTCCTAAAACTATCGGAAACATCCCCAAGGCTATGATCTTAGATACTGCGGTAGAGAGGGCTTTTTGAGCGCCTTCGAGATCTTCATCGATACAGAATATATTTCCGGCATCGTAGAGGGTTACATCTTCTCTGGTTTTAGGGAAGTTACACATCTCACGACGTATAGCGTTAGGGCCTTCTGCAGCTCCTACATTTCCCTTATTTCTCTCTACCCCTTCATCACTGGAAAACCCAATGAAACAGACTGCATTTTCAAATTTAAGATCTTCTAGGTTATCTTCTAAGTCAATAACTTGAATATTTTGATGCCATCTAAGGGAATCGTGATCCTCACCGTCGATTCTGCCCTTCCATACATTTTTTTTTACCCTTCGGTAATTTCTAAAAAATTCTTTATTTATATACTTATATTTCTTTAAAAATTCCAATTTTCTTCCCCCTAATCGCCTGGAGCGAAATCTTTTTTATTATCTAGGAAATTATACCCGTAAGGGCATCACCAAAATACTACTATTTTACTAAATAAACATAGGATTTTGAGATAAAGTTTATTAAAATAAAAATTATAAAAACCTAAGTTGTGCTTATCTGGATGCAATGCCACGTTGCTTTTTTAAAAACTTTCTAACAAAAGTTTACTCCAATTTGGATTAAAAATCAATTTTTTATTGACATATTTATACTCTGTTAATAAGAAATCGTATTACTTTAGTACTATTCGGTTGACTTTCACATCTAAATAGAGTAATAAAGTAGTAGTAAAGAAATACGAGGAGGGAAAAATGTCAAAGATACTAATTGATAATCAAAAATTATCCATAGAGGATATAGTAAATGTAGCTAGGTTTAACTTTAAGGTGAAATTAGGTAATGGAGCAAAAGATAGAATCAATACAGCTAGGGCTGTAGTAGATAAATTTGTTGCTGAAGAGAGAGTATCATATGGTATCACAACTGGGTTTGGTAAATTTTCCGATGTAGTTATCTCAAAGGAAGAGACAAATGATCTTCAGAGAAACCTTATTATAAGTCATGCTTGTGGAGTAGGGGAGCCTTTTGCCGAAGAGATTGTAAGAGCAATGATGATACTTCGTGTAAATTCACTGACAAAGGGGAATTCTGGGATTAGATTATTAACTGTAGAAAAATTGATTGAACTTTTAAATAAAGAGGTACATCCTGTAGTTCCTGAAAAGGGATCTCTAGGAGCTTCAGGAGACTTGGCTCCACTATCTCATATGGTATTAACTATGCTTGGATTAGGAGAAGCTTTCTATAAGGGTGAAAGGATGGATAGTATAAAAGCTCTTGAGCTAGCAGGGATAGAAGCATTACCATACTTGACTTCTAAGGAAGGATTAGCATTAATAAATGGAACTCAGGCTATGACAGCGGTAGGTGTTTTGACTATCTATGATGCGTTAAACTTATCTAAGATAGCTGATATTGCAGGAGCATTGACTATGGAAGCTCTTACAGGAATTAAATGTGCATTGGATCCTAGGGTACATGAGATAAGAGGTCATAGCGGTCAGATAGATACAGCTAAGAACCTTTTAAATTTAATAGATGGAAGTAAGATGATTACTAAACAGGGAGACTTGAGGGTTCAAGATGCGTATGCTCTTAGATGTATGCCTCAAATTCATGGAGCAAGTAAGGATGCACTAAGATTTATAAAGGAAAAAATAGAGATAGAGGTAAATGCTGTGACAGATAATCCGTTGATTTTTCCTGAAACTGAGGAAGCTATCTCAGCAGGAAACTTTCATGGACAGCCTATGGCACTACCATTAGATTATATGGGGATAGCACTGGCAGAATTAGCCAATGTTTCAGAGAGAAGATTAGAAAGACTTGTAAATCCTGCTCTAAGTAATGGACTCCCTGCATTCTTAACAAAGTATGGAGGAGTACACTCTGGATTTATGATTGTACAATACAGTGCTGCATCAGTGGTATCAGAAAATAAAGTATTAGCACATCCTGCTTCGGTAGACTCTATCCCATCTTCTGCAAACCAAGAGGATCATGTATCTATGGGAACAATTGCAGGTAGAAAAGCTAGAGATATTATGAAAAATGCAAGAAATGTAATAGCTATGGAGATCTTAGGAGCTTGTCAGGCAATAGATCTTAGAGAGGAAAACTTCTTAGGAAAGGGAACTGAAATTGCATATAACTTTATTAGAGAAGATGTGAAGTTTATTGATGAAGATGTAGTGATGTATAAATATATAAATAAGTGTTATGAATTAATTTCTAGCAAAGATATGATAGATAGAGTAGAGGAAGTAGTAGGAGAACTACTATAATTTTAGAAAAAATCAAAGATCAAAATTTATAACTAATAAAAGGAGATAATCATAATGTTTACAAATAATGACATAAAAGATGCAATGACTATAAAATTAACTGATATACCAAAGGAAACTCCTAAATTTGATTCTAAATATAGAAGAGCTCCTAAAAGAAGTCTTACACTATCTCAAGATGAAGTGGAATTAGCTATAAAAAATGCATTGAGATATATCCCGGAAGAATTTCATGCTGAGCTAGCTCCTGAATTTTTAGAAGAGCTATATGAAACTGGAAGAATTTATGGATATAGATTTAGACCAGAAGGAAGATTATCTGGAAAATCTATAGATGAATATAAAGGTAAATGTATGGAAGGGAAAGCATTTCAAGTAATGATGGATAACAATTTAGACTTTGATATCTGTTTATATCCATATGAATTGGTAACTTATGGAGAAACTGGACAAGTCTGCCAAAACTGGATGCAGTATCAATTGATCAAAAGATATTTAGAGGAATTAACTCAAGATCAGACTTTAGTAATTCAATCTGGGCATCCAATGGGGTTATTTAGATCACACCCTTCTGCACCTAGAACTATTATTACAAATGCCCTTATGGTAGGGATGTTTGACGACGATGAAAACTATATCAGAGCAGCTGCATTAGGTGTAGCAAACTATGGTCAAATGACTGCCGGTGGATGGATGTATATCGGGCCGCAAGGGATAGTTCATGGAACTTATTCCACTATCTTAAATGCAGGTAGATTATTTTTAGGAGTACCACAAGATGGAGACTTAAAAGGTAAGCTATTTGTAACTTCTGGGTTAGGAGGAATGTCTGGAGCTCAGGGTAAAGCTGTTGAGATTGCAAATGGTGTGGGAATAATTGCAGAGGTGGATTATTCAAGGATAGAAACAAGACACTCTCAAGGGTGGGTATCTAGTATAGCTCGTTCTCCTAAGGAAGCCTTTGACCAGGTAGAAGCTTATTTTAAAGCAGAAAAACCTGCTGCAATAGCATTCCATGGAAATATCGTGGATTTATTGGAATATGCAGCTGAGAATAAAATAAAGATCGATCTATTATCTGATCAGACTTCTTGTCATGCAGTTTATGACGGTGGATACTGCCCTCAAGGGATCTCTTTTGAGGAGAGAACTAGATTGTTAGCAGAGGATAAAGATAAATTTATAGAGCTAGTAAATACAACACTGGTAAGTCACTACAATGTGATAAAAAAATTAACAGAACAAGGAACATATTTCTTTGACTATGGAAATGCATTCTTAAAATCTGTATATGATGCAGGAGTAAAGGAGATATCTAAAAATGGTAGAGATGATAAAGGTGGATTTATCTATCCTTCTTATGTAGAAGATGTATTGGGACCTGAACTATTTGATTATGGATATGGACCATTTAGATGGGTTTGTTTGAGTGGAAAGAAAGAGGACCTTTTAAAAACAGATGCAGCAGCTATGAGTTGTATCGATCCTAACAGAAGATACCAAGACAGAGATAACTATATCTGGGTGAGAGACGCTGACAAGAATGGATTAGTAGTAGGAACTCAAGCTAGAATCTTATACCAGGATGCCATGGGAAGAACCAATATTGCATTGAAATTCAATGAGATGGTAAGAAATGGAGAGGTTGGGCCTATCATGCTTGGACGTGATCATCATGATGTTTCAGGAACAGATTCACCATTTAGAGAAACTTCTAATATCAAAGATGGATCAAATATAATGGCAGATATGGCTACCCATTGTTTTGCAGGTAATGCAGCTCGTGGAATGAGTCTTATCGCTCTTCACAATGGTGGAGGAGTAGGAATAGGAAAATCTATCAACGGTGGATTTGGAATGGTATTAGACGGCTCTAAGAGAGTCGACAACATCTTGTATCAGGCTATGCCATGGGATGTAATGGGAGGAGTTGCTAGACGTGCTTGGGCTAGAAATAAGAACTCCATCACTACATCTATGGAATACAATAAAAATAATGCAGGAACTGATCATATTACCCTGCCTTATATTCCAAATGAAGAATTGATTAAAGATTTAGTGGCTAAGAAATTTAACTAGGTTTTTATCCCATGTTGTCCTAAGGGCTGGGGTGAAACATTAATTTTAATAATAAAAAAGAGGTAGATTTCACTGAAATCTACCTCTTTTAAGTGAAGAAAAATATTTTTGTTAGGAAAGAAGGAACTTAAATTTTTTAAAAGCTAAGATTTTTAATCTGAAATTTATAGTCGTAGAATATTTTTAATTGACAAAAGAAAAAATAACTAGTATATTAAAAAAGTTACAAGAATATGATGGAGGTGATTTAAATATGGAAACTACAGTAATAGGACTATAATTTAAACAGAAAATAATATATCACTGTTTTATTATAGCCTTAATTTATCTAAAATAAATTAATATGAGGTGAGTGATATTTTGAATAAAATAAATATAACAAATTTAAGTTTTTCCTATGAGAACCCCTATAAGGAAATATTCAATAGTTTAAATATTGAGATTGATACATCGTGGAAAACTATAATCTATGGGAAAAACGGCAGGGGAAAGAGTACACTGTTAAGATTAATAGATGGTGAATTGATTAAAGACGGCGGAGAAATAAAGTGTAGTAAAACTTTTTTTAACTTCTCTTTCCAGCAGAAAGCAGATGAGAATACCAGAGTATTGGAGTTTATTAAGGACAATTTAGGACCTTATAAATTCTATGAAGATGAGATGGAAGGGTTGTTGTTAGATCCTACCCAGGATAACTTGATTAAATATGGGGAAATCGAGGAAAAATACCGGGAATTGGATGGATATCAAATTGAAAATTTAATAGAGAGAGAGTTGCTAAAGATACAATTAGATCTAGGTATCTTAAATAGGTTTTACAATTCTTTGAGCGGCGGAGAAAAGACAAAGATACAATTAATTTCATTATTTTTAAAGAAAAATAGTTTTCCCCTTATAGATGAACCGACAAATCATTTAGATATTGAATCCAGGAAATTAATAGGAAAGTATCTAAAAGATCAGAAGAGAGGTTTCATCTGTATATCCCATGATAGGAATTTTTTGAATACAGTAGGAGACCACATCCTTCATTTGCATAGTAAAAGAGAGGCTAAGATCTATAATACAACATTTTTTAAGTTTGAAGAAAATTATCTACAGTTATTAAAATCAGAAAAGAAACAAAATGAAAATCTAAAATCTAATATAAAGAAAAAAGAAGATAGCTTTAAACAAAAATCTGAATGGGCTGAAAAAGCTCAGAGGAAGATGGCAAAAATTCCTGCTAGTGGAAGTAAAGGTGGGTTAGAGCTTTTAGGAGTAAGGGCTAAGGCACTTATGAAAAGCGCCAAAGGTTATGAAAAAAAAGCTCGAGAACACATTGAAGCTAAGAAAAAACTAGTTAAAAATTTTGAAAAAGAATATGAAATAAAGTTTAAGGATATTAAGCTGCTGCCTCAAAAAGTTTTAAGGGTGGATAATCTGAATATTAGCTACGGGGATAAGAAAGTCATATCAAATTTATCCTTTAGTATAGACCGGGGTGAAAGGGTAGCAATTGCAGGTCCCAATGGAAGTGGGAAAACCAGTATTATTAAAGCTGTCTTAAACCAGATAAAATTTACAGGGAACATATTTATTGATTCCAGAATAAATATAGGTTATCTACCCCAGGAACTTCTACCGAAAAATATGAAATTGGAAGAGTTCCTGATCGATTTAAATATTGATATCAAATTATTTACACCTTTTTTGGCCGCTTTTGATATCCGGGGTAACTTACTCAGTAAAGATACATCACTCCTCAGTCAGGGAGAAACTAGAAAGCTGTATATGGCACTGAATATCTATTTAGAAAAAGATTTTTTCATATGGGATGAGCCATTAAATTTTTTAGATCTACATACCCGAACAAGGATTGAGAAAGCTATATTAAAATATAATCCAACTATTCTATTTATAGAGCACGATTATCTATTTGTAGAAAGGATAGCGAATAAGGTTATTATTTTAAAATAAGGTTCAGAGAATGGTGAATTAGTATAGAGTGAAATAAAGAAGATAAAAATTTAGCAAAAAAAAGAGTCTAAACTTTAGACTCTTTTTCTTATTTTACTTTTAAATAATTCTTTTAAACTAAGTAAATAAAGGTAAGGTTAGAAGAATATCTCACTTATAGCCTGGGCTAATTCCTCCACATCTACATCTAAGTTTAAACTTTCCTTAAGGTGTTTTACCTTTTCTATTTCAACCAGGTATTTTTTACTGTTTTTTTTGATATCTTGAGAATCGTCATTTTTTAAATTTTCAATCTCCACCTCTGTGATGAGGACATCTAAAAATTGTTGCCCGTAGTTTTCAAATTTTTGGTTACCTATCCCCTTAATTTTCAGCATCTCCCACCTGTTGATAGGTTTTTTGTCTGCCAGTTCCATGAGGGTAACATCGGATAGGAGCACATATGGAGCGATCCCCTCTTTGTTTGCGATCTCACGCCGTACTTCATTTAATCTTTCAAAGATAGGGTTTTCATAATAATCAAAGGAGACAACTTCATTTTTCTTTCGAAGTACTTGAATATTCCCGTTTAGAACATCAAAAGATTTTTCATTTAACTTAAGAACTGGATAGGACCCTGCGGTTTGATCTATATACCCCTCAGAGATAAGGTAGTTAATAAACTCCTCCAAGAGGTTTTTATTGTAGTCTTTAAAAATTCCAAAGGTTGAGATCTTATCCAGACCCTTTCTTGTAATTTTATCACTTATCTCACCTAATAGGAGGCGGATAACCATCCTAATACCAATGTTCTCCTTGGATCTTCCAATACATGAGAGAACTTTTTGTGTATCTACAGTATTATTTTCAACATCCTTTGCACCAGTACAATTACTGCAATTACCGCAATAATTTTTTATCCTTCTGTCACTAAAATATTTCAATGAATACTCCCGAAGACAGGATTTTATCTCAGTATAGGCTACCATCTTATCTAGTTTTTTTAATTTATCTCTTTTTAATTCCGGAGAGAGTTCCCTATTCATATCTATAAAGAATTCTTGTGTGCCAATATCTTCAGGGTAGAACATCAAGATACACTCTGCTTGTCCCCCATCACGACCTCCACGGCCGGCTTCCTGGTAGTAACTTTCTATATCCTTGGGTATATTTCGGTGGATAACAAACCTTACGTTAGATTTATCAATCCCCATACCAAAGGCATTGGTTGCAATCATAACTCTGATATCTCCGGTTATGAATTTATCTTGAAATTTTTTACGATCCTCATCGGTGAGTCCTGCATGATATTTTCCAACACTGAAATGCTTTAATCTCAAATACGCATATAGGTTATCCACTTCTTTTCGTGTAGAAGCATAGATGATACCAGGAGCTTTTCTATGGGTATCTAAATAATCTACTAAAAATGATTCTGCATCTTCATTTTTTACTACTTTAAAGAATAGGTTCTTTCTGTCAAAGCCTCCTACAAATGTTTTGGGGTTCCTCATCTCCAGCAGATTTATAATATCTTGTTTTACCTTTGGGGTGGCTGTAGCTGTAAATGCTGTTATCTGTATATTTTGGTTTAATTTTTCAATGAATTTAGGGATCTCTAGATAAGATTTCCTAAAATCATGACCCCATTGGGATATACAGTGAGCCTCATCTATAGCAACCATACCTATCTGAAGGCTGGTCAGCAGGTTTATAAACTTAGCATTGAGGAGTCTTTCAGGAGCTATATAAAGAAGTTTCAGTTTGTTTTGTCGTAACTGTCGGATGATATCTACATACTCCTCCTTTGTGAGGGAACTATTTATAAATGCTGAGGGGATATTAGATATCTTAAGAGCATCTACCTGATCTTTCATAAGGGAGATCAAGGGAGAGATAACTATAGTAAGTTTAGGTGAAAGTAATGCCGGAATCTGATAACAGATTGATTTCCCACTGCCGGTTGGAATTATACCCAAAAGATTTCTTCCATCCAAAATAGAGGAGATGATCTCCTCTTGATTGGTTCTAAATTTTTTATATCCAAAATATTGGAACAATACTTTTTCAGCTTTCTTTAACATAGTCTACCTCTTTCTTTGGGTTACATATTATATATATATTGATCATTATTAGTTATTAGGTACAATTTCTTCCTCTGGGTTATGCATGTGGACATCCATTTGTGGGAATGGAATACTTATACCATCTTCATCAAATCTAAGCTTTGCTGATTCCATGATATCGTAGTAGACTCCCCAATAATCTTCAGATTTACACCAAACTCTAAATGTAATATTTACAGAGCTGTCAGCTAATTCCCTTAATCTAATGGTCTTATCTATCTTCTGTGAAATTTGAGGATGAGATTCTGCTATCTCTGTCAATATTTTTATAGCTTTTTTGAAATCATCGTTATAAGAAATTCCAAATAAAAGGTCTACTCTTCTCATTTTATTCTTTGTATAGTTTATAATTTGATGTGAGGTTGCCAGACCATTTGGAACGAGAATCCTCTTATTATCGATGGTATTCAGTGTTGTAGCAAAAACATTTATTTCGTGGACACTCCCACTTTGACCGTCAATCTCTATAAAATCCCCTATCTCATAAGCTTTAAATATTATTAATATGACTCCACCAGCAAAATTTGCCAGTGTATCTTTTAGTGCTAAACCAATTCCTAAACCTGCTCCTCCTAGAAGTCCTACAAAAGCAGTCTGTTTTACACCTATTATTAGAAGAGCAATCATGATTGCTACAAAATTTAAAGTCAATCTCAGTATTGACCTGGAAAAAGTATGGAGGGATTTATTAGAATCCTTTTTATCCAATTGTTCATATTTTTTCATGAGAATATCTATAATTTTTCTAAAGGCTAGAAATACTAAAACTGCAATAATTGCACGTATAGAAAATAAAATGATTTGCTCAATAAGTCCTGCAAATCTGTCGGTATCGGTAAGTAATTCGTATATTTTTACTAAAAATGGAGTTTTTTCTACCATTATTTTTCCTCCTTAATTGTTTTTGCTACTCTAAATCCATAATATATATCTTTGGTGTTAGGAGAAAGTTCATCTCTAAAAGTCAGTTGAGAGTCACTCATTATACTGTTAAAAGAACCACCTCTTAATATTTTTAACGAACCACTTTTAGGACCTACACTGTTTATTCTCTCTATTCCCGAATAAACGCCACTATTATCGTTTATCCACTCCCAGATATTTCCACTCATATCGTAGATTCCCAATTCATTTGGCATTTTTGTAGCTACTTCATGAGTTTTACCCATTGAATTGTCAGAATACCAACTTACAGCTCCTACATCGTTTGATCCGCTAAATAGGGTAGGCTTAGATTTTACTCCTCCCTTTCCAGCAAATTCCCATTCAATCTCGGTTGGGAGTCTATATCCTGTAACCTTTTTTATATCTCTGGTTCTGTTTCCATCTGAATCTATAAGATTTCCGTCTTTATCATAGGCCGGTGACAGGTTTTCTTTTTCAGATAACCAATTTAAAAATCCTATGGTATCGTTCCAAGTTACATTAATAACTGGTCTAGTCTTACGTCCCCATCCATTATCATCTACAAGAGGAAGTCTCATATCTCTAGTATATTGATCGTAAATATCGAATGTTACTGGTGTTTTTCCAATAAAGTAGTCGTATTGGATAAAGGCTTCCTGTGTAGGAGATGAAAACTTCCACAGTTTACCGGTTTCGTCTCCTAGTATAAATAATCCCCTCTCTACTTTGACCGTTTCTATGTCTTTTCTAGAAGTAGTTTCAAATTCAAAGGTAAAATCTTTTTTTAATTTATTTTCATCTATTCCTGTGATGGATTTTTTTAGTCTTACCTCATATTTTGAATTTAATTTTAACGGCTGGTCCGGAATGAATGTAAGTGATTTAGATTTTTTATTGTAGGTAAGGTTGCCTGAAACAGGTTTTCCATCCAAGAAAACTTCTAAACTATCTTTATAATCCCTAGGTTCTATATTTAGGGTAACTTCTATCTCGGTGTTTAAATTAATGGTTTCCTCCATCGGGTAGTATGAAACTACACTAAACTTTTTAGGCGATTTAGAACTATAAGTAATATAGTTGGAGTACTCTCCCTTATAGACTGCTCTAACCTTGAAAGTCCCTGGGTTTTTACTAGTTAATGCTTTGTTTTTAGATATATTTTTCCCTTGAGGATTTACTAGAGTAAAATTATCTATGATTCGGGTGATTCCATTTTGGTCCTTGCCATCTAAGGTAAAACTTAGTTTATCTACTCCATTAGAAAGAAGATTAAGTTTGTCTGCCTTTAAATTTAAAGTATTAATTTTTTCATATGCAGTTATTTTTTCTTCTTCACTCTCGAATTTCCCGGATTTGGCAACGACTTGATATTCTCCTGTTTTTTTTGTCTTAAAAAAATTAGTAGGAATTTCCTCCCCGTCTATATATAGAGTTACATTATCATTCCATTTATTTCCCTGATCATCTGTGGTTCCTATAATTATTTCATCGATCCCATCGGCTAAAATCCTTGTTTTAGACAGGTATATTCTTAATTTTTTATTTTCTTTTATAAATTTCACCTTGGTCTCAGCTTTGAGATCTCCGTAAATCAAAGTTATTTCAAAAATCTTACTATCATTGGATCTCAGGGTGAATACATTGCTTTCAACTCCATCAATCAGAAGACTTATTTCTTTTTTGTCAATATTTCTAAGAGGGACACCATTATCATCCTCGATCCTATAGGTAATATTTATTTCATCCTGCCCATCGGCTAAAGCTGTGGTTTTATTTAGGATCAGTTTCATAGATTTTGCTCTAAAATCTTCCTGTCCATATGAAAAACCAAACAACATCAATAAGGATAATAATATCCCGATTTTTCTTATATATTTCATAATTTTCTCCCTTATTTAATTTTTTTAAATCCGTTATAGAGGAGCCCTCCTTGTCCGTGGCTGCCACTAGAATATTTAGATCCATACACATATATATCCCCATGACAAGATTTCATCAATCTACGAAGAATCCCCATGGTATTTATTTTTTCAATGTAAAACTGATCCTCTATAGAGAATCTCTCACCCTTCCAAGTTTTAGAGAGTACCCATGAATTTTGAAGGATATTTTTTGTATCTGGAATGAAATTTTTATTTCTTATATCTGTCCAAATTTGATATTTGGAATCTCTTCCGGAATTTATATAGGCATAGGGTGTTGATATAGAGAGATATTCTCCATTTAATCTTTCATCTAACTCTATTAAACTTTCCGATGCTTTGGCACCATCCCGTAAGAACTTTATAAATTCATAGTTAAGATCTTTGATGTTTTCAAAATTATGGAGAGTTTCAATAAATTTTTTAGATGAATCTATCAGCTCCCTGCACCCCTTTATATTCTTAAAAAATTCCTCCTCACCTGCAATGAGCTCAATATATAAGATTTCAAAAAAATCATAGAGCTCAATATCCTTAGGAATTTTATTAAATATTCCTCTTATTTTATCATATTTATCAATATTTTGTTGAGGGATTCGTTTTCTTATCTCCTGACTGTCAATATCAATCAATCTATATCTGTCCTTGCTACGGCTCCCTATATAATTAGCCAAAAGAGCACTCCTGATGGAATCTAATCCCAGAGCAAGATTAAAAAATACCTTAATTTCATCAAAATTTAAATTGATCTCTTTAAACTCATAGAATAATATACTGGATATAACCAAGATATAGGCATAGGGATTATCTAAAATTCTCTCATTCCTCCCTATATTCATATATTTAAAGCCTCTTTCCTGGCTTATTTTTTCTAAGGCAAATTCCAATACCAGGTCATTCTGAGGAACAATTACCGAGATATCTATTGGAGATACAGAATCATCTAGGAGCTCTAAAACCTTTTTAATAACTTTCTTATTGTTTATACTTTTATATTCATTTTCTATATCTAGATGCAGGTTTACCAGACCAGTTATTGTCTCATAGGAATAAAATTTTTCCTCTAATCGGTCTAAAAAATTATGGGTTTCAAGGTTTTTACTATCTAATTTTATCCTCTTGTATTCTGAATCTATTATTGTTTCTTCTAAGTAACCTTTGGAATAGCTATGAATTCCATAGGGGCCGTCTGTATTTAAGGTGATAATAAGGCCTTTTAGATAATCTTTGATCTTGGCTACAAAGTCAACTTCTGCTATGGAGCCTATTTCACCAGAATCGACTAAAAGATAGGTGGTATTCCTCTTAAAATTATCTAAGTAAAACTCATCTTTTAAAAGGAAATTATTGTATAGGTAGATAGAAGTTCCATAATCAAAACTCCCATTTTCCAATGTTTTTTCCATATATTTATCGATAATTATATTCATTTGATCATATAATTGATCCCTTTGAACTTCGCCAAATGATTTTAATCTGTCACCAATCTTAGTATAAACTAGGTTGTTTAAGGATGCGTCTAAGATGTTGGAGAGTAGTTTCTTTGAGATTTCTTCATTAGAAATGTTTAACTCTCCTAAAAATCCTTGTTTTCTATAGTACTCAACTGTTTTTCCCATGAGACATTGAGAGGCCTCAAAGGTCATAAAAGTTGGGATTATATTTAGTTTATGAATTTTTTTACTTTTTTTCAAAATTATTGGCCAGAATTTATTTAATTCATGCTGAACAAATCCAAAATAGGAGTAGATCCTGTTTTCACCGGAATATTCCAAAGTTAAATTTTCTTTAAATTTTATAGCTTCCATCCTATTGGCAATGAGTACTAAAATGTTATTTGAATCTATACCGCTATTGATCATCTGAATATATTTTTTTTTAAGGAGGGTTGTTTTTCCAGATTTAGTGTCTCCCTCTATTAGTATTTTCATGGTAACCCCCTTGAAATATTAGTTTAAAAATAGATTTAAAATATCTATGATAATCACTTTTTGATAGCTCTATCACTATTGATTTCAATCCATGTTTTGATTGGTGCTAATTGGTGGTAATAATATATATTTTTATATACTATTTTACACTATATTTACTGGGATTAATACCAGTATAATTTTTTTATTTTATTGTAGGATTAATCTGAAATTCATAGTATAGTGTTATGGAAGTATGAAAAAAACAAAATTTTTAGGAGGTAAGAAATATGAAAAGAGTTAAAATTTTATTGGGAATGTTATTTTTGTTATCTAGTATGTCATTTGCAACTGGATTTCAGTTTAACGTATTGGATAATCAAATGCCAGCATCTCAAGATGTCAGCGGATTAAGATTAAACTTACTTTATGGTAAGACTGCTAATGTAAGTGGGTTAGATCTTCCTATTCTAGCTTTGGGAGAAGCTGATAACTTTACTGGGGTACAATTTCCTATATTATTTATTGGTGCTAACAAGGTCAATAATTCATTTAAAGGTGTTGGATTTGGTTTAGCAAATATCCATGGTGGGGAGTCTACAGGAGCTATTTTAGGACTAGTAAATATGACCCATAATGTAAAAGGTCTTCAATGGGCAGCAGCGAATATCTCTGATGGAAGAACAACAGCAGATATCGGTTTTGTTAACATTTCTAAAGGAACTACATTCCAATTAGGTGTTTTCAATATGACTGATGATCTTACTGGAGTACAAATAGGTCTGATTAACATGGCTAAGACTGGATTCTTACCAATATTTCCATTCTTTAATATCGATGGAAGAATATTCTAGAATTTAAATTTTTAAAGGGTGTCTCTAATATTAATAGAGGCACTTTTTTTATTTAGATAATCTGTAATTTTTTTTAAATACGTAGTACAATATTTAAAATATAAAATTAGGAGGATAAATATGAAAAGAATAAAAACTTTACTGGGGATGATATGCTTAATTTCCACCATAACATTTGCAGAGACACCATTTCAATTAGGTGTACCAGGGACTAATATGCCGGCGGATCAAACTGTAAAAGGGGTAAGACTTAACTTACTTTATGGGAAAAATACCAATATGAGTGGTTTGGATATAAATATTTTAGCTTTAGGTGAAACTAATAACTTTAAAGGGGTGCAGTTAAGCCCATTTTGGATTGGAGCCAACAAAGTGAATAATTCATTTACAGGTGTAGGTATAGGTGCAGCTAATATTCATTTGGGACAGTCTACAGGTGTAGCTTTAGGATTTGTTAACTATACCAATGATTTTACAGGTTTACAGTGGGGATTTGTTAACTTTAACCAGAAAAAATCAGTGATTAATCTGGGAGCAATTAACTTTAACCAGGGAGAATCGATAGTTGATATCGGATTTGTAAATTATGCAGAAAAAACTACTTTTCAACTGGGTGCAGTTAACTTCACCAATGACTTACAGGGTGTTCAAATAGGATTTATTAACTTTGCAAAAAATGGATTTTTCCCAGTTTTTCCATTTTTTAATATAGATGGAAGATTATAAAATCTCTTAAAAGAAGATAATAAAAAATAAGTTTATCTGCCTGTGGTGGATAGACTTATTTTTTATTATCTTGAAATTTTTATTAAAACTAATTGAATGCAATGTCACGTTGCTTTTTATCTTACAGTTGATTTTTAGAATTATAATAAAGGATAGGTAGATAAAATAGAGAATATATTCGGTATGATATAAAGAACTGAAATAATATTTAATAGTCATTTAATAAGATATTTTAGGAGGGAAAATATGTGTGAATACTCGACATTAGCTGAACCGTACAAGATAAAAATGGTAGAAAAAATTAGTTTGATCTCTAAAGAGGAGAGGGAAAAAAGGATAGTGGAAGTGGGTTATAATCAATTTGGATTAAAAGCTGAAGATATTTTTATAGATCTCCTAACTGATTCTGGAACTGGAGCTATGAGTGACCATCAATGGTCAGCACTGATGTTAGGAGATGAATCTTATGCAGGGAGTAGGAGTTTTTATCGGTTGGAAAAATCAGTTCAGAATATTACAGGGTATAAATATTTTGTTCCAACCCACCAGGGAAGGGGAGCGGAAAATGTACTTTTTCCTCTTTTAATAAAAAAAGGGCAGTATAGTATATCTAACATGCATTTTGATACAACTAAAGCACATGTGGAGTTAAAGGGGGGAAGAGCTATTGACTGTGTAATATCTGAAGCTTATGACACGGCTCTCGATCATCCCTTCAAAGGAAATATGGATAATGACCGTTTAGAAAAAATAATACTGGAAAAAGGATCAGAAAATATCGCTTTTATCATAATTACCATTACCTGCAATAGTGCTGGAGGACAGCCTGTTTCCTTAAAAAATATAAAAGAAACTAAGAGAATAGCCGACAGATATGGAGTTAAAATAATCTTTGATTCTGCCAGGTTTGCAGAAAATGCTTATTTTATAAAAAAAAGAGAGGAAGAATATGGGCATTGTTCGATCTTGGAGATTGTAAGAGAGGTTTTTTCCTATGGAGACGCTATCACCATGAGTGCTAAAAAAGACGGGATTGTAAACATGGGTGGACTGATTGCTATAAAGGAAGATTTAGAACTATTTAATGGTGTAAGGGCTATGGTTGTTCCTATTGAAGGATTTCCTACCTATGGAGGACTTTCAGGGAGAGATATGGATGCTCTAGCTGTTGGCTTTACTGAAGTTATTGAGGAGTCATATTTGGCTTCGAGAATAGGACAGGTTGAATACCTTGGGAAATTACTTTCAGAAGGAGGAGTTCCAATACAAAATCCTGTAGGAGGTCATGCAGTTTTTGTGGATGCCAAGAAGTTTCTGCCTCATATTCCCTACTATAATTTTCCTGCTCAGGCACTCTGTGTAGAGTTATACAGAGAAGCCGGTGTCAGAGGTGTAGAGATTGGATCATTTTTATTGGGAAATGACCCCGATACAGGAAAGCAGCTGGAATCTGCTATGGAATTACTGAGATTAACTATCCCTAGAAGAGTATATACTAACAATCATATGAATGTAGTGGCTAAAGCTCTGATTAATATCTATAAGAGAAGAGATGAAATAAAGGGGTATGAGATTGAGGAGGAGCCAAAGATCCTAAGACATTTTACAGCTAAATTAAAACCGGTAAAATAATAACCCTAGAAAAATGCAAAGGTCTGAAATTTTTCCTGAGAATGGAAAAATTTCAGACCTTTATTTGTTATTAATAATCTCCAAAAGAGCAAAATTATTTCCTATATGATATTCTTTTTTTATTATTTGAAATCCTAGATTTCCTATAATATCTACAGTTTTTCTGTTTAAATGACACCCCATAGCTATTTTTTTCCATACTGGGGTGAGGATATCCTGGATCACAGCTAAAACTTTATTCTTATGTTTGATATGTTCTAAGACTAAGATCTTTCCGCCTGCCTTACAAACCCTTCTGATTTCTAAGAGTGCTTTTTTATTATCGGGAATTGTACAAAGAACAAGCATCACAACCACGGTATCAAATTCATTGTCTTTAAACTCTAAATTTTCAGCATCTCCTGAAATAACTTTTATATTTTTATTATTTACTTTATCTAATGATTTTATTCTTAATTTTTCATCTGGTTCCATGGCAACAACATCATGTTTCCCATATAATTCAAAATTTACTCCTGTTCCCGAACCAATCTCTAAAATTTTACCCTCAGCTTTAGACAATAATTTTTTTCGAAGTTTATTTAAAAATTTTTTTTCTATGGGATCCATAAAAAAATCATAGCAGCATTTATTTTCCATTATTCCTCCTCTTTTTCTTAGTAAGAATCATATGAATATTTTAATATGATATATTTTATAAAAACTAAGAGATTTGAGTCTTGTATTTTACAGGAATCAAATCTCTTAAATGAATTATCTATTTAAGATAAGGCATAAAACTAGCCTTTCTTTGCTATTATTTCTATTTCAACTCTTCTATTATTTTCTCTTCCCTGTGAAGTAGAGTTAGAAGTTATAGGGAATTTAGAACCTAAACCTTCGCTTGTAATTCTAGTATTTTGAACTCCTCTTGATTTAAGGTATTTTGCAACACTATCTGCTCTATTTTTAGATAAAGTCATGTTATAAGAATTTTTACCTGTGTTATCTGTGTGTCCTGAAACAAACACATCAGTTTTATCATATTCGTTCAATACCTTAGATACCGAATCTAGGACTTCGTAAAAATCACTTCTAACATCTGAGCTGCTACTATTAAAAGTTAAGTTTCCTGGCATAACAAGCTGTAACTTATTATCAACTCTTTTTAAAGAAACTCCTGTTTTTTGAAGTTCTGCTCTCAAAGCTGCCTCCTGTCTGTCAAAATAATAACCCAATCCGGCTCCTGCTAAGGCTCCTGCTGCTGCCCCTGTTAATGTTGATTTTGTGTCCTTTCCTGCTATTTGACCCGCTGCTGCTCCTGCAAGAACTCCACCTAGAGCATATTTGCTGGTTTGGCTGAACTTTTCTTCACCTGTATATGGATCGATACTTTTACATCCTGTTATGGCTATGACACCTAATAATAATAATGATATATTTTTTTTCAATTTAATTCTCCCATTTTTTTAATTTGTAGATGAAATTGTATCTCTATTTTTATGATAAAAAAAGTTATTTCATCTTAGTTGTCAAAAACGATTGGTTTTTGCATGTTCTATACTTTTATCTTTTAAGACCTCCTCTACCTTAAAGAGATGATCAGTATTTTTTCCTGTTAAAAAATCATCGTTCTTGTAATTCTCTTTAAAGAGATCTAATTATTATATTATGTAATAAATCTAAATTCAAGAATAAATTTTAAATCATAGATAATGAACACTAATTATATTATTTAAATTAAGGGAATTTAAATTTATTTTTGTAATGTCAAAGATGAAGAATCCTCAGCAGAACAAATTATTTTAGCTGTAGTTCTGATTAAAATATATAAAAAAAGCCCCCAAGGAGGGGGCAGGAGGTTGAACTAGATATCAACTTATTTTAGTAGTTGTTTTGAATAGTTTATAGCTTTTTCAAAGGAATCATGGATATTAGATTTATCGACCAATGAAATCAATTGGTGTTTTTCAAAATCTTTTAGAACGGATTCATTGACTCCGGATAAAACAATTGTCACACCGTAGTCTTTTAATATCTTTATGACCCCTTTAAGGTTTTCTAGACCAGTTGAATCAACAAAGGGTACATGACGCATACGTATTATTAAAACTTTACTCTTAAACCCTATTCTTTTTATTACCTCTGTATACTCTTTTACTGAGGCGAAAAAAAGCGGACCGCTTATCTCATAGATTGAAATGTCTTTGGGTAGTTTTGAATAATCTTCAATTAGATCACTATCAATTTCAAGGGGAATTTTCCCGCTGATATCAGCCATCCGTTTCATAAATAATAGTGCCGATAAAACTATTCCAACCTGTATAGCCACTGTTAAATCAACCAAAACAGTCAATATGAAAGTCGAAAGCAAAATAATAATATCAAAAATAGATCCTCTAAGTATAGATCTGAATGAACGCCATTCGCTCATATTAAAAGCTACAACGATTAATACTCCAGCAAGACAGGACATTGGAATTAACTTTGCCCATCTACCGAATAAAAGCATAATTAATAATAGTGTTATAGAGTGAACTATTCCTGAGATAGGAGTCCGGCCACCAATATTAACATTGGTAGCTGTCCTTGCAATAGCTCCCGTAGCAGGAATACCACCGAAGAATGGAGTAACTATATTTGCGACACCCTGTGCTATAAGTTCTGTATTAGATCTATGATTTCCACTTATCATCCCGTCGGAAACAACGGCAGAGAGTAAAGATTCAATACTCCCTAATAAGGCTATGGTAATGGCAGGGCCTATATATATAGCTAAATCACTGAAAGCAAAGGATGGTATTGTAAAATTAAAATGATTCGGAATCTCTCCGAATGATGATTCGATAGTTGTAACCGGAAGATTAAATACCTGTACTCCAATTGTCATTAAAATAATTGCAATAAATGATCCTGGTATTTTATTTACTAATTTTTTTGAAAAAACAGTTATTAATATGGTGATTACTGTAATAATTACAGCAACCATATTAATTTCATCTATGTGGGCAAAATAAAGTTTCCATTTTTCAATAAATTCCGATGGTACCTTGGTAATATTTAAACCCAATGCATCTTTTATTTGTGTTGAAAAAATAACCAATGCAATTCCACTTGTAAACCCAATGATTAAAGAGTTAGGGAAATATTTTAATAATCCTCCTAATTTCAATAGCCCAAATACTATTAATATTATTCCAGCCATAATCGATGAAATGATTAAACCGTTAATACCGTATGTTTCTACAATACCAAATACAATAACGATAAAAGCTCCAGTCGGTCCACCTATCTGTACTCTGCTTCCTCCCAAGAAAGAAATAATAAATCCTGCAATAATCGATGTTATTATTCCTCTTTCCGGTGAAACTCCTGAAGCCACTGCAAAGGCAATAGCAAGTGGTAAGGCAACAATAGCAACAACAATTCCTGCTAATATATCGGAAGTGACTTGTTTTTTATCGAGACCCCCTTTAAATAAAGTGAATAGTTTTGGATTGAATACATGTTCCATTTTTTAGCCTCCTAAAATAATTTTATCTTGAATAAGTATAGATAATTGAAATATATATCAAAATTCCAGATTTAATTAATATTTAATTAAAATTTGCTTAAATCGCTAATATTATACAGATATAACCCTACTATTGTCAAACAAATAAAAAAATATTTTATTTCCCTACTATTTTGTAGGTAAAATTTGATTTTATTGAAAAAAAATAGTATAAACTAGATGGTTATTTAAAATTTTTTTAGGGGGATTGTAAGATGTTTAAAAAGAAAAATTTATGGTTAATTATATTGATGTTAGGAGCATTGTTTTTAGGTGGATGTGAAAATAAAGATTCAAATAGTGATGTGAAAATAAAAGAAAATCAATTAGAGGGGAAACTGGTTATTTATCATGCAGGAAGTTTAACGATACCATTTGAATCTTTAGAGAAAGAATTTGAAGAAAAATATCCAAAGGTAGATGTTATTAGAACTCCAGGTGGGAGTAGAACAGTTGCAAGAAAAGTAACAGAATTTGGTGACTCTGTAGATATACTCTGTTCTGCTGATTATACGGTAATTGATACTTTGGTTATGCCAGATTTTGCAAATTGGAATGGATTATTTGCAGAAAATTCAATGGTTATTGTATATTCAAAACATAGCCAATATGCTGATGAGATTACATCTGAAAATTGGTATGAAGTCTTAACTCGAAAGGGAGTTAATTATGGTCATAGTGATCCTAATGCAGATCCGTGTGGATATAGATCTGTGTTATTATGGCAACTAGCTGAAAATCATTATGGAATTGAAGGATTAAATAATAAATTACTTAAAAATTGTCCCCCTAGAAATGTTAGGGCAAAGGCAGTACAATTAATAGCAATGTTAGATACAGGTGCTTTAGATTATGCATTTGAATATGAGTCTGTAGCAATGCAACATGCCAAAAAAAATCCAAATCTAATGTATGTGAAATTACCTAAAGAGATTAATTTAAGTTCAATTGACTACAAAAATGATTATGCAAAATCAACAATTCAGCTGGATGGGAAAACACCGGGTGAATTCATCACTAAAAAAGGTCAACCAATCGTTTACAGTTTAACTATGCCAAATACAGGTGAAAATAATGAGATTGCTATAGAATTTTTAAAGTTTTTATTTGATAAGGAGCAGGGGTTAAGGTTATTGGAAGAGGCTGGGCAGCCTGTACTAAATGATATTAAGGTCTTTGGTGAAGAAAATTTACCTATGGAGTTAAAATATATTGTAGAATAAATTTTTGGATAAATTATCGACAAGAAAATATTCTTGTGTTATTCTTTTATTAAAAGTGTTTAAAAGAAACTTTAAAAAGTTTTTAAAATAACAGGGGGATTAAAATGAGTTGTAATCAAGAAACGTGTACGTGTACAAATGTAGAGTGTCCAAGACATGGGAAATGTTGTGAGTGTATAAATTTTCATCTTGAAAAAGGAACACCTGTAAGCTGTATGAAAGAGATGTTAAAATCAAAAAAATAATTTAAAAAAAAGATCTCTAAAATAGTTAGAGGTCTTTTTTTGGTAAATAAATATAAAATTCACTAATAAATATAAATTAATTTGCAAAAGATATTTTTATAGTATATAACTATATTAGTAATTGCTTATAAACTTATATGATGGAGGGGGAGTTAGTCGTGATAAAATATATATTTTCTTTTGCTTGGCTGAATCAGGGAACAACATGGATTCTTAATAGGGTTGGAGTAGATACAGGAGAAAGGTTCGGCGGCTCCATTCATTTTTTTATCTATGATACTATAAAAATTTTGATACTTCTTTCAATGATGGTATTTATAATCTCGTATATGAGAAGTTATTTTTCTGTAGAAAGAACAAAAAAAATATTGGAAAAATTAGGAGGATTCAAGGCTCATGTAGCTGCCAGTCTCTTAGGGATAGTAACACCTTTTTGTTCGTGTTCTAGTGTTCCGCTTTTCATAGGATTTATAGAGGGAGGGATACCCCTTGGTGTAACTTTTTCTTTTTTGATAACTTCTCCGATAGTAAATGAAGCTGCTTTTGTTATTCTTTTGGGGATATTTGGTCCAAAAATAGCAGGATACTATGTATTTTCAGGGGTAGTATTGGGAGTAATAGGAGGATATATAATTCACCTTTTAAAATTAGAGAGATATGTAGAGGACTATGTATATAAAATAAAGATGGGAGATACTATCATAAAAACTCTTTCTAAAAGGGAGAGGATAGAATTTGCAAAATCCAATGTAAAAGATATAGTTGGAAGGATATGGAAATATCTTCTTATAGGGATAGGGATAGGGGCTCTCATCCATGGATGGGCTCCTGAAGAGATCCTTTCAAAGTATGCAGGACCTGAAAATCCATTGGCAGTATTGTTTGCAACGATTATAGCTATTCCCCTTTATTCAAATGCAATGGGAACTATTCCAATTGCGGAAGCTCTTATAAATAAAGGAGTGGGGATGGGAACTGCTATGGCATTTATGATGGCAACTACGGCTTTATCACTCCCTGAGATGATTCTTTTGAGAAAGGTTATAAAGCCTAAATTAATAACTGTATTTACAGGGATAACAGGAGTAGGAATAATAGCAGTTGGATATTTATTTAATATGATTATATAAAGGGGAAAATTTTTTTTAATATGAATGATAGATTTTTTAATAAAATAAAAAATAAGAAGAATATATCTATTTTAAAATAGGGGGAACTAAAAATGGAAATAAAGGTATTAGGAACAGGGTGTAAAAAATGTGATGACCTATATGACAATGTGATAAAGGCTCTTTCAAAGGCTGGTAAGGATGCAGATGTAGAAAAGGTGGAGGATATTGTATCGATCATGTCCTTTGGAGTGATGAGTAGTCCAGCACTTGTTATTGATGGAGAGGTAGTAGTGACTGGAAGAGTTGCTCAGATAGAAGAGATAATAAATTTTATCAAGTAGTAAAATTATTGATTGTATAAAAAGGGGGAAACAATAGTGAAGAAGAAAAAACTTTATCTGCTTACGGGGTTTTTAGGAGCAGGAAAAACAACCACATTAAAGGGGATTTTAAAAGATCTGTCTCAAAGTAAAAATGCTGTTATTATGAATGAATTTGGTAAAACGGGAATAGATGGAAGTTTATTAAAAGAATTTGATATAGAACTTTCAGAGATTAACAGAGGATCTATCTTTTGCAGCTGTCTTCAAATAAATTTTGTTACTGAGCTTGCAAGGATAGCGAAAACTGATGTGGACAGAGTATTTGTAGAGGGATCTGGGCTGGCAGACCCTTCTAATATAGGAGAAATTTTAGAGGCTTTAAAGGCCTATATGAAAGTAGAAGATAATCCATATATTTATTCAGGAGCAATATGTATCGTAGATGCAAGAACATTTTTAGCTGAGGTAGACGGAATTGAGGCTATAACTAACCAGATACAACAGGCACACATGGTAGTAATAAATAAATCTGATCTTGTAGAGGATACCTCTGTTATAAGGGATAAAATAGCATTTATAAATCCTGATGCAGATATTCATAGAACTACTTTTGGAAAGATAGGAATAGAGTTTTTTAATAGAGAAGGAGATTTCTTACAAAATATTGTTAAAAAAGAAACCACCAATACTGTAGATACAAAACCAAAAACATTTACTATGAATATTAAATCTGAAATTTCTCATTCGGAACTAAATAATTTTTTAGAAGAGATAGGGCCTATGGTCTATAGAGTAAAGGGATTCACCCAGGTAGAGGGCGATATGATGAAGGTTGATATGGTAGGAAGTATGATAGATGTGGAAAAGAGTACCCAAGGATGGGATGATTCGACCCTTGTTTTTTTGACTAAAAAAATAGAAGGGGTGAGTGTACCGCAGATATTAAAAGGAATAATCGATGCGTGGAAGAAACACACCACAGTAGATATGAAGATGATGAATGGATAGAAGCTGATAAAATCAGCTCAGAATATAAAAAAGCCGAGATTTTAATTCTTGGCTTTTTTGAATTTTATTATTATAGCTAGTTAGATGTGATCTTATTCTTTTATTTAACTTTAGTTATATTTCTCCCGGATTCTTTAGCGAGATAGAGGAGTTTATCGGCAGCTTTGATAACTTCACTTATATCCTGACCCTTGAGATATTCTGCGACTCCTAAACTAATGGTAGTTCCTGATGAAAAATCATTTATTTTGAGAGTTTCTATTTTTTTTCTTAATTCTTCAGCATAAAAATAAGCATCTTTGGATATAATATTAGGCAGAACTATAAGGAATTCTTCTCCTCCAAATCGAGCGGCTACCCCTTTTTTCCCAATAACATCTTTTATTATATCAGCAACTTTTTTTAATACAACATCCCCAAAAGGATGGCCATAACTATCATTTATTTTTTTAAAGTGATCGACATCTCCCATGATGATGGAAAATCCTTTATCCTGGGTATCTTTGTCTGCTAGAAAATCAAAGATATATCTTCTGTTGAAAAGTCCTGTGAGATCATCGGTCAAGGCCATTTTTTCCATCTTTCTTCTATTTTCTTCTAATTCAGTTACATCATTCATGATGAGAAGAGCCATATCGTCACTATTAAATTTAACGTGTTTACAGGAATAGAGAAAATATTTTTTTACCTTTTCGCCATTCATATAAAATTCTCTGGAAAGAACATTTCCCGAGTGGTTGGATCTGTCAGCAAGGGTTGAGATGATGGTTTTTCTGAGATTACAGGTATTACAGAAAGTAGTTTCACCGCAATTCTTCCCTTCTTCGACGGCATGACGGCACCCAAGGGCATTTCCACATTTTTTTCCCTCTATCTGATTTAGATCTTTATGGAGCATATTTTTAAGAAAAGGATTTACGGATTCTACCTTTATATCCTGATTTACTACCATTACATTGCTCTCTAGATTATCCATGAGAACTTCAAGAAAATTTTCAGATTTTTTTAATTCTTCGATATTCAAGTTATTTCCTCCCTAGGTAAGTATTAAAATGCCAATGACTTATATATTATAATAGTGTATTATATTTTACTATATAATTCAAATTAGAATAGTTAAATAATTTCCACACCATTTTCCCTTAATTTCTCCTCGAATTGTTTTTCAGGTTTTTCATCTACAACTATAACGTCCAGATCATCTATGGTCCCAAAGTTATATATTCCATAGGAATATAATTTATCTTTTTCACATACAAAATAGACCTTTGATGCCATTTGAATCATGGCTTTTTTTAAAGTTACTTCATTGGAATCAAAGATACTAATATTTCCCTTTTGAACATCTATTCCTGCTCCTCCTAAAAAAAGTTTTTGTGTATTTATTTTACGGACAGAGTCTAAAGCCAGTCCTCCCAGAAATGTTCCTAGAATACTATGATAAGTGCCACCAATGCCGATAAGCTCAATCTTATCTATCCCATCCAAACATTTCATGATGCCTAACATGTTAGTTACTACAGTTATTTTTTTAGGTGATTCAGCTAATTTTTCAGCGAGCATAAGATTTGTACTGGAAGAATCTAAAAATATTATCTCACCTTCCTCTATAATTTTATAGAGTTTATTGGTTATCTTTTTTTTTCCTCCTAAATTAGTGACTTTTCTATGGTTAAGGGAGATGTCTGTAGGGATCTCTTTTTTTAATATAGCTCCTCCATGGGTTCTTTCTAATTTTCCCTCTTCCTCTAAAAGTTTCAAATCCTTTCGTATGATTACTTCGCTTACATCGAAGGTAAGACTTAATTCTTTTACCCTTACCTTAGTTTTATCCATAAGAATCTTTAATATTTCTAGTCTTCTCTCTTGGGCAAACATTTAAACCCCTCCTATTTTTTAATTTAATTATATCATAAATTCTATAAAAAATAATTTTCCTTGACTTTTGAAACTAAATGAAATAAAATAAAATCAAAAGAAAGCAAAAATAACTAAGTGAAACGTTTTGAAAAGGAGGATCTAATGAAAATTAAATTAATGTCTAGTAATGGTGAGGTAATAACCCTTAATTTGTCGTTCCCGTATATCTATAATAGATACAAGGTGAAAAAACTTTTAAAAGAAGGATACAGCCTTGTGGGAGAAGAGGATGTAACTATTGCACTAAAACTAAAGCTATATTAAAAAATTTAATCTGAAAGCCAAAATAATAACCTGTAGGATAGAGCTGAACTTTAGTTTCTATTCTGCAGGTTATTTATATATTAATATTATAATTAAAATATTAATATATAGGAAATAAGGAATATATCTAGTAAAAGATCCTTATAAATGCTAGGATAAAGAGACAAATTTTTACATTAAATTTTAGCTTTCAGGAGGAATTATGACTAAAAAACAACTATTTGCCATCCTCGATCCAAAAACTTGGTCGGCATCTGTTATTCCGGTACTTGTGGGAACCCTTTATTCAACATATCGATTTGAAAACTTTAGATTCGATCTATTTATAGCCATGTTACTTTCAGCAGTAGGAGCACAATGTTTTGCAAATGTAATCAATGATTATTCCGATTATGTGAGTGGTTTAGATACTATAGATACAGTACATGACAGAGAGGGAAGCATTTTGGTTTTTGATGGCATTCCCCTTATTCAAGTAAAAAAATTGATGGTCTATCTGGTACTATGTACATTAATTCCAGCATTCTATCTTCTACTTCATGGAGGAATTGTGGTTGCTATTATTGGGGGAATAGGGTTTTTAGTAGCATATTTTTACTCTGCAGGGCCGCTACCTATATCTAAAACATTTTTAGGGGAGTTATTCTCGGGAATTACCATGGGTGGACTTATAACCTGGTTAGCGTACTATGTTCAGAGTGGTTATATAGATAAAAATATTATATTAATTTCAATACCACTGATAATCTACATAGGTTCTATCCTCCTTACAAATGGTCTTTGTGATATAGAAAAAGATCGAGCGACTAGGGTTACAATTCCAATTATTATGGGAAGAGAGAGATCTATAGACATCTTAAAGTTCTCCTATATAATGATGTATATTTTTGTGTTTTTAAGTGTTATTCTTAAAATTTTACCTATCTCAATGTTTTTAATTTTTTTATCGGTTCCATTAATTAGGAAAAAACTTAAGTTTATCACAGTCGAAAATATATCTTTAAAAAGTAGATCTAATATTATGGGGAATTCAGTTTTATCAGGGATTATTTTTTACCTCTTCTATATAATAATTATTTTAGGAGAAATTTTAAGGAGTGAGTTTTTATAATGGCGATTGAAAGGGATAAGGAGAGGAGAGCTCATAATGTATTTCAAAATATTTCATCTTGCTATGATTTTATGAATGATATTATTACCCTTGGAATACATAGACTATGGAAAAAAGATCTTATTAAAAATATCCCGATGAAAAGTGAAAGGGTATTGGATGTATGCTGTGGTACGGGAGATATAGCTATTGGAATGGGGAATAAATTAAAGACTTCCCAGATAAAAGCCCTTGATTTTAGTGATAAAATGCTTCAAGTTGCCAGAAAAAGAATGATGGCAGAACAACTAAAAAATATAGAGTTTATTCAGGGGAGTGCACTTTCTCTCCCTTTTAAAGACAGCAGCTTTGATACTGTTACTATTTCATTTGGAATTAGAAATACATCTGATTATGGAAAGGTTCTCAGGGAGATAAATCGTGTTTTGACCCCTGGAGGGATATTTTTTTGTATGGAGGCTTCCTATCCAGAGCCATTTCTACTCAGGAAAATTCTGAAAGCTTACTGTAAGTTTTTAGTTCCCATTATGGGGAAGTTTTTAGCAAGGTCCTATGGAGAATATCGTTGGTTAGATGAATCTGTGGAGGCTTTTATACCCAAAGAAGAACTCACAGGACTTATAGAGGAAGCAGGATTTACCGATATAAATCTTAAAACCTACCTTTTTGGGAGCTGTACTCTGCATTTTGGAATTAAAGGAGGAAAAGATGATCACTAAAAAATATTTTGATCTCATAGAGAAAGAATATTTGATGGATATTTCTCATATATCGAAAAAAGATTATATAGAGGAAGCTTTTAAAATGGCTTATCTCATCCTTTTTTTCCATAACTCTAAAAGTGATACGGATGGAAAGAAACTACTTCTAGGAGATCTCTTCATATCTCTTTTAAACAGACACCTCCTAATCTTAGACAGGGAACTTTTAAAAAAAATCACAGATAGGGTTACTCTTTGCTATTCTGAAAAAGTTACCTATGGAAAATGTGATTACAAAGAAGAGCTCTTAGAACTCCTAAGGGAGGTGAGTTGAGTTGATATATACAAAAGAATTGGCAGGGATAGAGGAAAATATTGAGATTCTAATGGAATCCATAGAGGATGAATTCACCAAAAAAGAGACTAAGAGGCTTATAAGCTCAGGTGGTAAACGATTGAGACCTCTTTTTCTGATCTTAGCTGCTAAGGCTGGAACAATCAATAAAAAGTGCTATGAAGCAGCGGCTTCTTTGGAACTCCTTCATACTTCGTCTCTAATTCACGATGATATAATTGATCATGGAGAAATGAGGAGGAGCCGAGAAACTACGGTGAATATTTATGGAAGAGAAAAGGCTGTTTCTGTAGGGGGTATCCTTTCTTTTTTTGCCATGGATAAAATTATCTCTTTAGGCAGTGAAAAAGCTTCAGCTGCTATGATAGATACCTTAGAAACTCTTTGTTTAGGAGAACTAAAACAATTGGATGAAAGATATAATTTTGAAATAGATTATTGTGATTATATAACCAGAATCTCTGGAAAAACAGCTTCTCTTTTTGCTCTCTCATGTATCATGGGAGGTATTCTATCTGGAGTAACCGAGGACATGATAAAGAAACTCTACAATATTGGTTTTAATATAGGATGTAGTTTTCAAATTTTAGATGACATCTTGGATATAACTGGTTTAGAAAAAGAAACCGGGAAGGTATGTGGTCAAGATATACAGGGAGGAATAATTACTCTTCCTTATCTGCTCTTAATGGGAAAAGATTCTGCTTTTAAGAAGAAAATCCTTTCAGTGACCTACAAATCCCAAAAACCTGAGTTTGATGAACTGACAAGTGAAGTTAGAAAAAGTTCTGCTTTAGAGGAAACCTATGGTGTGAGTAACTTATTTTTAGATAAGGCTTTAGAGGTTCTTTCTAGCTTGGACTCTCCTGAAGTGGAAGAAAAATTTACATATATCATAAAAAAGCTATATAGGATGTAAGTTTACAACTTATTAATTATAAAAAGATCAAAATAAAAGGGAAAGCTAGGCTTTCCCTTTTATTTTGATCTTTTTATACATCATATCTTTTTAGTATTTCCTCTGAAAGATTTTTGGTGTCACCTTTAGATGGGACTCCTTCCTCTTTTTTTCTTTCATGGAGGGGGATATCTCCTAATATGATATTTGGATTTATTCCCTCCTTAGTAAGGATGATTTTAGAGTTATCTTTCAAAGATTCTTCTACTACTTCTAATCTCTTAAGATCTTTGGCATTTCCTACAAAATACTGCCTAGCTGCTTCATTGACAAGTTTTATAGCCTGAGCCTGACCTTCAGCTACTTTTATTTTAGCTTCCCTTCTACCCTCAGCAATTTGTATAAGTGCCAATTTATCTTGTTCCGCAGCTTCAAATCTACCTGTAGCCAAAAGACGCATAGCTCGCCTCTCTTGTTCAGCGGTTTTTTGCTTGTGCATGGCTGCCTTTATATCTGCTGGAGGATCGATGACCTTTATTTCTACCTTAGTTACAGTTATTCCCCATTCTTCTGCTAATTTATCCAATGATACCTGCATATCCATAGCTATCTTTCCTCTGGCTGTCAAACTTTCATCTAAAGTCAATTTACCAAATTCCTGTCTGAGATTTGTCTGGGCTAATTTCATCACAGCGTTTCTCCAATTGTCGATATTATAAAAAGTTTTCTTTATCTCTTTTTCAGGGTAGAGAGGTCTTGCCCAGACTATTCCATCTACATTTATCTCGACATTATCCTTAGTTATGACATTTTGAGGAGCGATATCCATAGTGTGTTCTCTCACATCCCTGATCCTGGTTATCTCAAAAATAGGAAGTTGAACGTGAAATCCTGGCTCTGCAAACCTCCGATATTTTCCAAAAAGTTCCACTATTCCTCTCTGATATTGTCTGACCCAGTATATTGGGAAATATTTTATCTTCATAACCGCCTCCTTTATACATAAATACAGTAATTTTTTCTATAATATATATGTTATGTTTTTTTAGGGATTTCCTTTTTTCTCCTGAAGTATATTTTATAGGACACACGTATTAAAAGAAACGGTTAAATGGTTTAACAATGACAAAGGGTTTAGATTTATTTTGATATCCTCTTTGATTTTTAATCTTTTGAATTAAAAAAAATATAGTGTTATTATAAGTTAGATGAAAATGAATAAGGGGGTAGTAAAGTGAAATTAAAAGTTTTAGTCGATAATAACACTTATATTGACCAATATTATTGTGGTGAACCTGCTGTTTCGTATTATATTGAAGATGAGGATACTAGTTTACTGTTAGATGTAGGATATTCTGATTTATTTTTAAAAAATGCAACTGCACTAGGTATAAATTTAGAAAATATAAGCACTATTGTTATTTCACATGGTCACGATGACCATACAAGAGGGTTAAAATACTATTTTGGAGAAAATCATAAAAAAAATATTTCTGTTATTGCTCATCCAGATGCATTTAATGAAAAAGAAATTAATGGTTTAAAAATTTGTTCTCCTATTTTAGTAGAGGAGTTGAAAGAAAAATGTAATTTGATTCTTTCAAAACAACCTATTAAAGTTAGTAAAAATATAATATTTCTAGGAGAAATACCTCAAATGAATAATTTTGAAAATCGAAAAGCTATTGGCACACAAACTATTGATGGGGATTCAGTCGACGATTATGTAATGGATGATTCAGCCCTTGCATATAAAAATGAAAACGGTATTTATATTATTACAGGATGTTCACATAGTGGGATATGCAATATAATAGAATATGCAAAAAAAGTATGTAAAGATGATAGAGTATTGGGAGTTATAGGAGGATTTCATTTATTTGAAGTAAACGAACAGATCAATAAAACTATAGATTATCTAGTAGAAAATGATTTGAAAGAATTATATCCTTCACATTGTACTTCATTTTCTGTTAGAGCAGAAATAAATAAAACTTTGCCTGTAAAAGAAGTTGGAGTAGGTTTAGAAATAACTTGGTAAGGTACAGAATTGATAGTCCTGTCTTCGTTTTTTCATCTTAGATACACTCAGTCCGATAAAAAAGAGATAACCTTAAATTAAAGTTATTTCTTTTATTTTTGTTTTTCTTTATTCAAAATGTGTTATATATATTGTTCATTAAAAACAATATACTTGATATTGCATTATTTTGTATTGACTTTAAACTCATACAAATAATATAATTTGATGAATAATATGTTATAGGAGGCGATGGAAATTAGGTATTTAGGGGAAATAATGGCGTTAGTAGCAGCACTTGGAATGGCAGGAGGATCGATTTCCTTTGAAGTAGCAGGGAAAAAAGTAGGTTCCCTTACGGTAAATATTGTGAGACTTATACAGGGGATGATTTTTTTAAGTATTACTTCTCTATACATGAGGGGCTTGCCCTTACCAACAGATGCCAGTTTAAAAGAATATACATTTTTAGGGATATCTGGTTTCATAGGGATGTTTTTAGGTGATCTATTTATGTTTGAATCCTTTGTTCTGTTAGGAGCACGTATAACTACCTTGATAATGACTACGGTTCCTGTAGTAACTGCACTTACAGCATGGATTTTACTTGGGGAAACATTGAGTTTTCAAGAGGGAATAGCTGTGCTACTTACCATAGGCGGGATATTTTTGGTGATGTTTTATGGGAATGGAAAGGGAGAGAAAAAAGAAAAATTCCCAATAAAGGGTATTCTCTGTGCCATAGGTGGAGTTTTAGGGCAGTCTTTGGGAATGGTCTTCAGTAAAATAGGTCTTGAATCCTATGATCCTATCGCTGCTACCCAGATCAGAATAATTGTAGCGACAATAGCCTTTATAATCCTTATATCCATGAGAGGAAAATGGGGAGAAGTAAAAGAAGGAATGAAAGATAAAAAAGCTCTTAAATGGTTAGTTGTAGGATCGTTTTTTGGCCCATTTATAGGAGTTACAGCGATGCTTATAGCGTTAAAAAATGCAAGTGCAGGAATAGTTTCTACACTTTCGTCTACAAGTCCAATACTGGTAATACCATTTTGTATATTGATATTCAAGGAAAGGGTGAAACCTGTAGAAATTTTAGGAGCTGTTATATCTGTAGGAGGAGCGTCACTTTTCTTTATTTAGTTTGCTTAAAAGGAACCGGAGGTTCCTTTTTTTAGTCTAGAGAAGTTCATTTTTCAGGGTATCACGTTGCTTTTTTTATTTAGTTATACATGATATAATTAGTGGAATAAAATAAAATAAAATTAAATGGAGGTAAGCAAATTGGAAAATATTTGGTTCCCATATACACAGATGAAGACTATGAGTACACCTATCCAAATAGAAAAGGGGGAAGGGGTATATTTATATACTAAAGAGGGAGATAAATTAATAGATACCGTTTCTTCTTGGTGGTGTGCAATTCATGGATATAATAATATAGAGATAAATAATGCTATAAAAGATCAAGTGGACAAGATGTCCCATATCATGTTGGGAGGGCTGGTACATGAGCCTGTTATGGATTTTAGTAAGAAAGTAGCGAGTATCCTTCCAGGAGACTTAAATCATTGTTTTTTTTCCGACAGTGGATCTGTAGGGGTTGAAGTAGCTTTAAAGATGGCAGTTCAATATTTTAGTAATGTGGGTAAAAGAAAGGCAAAATTTATATCTTTTACAGATTCATATCATGGAGATACATGGAAAGCTATGGAAGTAGGAGATGATCCGGATTATCATAAGGCCTTTAAGGGAGAAAGTATCCCACAAAACTTTTATGTGGAGCCAGGGAATATAAAGCAATTAGAAGAAATATTGAAAAAACATTCTGAACAGATAGCAGGATTTATAGTGGAACCAATTTTACAGGGAGCAGGAGGATTTAAGATCCATTCGAGGGAGTACCTGAAAAATGCCCGTAAACTCTGTGATAAATATGATGTACTATTTATATTTGATGAGGTAGCCACAGGATTTGGCCGGACAGGAGATCTGTTTGTTGCTTCTGAAGATTTGGTTCCAGATATTATAGTCTTAGGAAAAGCTCTAACTGGTGGATACTTAGGTCATTCTGTGACAGTGGCTACAGATGAGATCTATAATAGATTTTATTCTGATTCTCCAGAAGATGCCTTTATGCATGGGCCTACATTTATGGGGAATCCTCTTGCCTGTGCAGCAGGATTAAAATCAATTGAAATATTTGAGAGGGAAGACTATCTGTCTAAGATAAAAAAGATAGAATCGATTCTTATGAAGTTAAACGAAATAGATCATCCTCTTATAAAGGAAGTCAGAGTAATCGGTGGGTGTGGATGTGTAGAGGTAACAGATAACAAAATTCTAAAGGGATTTAAGGATTATTGTTTTTCAAAAGGGATATGGAATAGAACATTTTTGGACTTTGCATATATCATGCCACCTTATATAATATCTACAGATGAACTAAATTATGTAGTTGAAACCTTTAAAACTTGGTTTGAGCAGGAACAGAAAGATGTTTTATAAGGAGCTTGAGAAAGAACTAGAGGAACTAAAAAAACAATCTAATTATAGGGAATTAAAGGTTATTGAGGACAGTTATATTTTAGATTTTTCCTCCAATGATTACCTGAATTTAAATTTGGATAAAAGTTTCAAGAAAAATTTTACAGATAATCTAGTTCACAATGATATTTCATTTGGAAGTTGTGGTTCTAGACTTTTAGGGGGAAACTATAGGGAAATTAGGGATTTTGAAGATGAGATAGATGAAGTCTTTCAGAAAAAATCTTTAGTTTTTGGAAGTGGATATGACGCCAACACTACAGTTATAGAGACCTTTTATTCTAAAGGAGATATAATTTTTACCGATAGGTATAATCATGCCAGCATCTATGATGGCCTTATAAATTCCGGAGTTAAGATAGTGAGATATAAACATTTAGACTATATAGACCTAGAGAAAAAATTAGAAAAATATAGGGACACCTGTAAAAAATCTCTAATTATAACAGAGAGTATCTACAGTATGGATGGAGATATAGTCGATTTAGATAGGGTAGTTTCATTAAAAAAAAGGTATGATTCACAGCTTTATCTGGATGAAGCACATTCGTATGGTGTTTTAAGTTATGGATTAGCTTATACCAAATCTTTGGTGAAAGATGTAGATTTTATCATGTTGGGCTTGGGAAAGGGTGGTTCTAGTAACGGTGGGATACTGATATTAGATGATATTGCAAGATCATATATAATAAACAAGGGAAGAAAATTTATCTATACAACAGCTCCATCTCCTATTCAGACCAACTGGAACAGGTATGTATTTAAAAATATGCCATCTTTAGAGGATAAAAGGAAAAAATTAAATTTATTGAAAGAATCATTTTATAAAAAATTAAAGGAAAAAAATATAGAAACTATAAGTACAGAGCAGATCATAAGTATAGTTATTGGAGATAATAAAAGGTGTATAGATATATCTCAAACTTTGAGAAAAGAGGGGTATCTTGTCTACCCGATTAAGGAACCTACAGTTCCAAAGGGAACAGCCAGGATAAGACTTACACTAACAGCAGATATGGAAGTAGATAAACTAGAAAAGTTTGTAGATAAACTCAGCCATGAATTATACTAATGAATATAATTAAATTTTATAAAGGGTCGTTAGGAGGTGTCAGATGAAGTTAATATTATTTTTTAATGGATGGGGAGTTCCGAAAGAGATCTTTAAATTTTTAGCACGAGATGATTTTGAAGTCAGGATTATAGATTTGGAAGAAAAAGTAGATTTAGAGGATCTAAAAAAATATGAGGAGATAGATGTTATTGCCTGGTCATTTGGGGTATATAATGCTTCAAAACAATTGGGAGATCTAAAAGATATAACTTTAAATAAAGTAGTCGCAATAAATGGGAGTACAAATGCAATCCATAGAAGGTATGGAATTTCTCCTATAATATTTGATCGAACTCTAAAAAATTTAGATATGAATACATATTTAGAATTTATGAAAAATACTGGTTTGGATATCTTAGAGGTTGAAGATGAAGAAGTTATAACAAAATACAAGGATATATTAGCTGAATTTGGTGAAAATTACCGGGAGATTCCATCGATATTCAAATATTCATTGATCTCTACCAAGGACAGAATTTTTTCCTCTAGAAGCTTGATGAATTACTATAAAGGAATGAAATACAAACTTATCGAGGAAGAGCATTACCCCTTTGATAGGTGGAATAGCTGGGGAGAGATATTGGATGAATTTTGATAAAAAGTTTGACAGATATGAGGAAAATGCTCATATTCAAAAAGTTGTAGCAAAAGAACTAATAAATTTAGTTCCTAAAAAAAAATATAATACTATTTTTGAAATTGGTGCCGGAACAGGAGTTTTGACCAAGAATATAGTAAAAAATATAGAGTATAAAAATTTAATAGTCAACGATAAATACTTTGAGAGTGAAGAATATATAAAAGACCTGCCTTCTGTAGAATTTATAGGAGGAAATATTGAAAAAATAGAGATAAAGGAAATGGATTTAATTATATCTAGCTCAGTATTTCAATGGATAGAAGATAAAGATAAATTATTTGAAAAAATATCTAGTGCTACAGATACTTTGGTATTTTCCATCTATATAAAGGGAAATTTAGGGGAAATTTCAGATCATTTTGGGATATCATTAAAATATTTGGATATGAAAGAATTAAAAACACTTCTAACTCCTTATTTTAAAAATATTATGGAATATGAGAAGGAGTTTAAATTAGCTTTTGATACTCCCATGGAGGGATTAAAACACCTTAAAAATACTGGAGTAACAGGTATAGGGTATACAAATACACAGATGATTAGGAGTTATTTATCAAAACAATTGACTTATAGAGTTGGATATTTTGTCTGCGAAAAATAATGTTAAGAGATATTTGGAATCCCAAGGGGGAATATAATGAAAAAATATATAGACATTGAATCCTGGCCTAGGAAAGCACAGTATAAACTTTTTAAACAGATGGATTATCCTCATTTTAATATCTGTGCCAATGTAGATATAACTGAGATGTATTCCTATGTAAAGAAAAATGAGATATCTTTTTTCAGAGCAATGATATTTTTTACTTCTAAAATTGCAAATAATATAACAGAGTTTAAGTATAGGATGGAGGATGAGAAGATAGTACAATATGATTTTGTCCACCCGGCTTTTACATTTCTGACCCAGTCAGAAGTCTTCAGCTTTTGTAATGTTGATTATACAGATGATTTTCACTGTTTTATGGAGAGAGTTGAAGAAAAACTAGAACTATTAAATGGAAAGGTTGATGTAGAAGATGAACCTAATAGGGATGATCGTGTATTTATTACCAGTATTCCATGGGTTTCATTTACAAGTGTAACTCACCCAATAAATTTATCACCTAGTGATTCCATACCAAGGATAGCATGGGGAAAATATTTTGAAGAAAATGGGAAATTAAAATTACCGGTTTCAGTTCAGGTAAACCATGCATTGATGGATGGTCTTCATGTAGGAAAATACTTTTCTTTATTACAGGATAGTTTAGATAACCCAAGTAAAAACCTATAGATTGTTTATTACAGGGGATACGGAATTATTCTATAGATTATTTCAAAGAAAGTTTTTGAGAAATATGATAGAATATATGTTGAAATTTTAGGAGGTTAGGATGAATTATTCAGATAAATTATTTATACAGGAAGCTAAGGATATATTAGCTGGAGCTACAAATGACGGATTAGACGGAGTAAGACCTGTGTGGTCAGACGGAACTACTGCAAATACAGTAGCAAAATTTGCATCAATTACAAGATATGACTTGTCTAAAGGGTTACCGATAACTACTTTAAGACGTCAATATTGGAAGGGTGCTATACAGGAATTGATATGGATATGGGTAAAAAATTCTAATAATATCAAAGATCTTCCATTAAAAATATGGGATTCTTGGGCTGATGAAAATGGAAGTATCGGTAAAGCCTATGGATATCAGTTAGGAAAAAAGATAGATTTTCCTGAAGGAAATATGACTCAGGTAGAGAGAGTAATATATCTGTTGAAGAATAAACCTGGTGACAGAAGGATGGTAGTAACTATCTGGAACAATGAAGATATGAAAGATATGGGTCTGGTTCCTTGTGCTCATACTATTACTTTTTCTGTGATAGGTGGGAAACTTAATGCAGTCTTAGATCAACGTTCAGGAGATTTCTTAGCGGCTTCAGGACCTGGAGGATACAATGAGATACAATATGCTACTCTAGTGTATATGATGGCTCATATAGCAGGATTAGAAGTAGGGGAGTTTGTTCATCTAACTGTAAATCACCATATCTATGACAGACATATAGATTATGTAAAAGAAATGATTACCATTGGAGAAGAATTTGATACAGAATCAGAGCTACCAAAATTAATCATTAAAAACGAGGTAGAGAACTTCTTTGATTTTACCATCGATGATTTTGACCTAGTAGGATATGAACCCAAATCTAAGTCAAATAAGATTGAGATAGCTATATAGGAGGAAAATTTATGATTAATATGATCTATTCTATCTCCTACAAGGAGAACATAGTTGGAAACAGTGATACAAATGACTTGGTATTTAATATCAGGGAAGATCTTCAATTTTTTAAAGAGATGACCATTGGAACTACTATGATAATGGGAAGAAAAACCTTTGAATCTTTGCCTACTGGGGGATTACCTAAAAGGAAACATGTGATAGTTTCAAATAAAATAAAAACAACAGAAGATGCCAAAGAAATTTTAGGTGAAAAATATATTGAAAATTTAACATTTATAAATTTAGATGGGTTAGAGGAGTATATCAAGGAAGAAAGTAAGACTAATAATATTTCGATAATTGGAGGAGCTATGCTTTATTCTCACTTTTTAGAGGATAAAAATCTATTTGCTCTAGTTTCTAATGTCTATGCTACTGAGGTGGAAAGAATACCGGTGATTGAAAACCCTGTAAGACTGATGGGGCACGTTAATCTAAAAGAAAAATGCAATTCTGAAGTTGTTAAAATTGGTCAGGGAAAAGATCGATTGGACAACAACAATTTAGTAGATTACAAAGTAATTAGATATTTCAAAGGATAGTTTGAAAATAGATGATTACATTAAAACATACACTAATAAAAGCAGCCATTTCGGCTGCTTTTATTAGTTATTATTATCTACCTATTCTGAATATATAATTCCCATATACACTTTAATTATTGTCTCTAAAGCTTGAAAATCATAACCAAAGGAAGGACTGTGTAGTGGTGAAGTATGTCCCTTCTCCTCATCCCTTATTCCTGTAAAAAACATAAAAGTAGGAGCTATATTCCTATAGAAGGAAAAGTCTTCCGATCCTGTCATTTTTTTAGAGTCCTCATACTTAACATCCAAACTTTTTAAGACCTCGGTCATCTTTCTATATAGTTGTGAATCATTAATCATAGGAGGATAGTTTGGCTGGAAATCCATATTAATCTTGATACCATAGGCTTCTTCGTATCCCCGATTTATGGATTCCATCCTTTTTTTAGATATCTCTATATATTTAGGATCAAACACCCTTATTGTACCCTCTAGCTCTATATTATTAGGTATAATATTTCTTGCTCCTCCAGGTTTAAACTCGCCATCTATCTTAGATCCTGTCAAAAATTTACCTATAGTCAAGATATACATATCATCTGGATCAATATTTCTAGATCTTATTGTTTGATATGCACCTATGAGATCAGATATCACCACTACAATATCTATTCCCATATGAGGGTAGGCACCATGACACCCCTGGCCTTCTATATCCCAGTTAAGGTTTATATTTTGAGCAGATAAATAGCCTTCTCTGATAGATACGATCCCCTGAGATATATCTGGTTTCACATGGGTTGCAAAAAAGCATTTTATTCTATCCTTATATTTTTCAAAAGACTCACTTTTTATTATATATTTAGCTCCTCCTACTCCCTCCTCTCCAGGTTGGAAGATAAATAAAAGAGATTTTTTTAGTTTTATTCCTTTTTTTATATTTTCATCTACCCGTAAGATTGTTTCAAGTAAAGCTGATGCGTGTCCCGAATGACCGCAAGCATGAGAAAAACCAGAATTTAAAGATGGTGAGATATGATTTGAATCATCTGCTAGTGGAAGTGCATCTATATCTGCTCTAAAAGCCGTGACCTCAAGATCCTCTCCTTGAAAATAAACTAAAGTCCCTGTTTCTGCTGAAATATCATAGGGAATCCCCCTTTTGTTCAAGCTGTTTCTTATAAATTCTGCAGTTTTATATTCCTTTAAGGCTATTTCAGGCATAGAGTGTAATACCTTATCTATCTCGCACAATCTACTCAATTTCTATTCCTCCTCTTACAATATTTTTTCTAGAAGCTAAATATCTAGGATATTAAATAGTTAAGATCTATCCTTTCTGACCTTTTTTCTATTCCATCTTTCCTAGCAAAATAAATTTTCAAAAAAAGTTTCTCTAAAAAAACTTAAGCTTAGAGTGTTCGCCATAATGTATATACGTCACAATACCTAAAAAGTCAAGTTTTAGAAGGCTATAAGTTGAGAGCTTATGAAGCTTTGCCTATGGAGAAAACAGCTAATTAAAGGGTAGCTAGAAGGAAAATATTGATAAAACTTGTATTCTATAATCAAATGAAAATAAAAAAAGGGGGAACTTATGAAATATCTTATATTAGGAAATGGAATTGCAGGAATATCTGCTGCGATTTCTGTGAGAGAACACGATGTAACAGGGGAAATATCTGTTGTAACCAAGTCACCTATGCCATTTTATTACAGGATAAGACTTATTGAATATCTTGCAAAAAAAACACCTATAGAAAAATTGATAGCTTATGGAGATGCTTATTATGATGATAAGGAGATAAAAGTAACTTTAAATAAGGAGGCTGTTAGGATAGATAGTGAAAATAAAAAAGTAGAATTTGAAGATGGAAGTGTAATGACTTATGACAGGCTACTTTTGGCTACAGGAGCTAGACCTCGTTACCCAAATATAGAAGGGATGGATAAGAAAGGCATCCTTAAATTTCGTGGAGCCAGTGATTCAGATGAGATAATAAGGCATATAGAGATATGTGATCGTGTTGTGGTATTAGGGGGAGGAATTTTAGGGATAGAAGCTGCTAATTCATTGGTAAACTCAGGCAAAGATGTTACTGTGATAGAATCGGCTGATAGGTTGCTCCACAGGCAATTAGACAGGGAAGGGTCTGATATATTACAAAAGACATTAGAGGAAAAGAATATAAAATTTATATTGGGAAAAACTATTAAAAAGGTTTTAGGTGATAAAAGTGTAAAGGGAATAGAGTTTGAAGATGGGACGATTTTCGATACAGGATGCGTAGTTCTTTCAGCAGGGATTATTCCAAGACTGGAGTTATGTGAAAGTGGAGGGATTGAGTTTAATAAAGGAATTATTGTGGACGAACATATGGAGACTAATGTGAAGGGAATTTTTGCTGCTGGAGATGCTGCTGAATATAAGGGAACCCTTTATGGACTATGGGCACCTTCTAAAGAACAAGGAGAAGTAGCTGGTGGGAATATGACAGGGATCAAGATTCGTAACTATAACCCTACTATGCCTGAGGTACGTCTTAAAGTTACAGGGATATCTCTATTTTCGGGTGGGAATATAGATGAAAATGGGGCAGTTGTCTATAGATATAATAAAAACGGTATATATAGAAAATTTTTTGTAAGGGATAATAGGATAGTTGGAGCTATTCTTATAGGTGATATGAAAACATCCATGAGAGCTGGGCATTTTATAAGGTCAAAAGAGGGACCTGAAGCTTTGGATGGATTGTACGAATAAACAAATTAAATATCAAAAAAGCTGCTTATATAGCAGCTTTTTTGATATTTAATTTTATTTTTTAGAGATGAGGTATTTCTCCATAACAGGATTTTCATCTAAGTGGGGTATAAAGTTATTGAGGTAAAAAACATAGTAAAGGAGGAATGTGCATTATGTCTATAAGTACTAAGGGTGGAGATAGAGGAAAAACATCTCTTTGGAGCGGCGAAAGAATAGCAAAGAATAATGTCAGGGTAGAAGCCTATGGAACAATAGATGAGTTGAATTCACACCTTGGAGAAGCAAAACATTATGTGAAACTAGAAAAGGTAAAAGAGATAATAGAAGGGATACAGCATGATCTATTCAGGGTTGGAGGAAGTTTGGCTACTGTAGGGGGATTTAGTAAACCAGTTGAAAAGTATCATGTCGACCACATCACGAATATGGTGCATGAGCTGGAAAAAGAGTTTGAATTCAAAGGTTTTATAGTGCCGGGAATGACGCTGCAGTCTGCTAAACTAGATATAGCCAGAACTATAGCCAGGAGAGCTGAAAGAAGGATACTATCCTTGGCAGATGAGACAGAAATAAGTGAAGAAGTGAAAAAATATATAAACAGACTTTCTGATCTTATATATCTTTTAGCAAGGCTAGAAGAAAAAGCTGAGGGGAAGTTAAAGTTAGAGGAATGGAAATAATCACTTTCATAAAATTAAAGTTACCATAGAATAAATAATTATTTTAAAGACTTATACCATCATCTATCCTTTTATAGGAGTTTTTAGAGTGAGAATTGAGCTATTCTTATTATTTTTTTTTTTCATCTTTTGTAGTATAATAGAATTATAGAAGAGAAAGCTTGTAAACATAAGGATAGAGGTGATAAGGTGAAAAAAGTAAAGTTAATATATAATCCATTTTCAGGGAATAATAAAATAATAAATGAGATAGATACGATAATAGGAGTATATCAAAAACACGGATATCAATTAATACCGTTTAGAATCTCCTATGAAGCTTCTTTAGAAGATGCTTTTACAGATTTGAATGATGGGGGTTGGGATCATCTACTCCTAGCTGGTGGAGATGGATCAGTTAGTGACAGTATCAATATGATGAAAAAAAAGAAAATAGATCTACCTGTTGGTATCTTACCCACGGGAACAGCCAATGATTTTGCTAAATGTATAGGAATACCTGGTACTATGGGAGAAGCCTGTGAACAGATAATAAATTCTAAATCAAAAAAAATAGATCTAGGATACGTCAATGGAAAATTTTTTATAAATGTACTGAGTTTTGGATTGTTTACAGAAGTATCGCAAAACACTCCTACAAATCTTAAAAATACCATGGGAAAATTGGCTTATTATATCAATGGGATCAAGGAACTTCCAAAATTTAAGAAATTAAAGGTCTTTGTAGAGGGAGAAGAATATTTTTATGTAGGAGATGCTTTTTTAGTATTTATTTTTAACGGGAAAACAGCTGGGAACATTAATATTGCATATAAAGCAGAGTTAGATGATGGAATGTTAGATGTAATAATAGTAAAAGCAGATCTAGTACATACAGCTAAATCATTTTTAAACTTTTTAATTAGAAATCATTTAGAAGACAGTGATGATGGGATAACTTATTTCAGAACCAATAATATCAGGATAGATTGTGCTGAAGAGATCCGTACCGATATAGATGGAGAAAAAGGACCAGAGTTTCCACTACATATAAGCTGTAAAGAACATAGTTTAAATATCCTAGGATATAGGAAGGTCGAACCCAAACATATAGACAAATTTTTAGAAAATCTGAGATCGAGCTTACCTAAAAAAACAAAGTAATTTATACTAGAGGAGGGGGTAACTATGAACCTAAAATACTTTTCAACATTAAAATTTATATTTATTAAAGCTACAAATGATCTGTTTCCAAATTCAAAAGTAAAGATTCTTCACTCACTAAATAATGGAGTTTTAGGAGAAATCATAAGGGAAAATAGTATCACAGAAGAGGAAGTTCAATTGATCAAAGAAAGGATGAGTGAGATAATACATTCGGATATCCTTGTAAAGAGACAAGATATGAAAAGTTGTAAATTTGTTAAAAATTCATGTTTTGATCGTAGGGAAGATATAGCCAGATTGGTTGAATATTCACCTGATCATGATATAAGTTTATATGAGATGGATGGATTTTATGACTTTTTCCACAATGGGTTGTTCCCCAGCACTGGTTATATTAACTTATTTGATATCCTAAAATATGAAGATGACAATGGAATAATTTTAAAAGCCCCTGTGAAAGAAGGGGTATATACGCTTCCTAAAACTGTAGATCACCCTAAATTAGCAAAGATATTTTGTGAGAGTGAAAGGTGGGGTGAAATATTGGATATTCCAGATGTAGGAGCACTGAATAAAATAAGCCAAGAGGATGATATCGGAGAATTAATAAGAGTCAATGAGGCATTACATGAAAAAAAATTAGCTTATATAGCAGATGAGATAACTAACTGTAGAGATATTAAACTGGTTACGGTAGCGGGGCCTTCTTCATCAGGAAAAACTACATTTACCAAAAGGCTAGCTATTCAGTTAAGGGCAAATGGAGTAAAACCGGTAGTGGTATCTTTGGACAATTATTATAGAGGAAGAAAATATATCCCTTTAGATGAAAATGGGGAAAAAGATTTTGAATCTATAGATGGATTGGATTTAAATTTATTGAATGACCATCTGGTCAAGTTAACAGCAGGGGAGGAAGTAGAAGTTCCTATATATAATTTTCATACTGGACAGAGGGAAACCAAGGGAGTCAAGACTCAGCTTTCTGAAAATGGACTATTATTGATAGAAGGAATTCATGGTCTAAATGAAAAATTAACCAGTCATATTGAGAAAAAACATAAATTTAAGATCTACATTAGTTGTTTGACTGCATTAAATATTGATGATCATAATAGGATACCAACAAGTGAAGTTAGGAAATTAAGAAGAATTGTGAGGGATTCATTGTCCCGTGGAACTTCTGCTAATGGAACTTTGGATATGTGGGACTCTATACGAAAAGGAGAGGGAAAAAATATTTTCCCGTACCAGGAAGAAGCTGATGCAATATTTAACTCTAATTTAATATATGAATTAGGAGTATTAAAAAGATATGCAACAAAGGAGTTGGAGAAGATAGACTCATCTAGCCAACACTATGAGGAAGCTATAAGACTCATAAAATTCTTGAGTTACTTCAGAGAAATAGATAAAGAACTGGTACCAGATAATTCCATATTAAAGGAATTTATAGGTGGAAGTTATTTTTATAAGTATTAGATGGAGGTTTTATGAAAAAGCTAATTTTAATAGGAGTATGTTTGATGGTCTTAGGAGGCTGTACTTCAAATAGAGTTAAAGATGAAGGTATAAAGAGAGAGGGAATTCTAACTACTATACAGATGTCTACCTGGATGTATGGTACCCATGTTTTATCAGATGATACAGGTAAACCATTGACTGCTTTAAGTGGTGAAAAGGTTAATTTAGATAAGTATGAGGGAAAAAAAGTAGAGGTAAGAGGAACTTTAAAGGATGGATATCCTGTAGATTCAGGGCCTGAATATTTAGAAGTTCAGTCTATTGAAGTAATAAAAGAATAATTTATAAGAGGGTAATGATCAACAGATCACTACCCTCTATTTTTATTATATGATTTTTTTATATGTTGTATTTTGAACAGCATTGAAAGCCTGTACTTCTAATTGATTTTCTGTATAGCTTATATTTGAACTATTTATCTCAATCTCAGTTGATTCTATAAATGATCTTGTAAATCCTAAAAAGTTGATACTGATAGGATAGCTTAGTACAAGTTTTTCTATCTTACTTATATCTCCTGAAAAACTAGTTCTGATGGTAATGTTTCCAGTTGTTAGCTTGGGAGTATTGTTATAATAGCTAAATAAGACCTGTAAACTTCTAGTATTTTTTAGAAGTTCTTTTAAATTAATGTCTCTAGTCTTTATCTGTTTCTTTATAGACAGATATTTATCTATTGTGTCTAAAATTATATCTAATTTTTCTACATGTTCACTTGAAATAACCTTGAAATTTCCACTAATTTTTTTACTTTTAAAATTCAATTCAAATCCGCTGAATAAGTTTTTAAAGAATATATAAATATTTCTTCCCTTGATATTAACTGTATTTTCAGAAATTTTATAGGCAAACTTCATGACTTTGTCGCCTTCTAATAGAAGTCTTAAAGTGAAATCATGATTTTTAAAATCTACAACTTGATATTTACCCGACATATGAGATTTAATTGCAACTCCATAGATTGTCTGGTCATTACATTTTATATCTACCTTTCCAGCAAATATTTTTTTCTCTAATTTTACCTGAGGAAATTCAGCAGATTCAAAGGGAACTTTTATATCCAGGGCTTTATAGTGGTTGATTTCTGAAAAATCATCAACTTTGTAAGACGGGTATCTTTTTTCCCTAAACTCAACTAATCTTCTTTGTCTGTTTCTGACTTCAGTTTCAATTATTTCCCCTTTTAGTGTCTTCTCATCTAGGTATAGAGGGATTTCTAAGTTTTCTACTATATATTTCTCTTCTGTTAGTTCGGCTTCTGCTCTTTCAATCTCGATATGTTCCTCTATAGCCTCAAAGGCACTATCAATTATAGTTTCATCTTTTTCATCAGTTGCTGTGGGAATTTCTTCTTCCACTTCAGTAGACTGAAGCTTTATTGTTTCAACCTTGATCTTTTTTTCTACAGCCTCAAAGGTATCTTCAATTGCTGTTTCTTCTATTTCTTCCACTGATTTGACCGTTGTTGTTTGAACCTCTACATTTATTTCTAGAGTCTCGAAAGACTCTTCAATTACTTTTTCTTCCTTGTCTACAGCTATTTCATGGACCTCTAGATTATTTGTTTTTTCATCGATTACTGTGGCGTCTTCTTCCTTTTCAAATATTTTTAATTGTACTTCTTCTATATTTTCACTTTTTTCTTCTTCAACCATTACTTTTTCTACGATTTCTTCTAAAATTTTGGTATTTAGTTTACTCTCTTCAATCTGATTGTTACCTTCGATCTCAATCGATTGAATATTTTCTATATCCTCAACTAAATCAATCTCTTTTTTTATGGTGTCTATATTTTCATTATTAAAATATAAAGCCATTTTTTTTACAAAGTTTAAGTCATCTTCGTAGATAAATTCAAATTCATTTGAAATTAACCATGATTCGTCCTCTAAAGAGATAGGGTTAGAAGTTACAAAATATCTAGCTGTATTTAATAAATTTGTTTTAGAAAATACCAGACTAAGAATATCTTTGGTGTCTTCATCTAGGTTAACTCCTAGTAAGATCAAATTTTTATTTTCTAATTCTCCATTCAATTTTTTCCAAAAATGATCATATAATTTTAATTTCTTAACTTTTCTCATATTTTGAGAAGTTAATATTATCCTTTCTGTATGGTTATAATCTCCTAAGATCTTAAATAAGTTAACATTAGATCTTGTGAGTTCTTTTTCGCAAAAGACGTTATGGATCTCTCCTTCTTTCCATATAGATTCTAAAATTTCAGAATGGTCATGGGTGATTATAGTATCTATAGCACCTATTTCTGAAAGATAGGAATAGGGATTTGGCCTATCTTCTAGTTCTAACTCACTGCTAAGAAGCGAGATTAAATTTAGCATATTTCCAGTAGCACTATCTAAAAACACCTGGGAAACTTCGGTCAGTCTCTCTTTATTTTCCACCTTTTTCTTTATATCCTCACTGAGTTCTTTGAAGATTGTTAAGGCTAACTCATTTTTTGTAGGAATATTTAATTTTTTATTTATATTATCACCTATCCAAAGTGCATAATTGTTATAATTTACATTTTTAAAAATTTCCAAATCGTTCCCTCCTGCATAAATATATTCGATTAATTATACTTTATTTTTCCTCTATTCACAATGAAATTTAATAAATGCATATATATAATTTATTACTTTTGTTAATATATATATATATTTTCAAAGTGTCGTTAAGTTGATTGAAAAATAAAGTTAAATAGTGTAGTATTAAAGTGAAATTTGTTTGATGATAATTAAAAATGTTAAAAAAGTGATATTGGAAAGACTAAATTGATATCGTGCTAAATAATTTAAGAGGTGGTTGTATGAAAAATTTGGATTTAAATAAAGTGACGAATGCTGTAGAAAAAATGTGTATGGAAGCAAATTTTTACCTGGGTTCTGATGTTTTAAATAATTTAAAAAAAATTGCTGAAACTGAAGATTCTCCTGTAGGAAAAAATATATTAAAGCAAATTGTAACTAATCATGAAATTGCTCAAGAAAATGAAGTGCCTATGTGCCAGGATACTGGAATAGTAGTAGTATTTTTAGAAATTGGTACAGAGGTTTATATGGATGGAGATATATATGAAGCTGTAAATGAAGGAATCAGAAGAGGTTATGAAAAAGGATTCTTGAGAAAATCAGTTGTAAAAGATCCATTGGATAGAGTAAATACAAAAGATAACACACCTGGGATTATCCATACTAAGTTAGTGCCTGGAAGCGATAAAGTGAAGATTATCGTAGCACCAAAGGGCGGCGGAAGTGAGAATATGAGTGCTATAAGAATGCTAAAGCCAGCTGATGGTATCGAAGGGATTAAAGAATTTGTTGTAGAAACAATTAAAAAAGCTGGTGGAAATCCATGTCCTCCAATTATTGTAGGTGTAGGAATCGGAGGTTCTTTCGAAAAAGCTGCATTGTTAGCTAAAGAATCTTTAATGAGAGACGTTAATGACAGTAGTTCTAATCCAATAAATGCTAAATTAGAAGATGAATTATTGGAGTTAGTAAATAAAACAGGAGTAGGACCTATGGGATTAGGTGGAAGAAATACAGCATTATCAGTAAAGGTAGAAACTTACCCTTGTCATATTGCGTCATTACCGGTTGCCATTAACTTAAACTGTCATGCTGCTAGACATAAGGAAATAATCTTATAAGAGTGTCTTAAAATTATTGGGATTAATAAATTAAACTGCGAATAAAAAAATTATATTGAGTATTTTAAATTAATTTATAATACTCAACGTAAAAGAATTTTAGAATTTAATATATGGAGGTTATAGAATGAAATTAACAACACCATTAAAAGATAGTGATGTAGAAAAACTAAAAACAGGAGATACAGTGCTGATCTCTGGAACTATATATACAGCAAGAGATGCAGCCCATGCAAGATTGGTTAAATTATTGGACGAAGGAAAAGAATTACCATTTGATCCAAAGGGACAAATAATTTATTATGTAGGACCAACTCCTGCTAAGCCAGGAAATGCAATCGGAAGTGCAGGACCAACAACTTCTTATAGAATGGATCCATATGCACCAAGATTAATTGAAGTTGGATTAAAGGGAATGATTGGAAAGGGTGCTAGAAGTGATGAAGTAAAAGGATACATAAAAAAACATAAAGCTGTATATTTTGCAGCAGTAGGCGGAGCAGCAGCTCTTATAGCAAAATCTATTAAAAAAGCTGAAGTTATTGCATATGATGATTTAGGAGCTGAAGCTATCAGAAAGATGGAAGTAGTAGATTTTCCTGCCATCGTTATAAATGACATCTATGGAAATGATCTTTATGAAATGGGTCAAAAAGAATTTAATCGTGAAGATTAATTAAAAAGAAAAAATTATAGAGATTTAATAGGATAAATATTTTTTTATTTCTAATCCCTTACTTAACTACTAGTTAAGTAAGGGATTTTTTTAGTTTGAGAAATTTACATAAACATAGAGTTTTGAGATAAAAATTATAAAAATTTAGATTGTGTTTGTTTGGATGCAACGTCACGTTGCTTTTTTAGTCACTTTTAACAAAGAAATTATTTTCATTGACAAATTTCTCAAATCTCTTGAGGTACTTTTCTGTTTTTTCTTTATCTTTATAGGAAAGGGAAAAAATCAGAGCATTTATGAGACACATTACTGCAGAAAGGTGATCTACAAAGAAGGCTTTTTTTACAGGGATAATAAATAAGAAATCTGCATACTCAGCTAAAGGTGAAACTACACTATCTGTAACTACTATGAGAGGTACTCCTCTTTTTTTCAGAGTTTCTGCGATCGTTAACACATTCTGGGGATACCTTGGAAATCCAAAGAGTATAGCAGCTGTATTCTCATTGAGATCATTTAAATAGTTAAACCATCTTTCGTTCCAGTCGTCTATAATAAGTACCTTAGCATGAATCTTGCTAAGATTATAGCCTGCATAGCTAGAAAGGCAGTAAGATCCCTTAAATCCCACTGTGAGGATACTTTCCTTATCGTAGAGAGCTTCTACTGCATTATTAAAAGTTTCAGAAGATAACTCTTTTAGTGTTCTGTTGATTATTCCGACCTCTGATTCAAAGATCTCCTGGTAGGCGGTAGATGTATCTTCAACTTTTTCTATGGAAAATTTATCCAAAGCAGATAATTCATTTTTCAGGGATTCTCTCAATTCCTGTTGGAAATCAGGGTACCCTTTATATCCCATGTATGAAGCAAACCTTATTACTGTAGATTCACTTACTCCTGCAGCTGTACCTAAAGCTGTAGAGGTCATGAAGGCACACGGCTTCAGATTCTTCAAAATATACCCTGCCAGCTTTCTCTGTTTTGGTGGAAGATTTAATACCATATTTTGAATTTTTTCTTCTAAATTAAACTTGTTTTTTTTCATGTCTCCTCCTTCTGATTACCTTTAAAATAGCCTGTTTACTTAAAAAAACTTATTTTTTTATATTTGATTTAGGATATAATTTTTCTCCTCGTTTGTCAAGAATTCTAGAAGTAAAAGAAGGGATTATATTTGATATTTGATTGCTCATTTTGAACGTTTTAAGATTTAAATTCTTCAAAATAAAAAAAATGAATAATTTTATTCAAAAATATATTGACATTTTTTATGACTTTTTGTAATATACATTTAGTTAGAAAAACTGAAATTGTACATATTTTTTTAACGGTCATTAAATTTGAATGAAAAAAGTAAAATAGTTTAGAATTAAGTCGAATTTTATTTCAATGATTATAAAAAATATTGGAAAAGCAATATAAAATAATTCGAAAGTTTTCTATAAGATGGATAAAAATCAGCGTGATTAGAAAAATTAATTTAGGAAATTATAAAATTAAAAAAATAATAAATAAATTAAAAAAAGCTAGTAAAAAACCATTTATAGAGATAAACTAAGGATAAGAGTCATTAAAATAAGAAAAACGGAGGAGTATAACTATGTCAGTATATGAAGAATCGTTAAAATTGCACATCGAAAACAGAGGTAAAATTGAAGTTATTTCAAAGGTAAGTGTTAAAAATGGAGAGGATTTAAGTTTAGCTTATTCACCAGGTGTAGCAGAACCTTGTAAGAAAATAGCAGAAAATAAAAGTGATGTTTATAAGTATACAGCTAAAGGAAACATGGTAGCAGTAATCACTGATGGTACAGCAGTATTAGGATTAGGAGATATCGGTCCTGAAGCAGCACTACCAGTAATGGAAGGAAAAGCAATTTTATTCAAAGAATTCGGAGGAGTAGACGCATTCCCTATCTGTTTAGATACTACAGATACTGAAGAAATTATCAGAACTTGTAAATTATTAGCACCTACTTTTGGTGGAATAAACTTAGAGGATATAGCAGCTCCTAAATGTGTTGAAATTGAAAGAAGATTAATCGAAGAGTTAGATATTCCTGTATTCCATGATGATCAACATGGTACGGCAATAGTTACTACAGCAGCAGTAATAAATTCATGTAAATTATTAGGAAAGAATATCTCTGACCTAAGAGTATCTATGATCGGAACTGGTTCTGCTGGATCATCTATCGCTAGAATGCTTAAGGGATTAGGGGTTAAATCATTATACGCATACAACTCAAAAGGTGTTGTAACGCAGGATAAATATGACAAATATAGATTCTTAGTAAAGGAATTATTAGATCAAAATATTATAGATACACCAGAAAACTTAGAGGAAGATACAGTTGCTGGAATGATTAAAGGAACAGACGTATTTGTAGGAGTATCTGCACCAGGAATGGTAACTAAAGATATGGTTAGATCTATGAATACAGATCCTATTATCTTAGCTATGGCAAACCCTACACCTGAGATCATGCCTGAAGATGCGTTAGAAGCTGGAGCAGCAGTAGTGGGAACAGGTAGATCAGATTATCCTAACCAAGTAAACAATGTATTGGCATTCCCAGGGTTGTTTAAAGGTGCGTTAGAAGCTGGAGCTACAGTAATTAACGATGAGATGAAGATAGCAGCTGCATATGGTATTGCTAACGTATTAAAGGAAGAGGAATTAAGAGCAGACTACATTATTCCTAGTCCATTTGATGAAAGAGTAGCATCTGTAGTAGCTGAAACTGTTAAAAAAATAGCTATAGAGAACAACTTAATTAGAAAACAATAATTTAAATTTTAGTATTATTAGATTTAAATAAAAATCTAGTATTAAAAAAAATTTAATTATTATAAAACATCAATAATTAAAATAAAACTTATATATATTTCTATTTAATTTAGGAGAGAGGCATAATTTATTATGTAAGTTTAATTTAAAAAATTAAATATTAAAAGGGGAATTAAAATGATTAAATTTAGGACTGAAGGAGACTCATTGGGAACAATGGAAGTCCCTGCAAATGCATATTATGGAATCCAATCACTTAGAGCAAGAAATAACTTTGGTATCACAGGATACAAATTATCATCTACATTTATTAAATCAATGGCAATGGTAAAGAAAGCTACATCACTTATGAACTCAGAAGCTGGAGTAATAGAGAAAGATGTTGCTGACGCTATGATTCAAGCTAGTGAAGAGATCATAGATGGGAAATTCCAAGATCAATTTATCACAGATGTAATTCAAGGTGGAGCAGGAACTTCTATGAATATGAATATCAACGAAGTTATTGCTAATAGAGCCAATGAACTTATGGGTGGGAAATTAGGTAAATATGAATTTGTTACTCCTAATGATCATGTTAATTATGGGCAATCAACAAATGATGTAATTCCTACAAGTGGAAAATTAACTGTAATACAGTTATGTGAGTCACTATTAAGTGAATTAGAAGGTTTAAAAGAATCTTTATATGAAAAAGGAGCAGAATTTGACCATGTTATCAAAATGGGAAGAACTCATCTTCAAGATGCTATCCCTATTAGATTAGGACAAGAATTTAAAGCTTATGCTAGACCTATAAGAAGAGATATAAAAAGAATAAAGGAAACATTGGAAGATTTTTACTTTGTTAATATGGGAGCTACAGCTGTAGGAACTGGATTAAATGCAGATACTACATATGTAAAGGATATCGCTGCTAAATTAGGTGAAGTAACTGGGATGGACTTTAAGCAGAGTACAGACCTTGTAGATGGAACTAGAAACTTAGATGGTTTTGTATGGTTATCATCGGCATTAAAAGTGTGTGCTGTAAACTTATCTAAGATGGCAAATGACCTTAGATTGATGGCATCTGGACCTAGAGCTGGATTCTTTGAGATCAATTTACCTATGAAACAACCAGGATCATCTATTATGCCAGGAAAAGTAAATCCTGTTATACCTGAAGTAATGAATCAAGTTTCTTTCCAAATATTTGGAAATGACCTTACAATAACTAAGGCTGCAGAAGCTGGACAATTGGAATTAAATGTATTTGAACCAGTGTTGTTCTTCAACTTATTCCAATCTATCCAAATCTTAAAAAATGGTGCTCAAACACTTAACTATAACTGTATCAAAGGAATTACTCCTAATGCAGAGAGAACTGAAGAGATGGTTCAAAATTCAATTGGAATCATCACTGCTATCAATCCTCATGTAGGATATGAAAATGCATCTATAGTTGCTAAAGAATCATTAAAAACTGGAAGAACTGTAAGAGAACTTACAGTAGAAAAAGGATTATTAACTAATGAGGAATTAGATGTTATATTAGATGTGTATAATATGACTAATCCTGGAATCTCTGGAAAAGAATTATTGAAAAAAAAGAATAAATAGTTTTAATTTAATTATTGGGGGCTGGAATTTTCTGGCCCCTTTTTTTATTATCTAAGAAATCATATCTGCAAAGACACCAATAAATAGTTTTAAGGTAAAAATTACAGACCAAACAAAAGTTATAAAGGTTTAGAATATGTTTATTTAGATATGACATCACGTTGTTTTTCACATTAAATTAATTGAATCTTAGGCTAAACTTGGGTATACTTAGACTGAGAAAAGATCTATTTAAAATAAGAGTTAAAAATGTGTGTAGAATACAAGGAGGAAGATTATGAAATATATGCTGACACTATCACTGCTATTACTTGTAGGATGTACCTCTGCTATAAAAAAAGAAACAGGAGTAATTGAGGGGAAATTTTACCCATGTCCAACCAGTCCAAACTGCGTGTCTTCTATGGCTATTAAGGAGGACTCTCACTATATAGAGCCTATTGTTTATAATAATATTACAAGAGAGTTGGCTATAGAAAAAATCACTGTCATTTTAAAAGAATTAAAAAATACCAGTATCGTAGAAGAAAGTGATGAATATATTCATGCTAAGGTAAGATCATCGTTCTTTAAATTTGTAGATGATGTAGAGTTTTACTTTCCTAAGGACAAAAATATTATCCATATCAGATCTTTGGCTAGAACCGGGTATAGTGATTTTGGAGTAAATAGAAAAAGAATGGAAAAAATAAGAGTGCGATTCTATGAATAGTATTTTTACAGGGGTTTATATACTAAATATTATCTTTATTATTATTATTATATTCTTTGAAAAAAGAAAAAATACAAGTACTATAATATGGATTCTTATCCTTAGTTTAACTCATATATTTGGCTTTATTCTCTATCTTTTTTTTGGATTAAGTTTGAGAAAGAGGCGATTTACCCGTAAATATTATAAGAAATTTTCATTTGATAAGAAAAAATTTAAACAGGACATAGTGAGCGATACAAGCTCCCATCCGCAGAATAATTTGATTCAGTTATTTAATGTAAAAAATCATGCCTATTTAAGAACCAAAAATGAGATTAAATTATATAATCATGGGGAGAACCTCTTTAAGGATCTCAAAGAATCGATCAGTTCAGCTGAAAGATATATTCATATGGAATACTATATCTTCGAAAATGATGATATAGGTAATGAAATTATGGATCTGCTAATAAATAAAGCTAAAAATGGAGTAGAGGTAAAGTTGATCTATGATGGTATGGGTTGTATTCACGTATCCAATAGTTTTTTTCAAAGACTTCAGGATGCAGGAGGGGAAGTGCTTAACTTTTTTCCTCCATTATTTTCCCGATTCGGACTGAGGGCTAACTATAGAACTCATAAAAAAATAGTTTTAGTTGATGGGAAGTGTGGTTTTTTAGGCGGCATGAATATAGGAGATGAATATTTAGGAAAAAATAAAAAAATTGGTTATTGGAGGGATACACACCTTCGGATAAAAGGATCTGGTGTTTTAGGATTAGAAAAAGAATTTTTAATAAACCTGGATTTTATGAGGGAGCAAAAATCTCTCTTTAAGAGGAGGAAGAAAAAATTAAATTACTCTATAGATGATTATCTACACTTTGAAAAAAGCAGCGGCCATAGTGATTTACAGATAGTAAGCAGCGGTCCGGACTATGAAGAACCATTTATAAAAAATGGTATCTTTAAGATGATTACAGGAGCAAAAAAAAATATCTATATACAGACACCATATTTTATCCCTGATGAGACCGTATTAAATGCCTTAAAAATTGCTGTTATGGGTGGGATAGAAGTAAATATCATGATTCCTTCTAAACCTGACCATATTTTTGTCTACTGGGCAACCCTTTCCTATATCGGAGATCTGGTTAAATTAGGGGCTAGATGCTATACCTATGACAATGGATTTTTACACTCTAAAGTTGTAATAGTTGATGATGAAATTTGTACTATTGGGTCTACTAATATGGATATCAGGAGTTTTTTACTGAATTTTGAGATAAATGTTTTTATCTACGATCCTGAGATAGCACTTCAATTAAAGGATGCTTTTTTAGAGGATATTGGAAAGTCTACCCTGATTACTTCTAAAAAATATAAGAATAGAAAATTCGTAATCCGGTTTAAAGAATCGGTTTCAAAACTCCTTTCACCTATAATGTAAAAAAAACTTATATCCGTTGACTTTACTGGCTTAAGATGTTAAGATGACAGGTGTAATTTAAAAGCTAGGAGGAAAGCGATGACATTATTAAGAGTAACATTATTTGGATTTTTATACTTTTTAAAACTGAACATATTTAAATTGTCTAAGGTGAAAAAAATAGATGATGAAAAAGATCGTGTTTTTTATGCTAGAGATTTATTTAGAGGATTTGGAAGGGGAATTATTGAGAGGACTAATTCTAAAGTAGAAGTGGTCTATGAAGACGAGGATGAGTTTAAAAGTCTTTCTATGGATGAACCTATGGTTTTAATATCCAACCATCAAAGTAATATAGATATTCCTGCTATTCAAGGCTATTTCCCTTTTGTACCCGGATTTATGGCTAAAAAAGAGATGGAAACTTGGATGTTTTTTAAAACTTGGATACCAATTACTAACTCCATATTTATAGACAGAAAAAATCCTAGAGAAGGGATTAAAGCTATAAGAAAATCTGTGAAATTTATTAAAGATGGTTATCCTATGCTGGTTTTTCCAGAAGGAACTAGATCTGATACTGGAGAGATAGGAGAATTTAAAAATGGTGGGTTTAAAGTGGCCATTGACTCTAAGGCAAAGATTATACCAATCACATTAAAAGGAACATATGATATTCAAAATAAAAAGAGTGTTAAGATGTTTAAAAATAAAAATGTCAAATTGATCATTGGGAAGGTAGTGGATACCAAAAATTATGATAGAGAAGGTTTAAAGAATATTCATAATGTAGTTAAGGAAATAATCGTAAATAATTACAACAGATAATTAGGGATAGGGTAGATTTATCTACCCTATTTTTTTATAAGGTTTAAATTCCTAAGATTTATCTAAGAAAAGTTGTAAAAGTTTAAAGAAAATGATACAATGCTGTTTGTATATAAAATTATATGTTTTTAAAAAATAGGGAGGAAAAATGATATCAATAATTCGTAATATAAACCTCAAGAATGAAGTTCTTGCAGGTATTACAGTAGCTTTAGCTCTGGTTCCAGAAGTTATAGCTTTTGCTTTTGTAGCTGGAATCGATCCATTAATAGGTCTTCATGCATCGGTTATCATCGGTCTTTGTGCTGCAATATTTGGGGGACGACCTGGGATGATCTCTGGAGCAGCAGGAAGTGTAGCTGTAGTTTTTGTAGCTCTAGTTGCCAGACATGGGGTAGAATATCTATTTGCCACAGTGGTATTGATGGGGTTAATACAAATACTAACAGGTGTATTTAAATTAGGGAAATTTGCACGTATGATTCCTCATCCAGTAATTTTAGGATTTGTAAATGGTTTAGCCATCGTAATCTTCCTAGCTCAATTAAATCAATTTAAAGTTGATGGGAAATTAATGCAAGGGGCACAGTTGTATGTAATGGTAGCTTTAGTATTATTAACTATGGCAATAGTTCATTTTTTACCAAAATTTACAAAGGCTATACCGGCATCTCTTGTGGGAATAGTAGTAACTACTGGTTTAGCTATGTGGCTGAATAAAGTAGGGATTCACATGCCTAATGTTAAAGAATTTGCAAAGGGTGGAATATCTGGCGGATTACCGCAATTTCATATTCCTAACCTGCCAATCAACCTTGAAACTTTAGAGATCATAGTTCCATTTGCAGTAACAGCTGCATTGGTTGGACTTATTGAATCATTGTTGACACTTTCACTAGTTGATGATCTTACAGATACCAGAGGACAGGGAAATCGTGAATGTATTGGACAGGGAATAGGAAACCTCCTCAATGGATTTATGGGTGGTACCGGTGGTTGTGCTATGATCGGTCAGTCAATTGTTAATATTACCAGTAATGGTAGAGGTAGACTTTCAGGAATTGCCACAGCGTTATCACTTTTATCATTTGTTTTATTCGGTTCTAAAATAATAGAAATTATTCCATTAGCAGCTCTTGTAGGAGTAATGTTTATGGTAGTTATAGAAACTTTTGCCTGGGATAGTTTAAAGTTAAGAAAAAAAGTTCCAACAAAAGATATTGTTATAATATTGATTGTTGCAGTTATTACTGTTCTGCATGATTTAGCACTTGCAGTAATTATTGGTGTTATCATATCAGCGTTAATTTTTGCCTGGGAAAAAGGTAAAAAAATTGGTGCTAGAATTGAGGTTAGAGAAGATGGTGTAAAAATATATAGATTAGATGGACCGTTGTTTTTTGGTTCTGCAGTAAGTTTCAAGGAGATATTTACTCCAAAGGAAGATCCAAAAGAAGTATATATTGATTTTGCTAACTCCCATATAAGTGATCATTCTGCCATTGAGGCGATAAATGCTATCACAGAAAAATATAGTGAATTAGGAAAAAAAATTCATTTAAAACATCTAAGTCCAGATTGTTTAGTATTGTTAAAAAATGCAGAGGAAATAATAGAGGTAAATGTATTTGAAGATCCTCAATATCATGTAGCAGATGATAGTTTAGCATAGTAGTTTAGTATAAATAAATAGGAGGAAAGCTCATATGAGCTTTCCTCCTATTTTTATTAATTTATTTACTTATTAATTCTTTTATTTTTTTTATGAAAAGGTCTATGTCTTCCTTTAGGATATCAAAGGACATAACGAACCTGACCTCTGAAGTATTAGGATCCCAGACATAGAAATAACAAAACTCCTGTAAGGGTTCTATAATTTTTTCCGGTAAAATTGCAAAAACAGTATTTCCTCTGACCTCATTGGTTATAGAAATATCAATTTTTAGGAGTTCACTTTCTAGATATTTTGCCATCTCATTTCCAACTTTGGCATTTTCATACCAAAGGTTATCTTCTAAAAGAGTTAGGTATTGAGCCGAAATATATCTCATCTTTGAATGAAGCTGTAAATTTTGTTTTCTGAGGTATTCAAATTCTTTTACTTTGTCTTTTAGTTTTTCATTAAAGATAACCAAAGCTTCTCCAAACATAATACCGTTTTTAGTGCCTCCAAAAGAAAGAACGTCTACTCCGCATCCTCTTGTCATCTCCTCCAATGAACACCCCATAGCCACTACTGCATTAGATATTCTGGCACCATCCATGTGAAGATACATACCATGTTTTTTAGCAAAATTAGAGATCTCTCTGATCTCGTCTAAAGTATAGATAGTTCCATTTTCTGTGGCCTGACTGATTGATATAATCGAGGGGCTGGGTCTATGAAAAGTATCTTTAAATAATAGATATTTTTTAGCTTTTTCTATGTCTAATTTTCCGTCTGTAGTAGGGACAGTCAACATCTGCATTCCAGTAACCTTAGCTGTGGAGCCGGTCTCATCTGTGAATATATGAGCAGTCTCAGGACAGATAATAGCGCTGCCTATCTCCTTCATTATATCTAAGGCAAAAACATTTGATGCAGTTCCGTTGTATACAAATAGGGTTTCTACCGGCCCAAATATTTCATTGAACTTTTCCTTAGCCTTTGTGGTATATTCATCTCCTCCATATGGAGATTGATGACCACTATTGGCGTTGATTAAGCTTTTCATAATATTAGGATGTACCCCGCTGTAGTTGTCGCTTGCAAAACTTTTTTTCATATGTCCCCCCAATAAAAAATTATTTTTTTCTTAATTCATTATATTCAGCTATCTTTTCTTTTAATTTTTCGACCTGTGTAGGGGTAAAGTTTTCCCCTTTTAAAAGTTCAAAATCAAAGTTTTCTAGTTGGTAGATAAACTTTATTCCTATTTCTGTTAAGTAGGAAACAAAACTTCTATATCTAAAAAATACCTTGGATACTTTGTGTCCGTAGATTAAGTATTCCTCTATATCGGAACTAAATTCACCATTTTTAAATTTGATGTATTCATTTTCAGCATTATTTATTTTTGTTTTAGAGATCCCATCTGCTATTAATTTTTCAAAATTTAAATTTTCTAATTCAGTTACATATATGTAACTTGAATTGTCACAGATTTTCTTAAATTCGTCATGTTTTCTAGCTGAATAAAGGTCTTTAATTAAAACTCTATATCGAGGTTCTTCTCTAACAATTTTGGGTTCTTTAGATTGTTTTAAAATCTTGTTTTCTTCCCTTAAACTATCTGCCATTTTTTCTATTTCTGTTATTTTTTCAATGATTTCATGGTTTTCAGTAATTAATTTCATATTTTCTAATTTAAAAATTTTATTTGAATTTTTTAGATCTGTATTTTCTTTTGTTACCTTATCAAACTCTAAGGTGATTTTTTCAAATTGTCTATCATGAGGAGATTTGGATATTTTCTCTATTTTTTTCTCTTTTTCTTGGATGATGTTTAGTAAGTCATCCTCTTTGGTCTTATTTTTGATTATTTCTTTTTGCAGGCTATCGATCAGTATATTTAACTCAGCAATTTTCTCTTTTTCTTTAATTCCAAATAAACTCATAGGCTCCTCCATATTTTTTCTTTATTATAAGTATAGTTGAAAAAATAAATAAATTCAACTTTAAATTCTTCTAGAAATAATTTTTTAAAAACTGTATAATAAACAGGGAGGTGGAATATGAAGTTAAAACAATCTATGATTATTCTGATATTATTAATTTTGGGAGGGTGTACCAGCCTTGATTTTTTTACGAAAGAAACAAAATTTAACAACTTAAAGGTGAAAGACGGCCTTTATTATAAAAATGAAAAACTCTATACAGGTGAAGCTAGGTCTTATTATGAAAAAAAACATGAAAAGGCTTTTGGAACTTTTAAAGATGGGAAATTCCATGGAGAATTTTTATTTTATTATGAAGATGGTAATTTGAGATCAAAGATGAATTTCATTGAAAATAAGTTAGATGGTACAAAATATCAGTATTATTCAAATGGGAATAAAAAAATAGTAGAAAATTACAGTCAGGGAAGATTGAATGGGATGCTAACTGAATATTATGAAAATTCAGCTATTAAATTTGAAGTTCGATTTAAAGATGACGTTATGGTTGGAGATGCAGTTTCCTATGGAAAAGATGGTAGTGTGACCAGCAGAATAAGTTATGAGGTAGATGAAGAAGAATAAAAAAGCAACATGGTGTTGCATCTAAATAAGTCACACTAAAATTTTTAGAATTAATTTATAATTTTTCGAATGATAAAAAAAGTGATAGGTTGAGTATACGTATGCTCAACCTATCACTTTTTACTTTTTACCTAATACTTGTCTATAAAAATTTCAAAGACTACCCTGTCCCAAGAAATTTTTCTTTGGGATTCAATATTGAAATAAATTTTTGTGCCTTTTTCTAAAATTTGAGCGGTAGAATGATCGAAACTAATTAAAAAATCAGCTATTTCTCCATCTCTATTTAGAGTTTTTATAGAATTTTTTAGAGGTAACTCAGTATCTCCTTTAATACTTACACTTAGATTTATTGGATCGGAAGAACTTATATTTCTAACTCTAAACCTAGTTCTTTTTATCTTCGAGGGATCTATTTCCTTTGAAAGAGCTATCTCAAATGATTTTGAAGTAACTCCTTCATTGGCATTATCCAGCCGATGAGCAAGGAGATCCAAGCTTTGTTCTCCGCAGATATCAAGTTGGATAGCTTCTCCAATAGACTTACTATCCATTCCCTTACCTAAAAGGTGCATAAGCTTGGCAATAGCTGCTTCTGGGGTAAGATCCATACCACTGACTACACCTGCATCTAAAAGCCTTGTACTGGCATCATAGAGACCCATTTTAACCATCCCAGTAGGGCATTGACTGATATTTACAACGGTAACACCTGAATCTATGATTTCTTCAATAACAGAAACAAATGCATCACTGGTAGGAGCATTTCCATTTCCATAGGTTTTTAAGATGAGTCCTTTTATATCATTAGTTTTAAATATTTTTTTTAATATCTCGGGATTGAATCCCGGAAAAATATCAAACACTAATACATTTGTATCCATTGAATAGTCTACAAAGAAATCTTTTTCCGATGGTTTTCTAATTTTTGAACAATCTATCTTTATATCTGATCCTGCTACTCCTAAATTTGGATAGTTAGGAGTAGAAAAACCATAGTAGTTACTTGCGTCTAATTTTCTAGATCTGTTTCCTCTGAGAAGATGATCTCTAAAAAATATAGATACTTCTGGTACTAAACTAATGTTATATAGGTCCGATCCTGCTATTTGAATAGCTGTTACTAAGTTTTGAAGAGCGTCACTTCTAGGGTTTTCAAGAGGTACTTGAGATCCAGTTAAGATCACAGGTTTACTTAAGTTATTCAGCATAAATGAGAGGGCTGAAGCTGTAAAAGCCATGGTGTCGGTTCCATGTAAAACAACAAAGCCACAATATCTATCATAATTTTTTTCTATTATTTGAGCTATTTCAATCCAAATGTTTGGATTCATATCTGAAGAATCGATAAGTTCTTTTACCTGAATATATCCAGTATCAAAATTATTTAAAAGTGGATAATTTGCCGCAATCTCATTCCAATCTTCTGCGGGTTTTAACGGACTCAATGGATTACCTTTCTCAATATGAACCATCCCAATGGTTCCACCTGTATTAATCACTAGTACTTTTTTCATCCCACTCCTCCAATTCTTATAGTTTATATAAATGCTATCATTTCTTTTTTTTGTACATAATATTATACTTTTTTTTTTTAATATATGGAAGTTTTTTTTAGAAAATTGTATTTTTTTTGATTATTTTATCTTAAAAACTGACATTAAAGATTTTAACCTTTATACTTTAGTTAGTATAGGATCTCCAATTAGTAATTTTCTTAATAAAGCTTGTTTCCCCACTTAAGTTTTTCTCTCAATATATCATAATAATCTCTATTTTTTGGTAAGACTAATTTTAAAGTTTTATCTGAATATTTTATCTTTATTTTGTTTTCGGGGGATATTTTACAAATTTGTTCTCCATCAACTGTAAGATACCCTTCTCCGTCTAAATCTTTAATAGAACAAACTAATTCCTCAGTTCCGTCTATAACTACAGGTCTGAGACTTAAATTATGTGGAGCAATTGGAGTCACAACCATTGCATTTAATGTGGGTTTTATGATTGGGCCCCCTGCTGAAAGGGAGTATCCTGTAGAACCTGTAGGTGTAGCGATAATAACACCGTCAGCTCTAAAGGTGTTCATAAGATCTCCATTGGAATATACTCCTATTTTCACTAATTTAGTAAGGAGACCTCCTTTAGAAATAACTACCTCGTTGATTGCTGAAAGGGTCTTTGTTCCCATAGTTATTTCCATTACACGTCTTTCTTCTAATTCATAGTCTCCTTTAAGGACCTGTTCGTATATTTCAAAAGCTTCCTGAACTTTTATTTCGGTAAGGAATCCGAGGTTTCCCATATTCACAGCTATTACAAAAATATCACTGTTAACAATTAGTTTCTTCCCTGCTCTTAAAAGGGTACCATCCCCTCCTATTACTACTGCAAAATCACAACTTTTTACTTCTTCTATAGGACATACCGTAACTCCATTTTTCTTAAAATATGCTACGGTTTTCTCATAAAAACCAAGAGCTTCTTTTTTATTCTCGTTATAAACTATGCATACTTTTTTCATCATTTTTTTCGACTCCTTTTTAAATATATATATAATTAATTTTTTTTATAAATTGAACAAAGAAAAAAGGCTAACTGAACAGTCAGCCTTTTTCTATGAATTTTTTAGAATGTTACTTTTTCACCGTAATAAACGGCTTTGAATAAGTTTTTCATCTCTTCTACAGATATCTCCCTTGGGTTTGTACCTGTACATGGATCCGCGACAGATGTTCTAGCGATCTCATCTAAGTTTGCTAAGAAGAACTCCTCTTCTATTCCAAATTCTTTTAATGAATGAGGCATATTCATTTGTTCTCTTAATTCTTTAACTAAGTTTACCAATGATTCAACTAATTCAGTTTCATTGTTTCCAGCTAATCCTATTGTCTTGGCTGCATGGGCATATTGTGCTTTTCCAACTTTATCTTTTGCATTGAATTCAATAGCATAAGAAAGATAGATTGCATTAGCTAATCCATGGGCAATATTTAAAACTTTACCAGTCTTATGAGCCATTGAATGAACTATACCAAGGATAGCGTTTGAGAATGCCATTCCTGCTAAGTTTTGTGCAATATGCATATCTTTTCTAGGTTGGTCTTCTCCATTGTAAGAGTTGATTAAAGTATCTGCGATCATCTCAATAGATTTCATTGCAAGTGCATCTGTAAATGGATTTCTAGCTTTAGAAACATAAGCTTCTAGTGCATGAGTTAATGCATCCATTCCTGTGTTAGCAACTAATCCCTTAGGCATTGTCTGTACTAAGTTAGTATCTACAATAGCCACATCTGGAGTGATGTTGTAGTCTGCGATTGGATATTTGATATTAGTTTCATTGTCTGTGATTACAGCAAATGATGTAACTTCTGTAGCTGTACCACTTGTTGTAGGAACTGCTATAAACTTAGCTTTGTTTCTTAATTCCGGTAAGTTAAATGGTTTTGCAGCTTCTTCAAATGTGAATGTCGGGTGCTCATAGAAGATCCACATAGCTTTTGCAGCATCTATCGGTGATCCTCCACCGATTCCTATAATTACATCTGGTTGAAATTTGTTCATAGCTTCTACACCTTTCATAACAGTGGCTACTGAGGGGTCATTTTCTACACCTACGAATAATTCACTCTCTATTCCAGCTGCTTTTAAATATTCAACAGCAGCAGGTACTGTCCCGTCATTAACTAATCTTTGTGATCCTATAACGATAAAGGCTTTAGTTCCTTTAATTGTGTTTAAATGTGATAATGCGTCCTCTCCGAAATATAGGTCTCTTGGTATTGTAAATCTTTGCATATTTGTTTCCTCCTGAAATTATTTAATATTTTTTACATGTGACTAGTATATATTAAAATTTTTAGAAAAAAAAGAAGGCACTTTTTGGTGGTGTAGTTACCAAAAGGTAGGAATTGGAAGATTAAAAGGCTTTAGACAGACAAAAAAATATTTATTTTTTAGGAGCATATTTATAGATTGTATAAAAAATGGGGTAAGAAGTTGTGGAACTTAATTTATATATCGCTCTTAGCATTATAATTATTGTGAAAGCTATATGCCTTTAAAATAAAAAAATAACTGAGCAAAACATTATGGCTATGGTTTAACGGCTATTTCCCTCATTTTCAAAAAAACTAGCTTAATTAATTTTTAAGCTTAATTTAATTAATGTGATATAATCTAAGTATGAAAGGGATTCTTAGGGAGGAATTATGTTTGCAGAAGAAATAAAAGAATTGACAGAGATATTAAAGGTTAAAAAAAATGAACTCAAGAGAGTAGAGAGACAATTTGTTAGATTAAAGAATGAAGTGGAAACAGTTGAAATAAAAATAGAAAAATTAGAAGAATTGTCAAATATAGAAGGTTTAAATGTTGAAAAATCAGATGGGAAAATAAAAAAATGTAAAGCTATAGAAATAGTTAATAGAGAAAAAAATAAAGGATTAAAGTCTAGGGATGTTATTTTTTCAAATAGAAATAAAACAACAGGGGAATGGTGGGTTGAGCCAACTCCAAAAAAATTTGGAAAAATATTAAATTTACTCTTAAATGATAGGGAAAGAAATAAATTATATCTGTTTGAAATTCCTAAAGAAAAATATTCCTCTCCAAATGAAAAATTTAAATATAGAGAAGACAAGGGGTTATATTCGATAAAAATAGATGGGAATGATATACATGAATTTAAAGATGAATTGGGCAGCGGAGTATGCTTTGGTAAATATTTGAAAGATACTATAGATTATTAATTGTAGGAGGATGGAATTGTGATCCTCCTGGGACTATCCAAAAAAGTCTGTAAATAAAATATGAAGAAGTAGCTTCCTGTGGTAATAATATTACTAAAGGAGGCTATTTTTTATGGTGAAAAGAAAACGAAATGATTTATCTGTTCCTCAAGATCGTGAAAGCTCTTTTGATCCTAAAATTGTTCCCAAGAGGCAAAAGGAAATATCACAAATTGATGAAAAAATCATTGCTATGTATGCGTGTGGTCTTACTACTAATCAAATCTCGGAACAAATTGAAGATATTTATGGGTTTGAAATTAGTCAAAGTTTTGTTTCTAATGTTACAAATAAAATATTACCTGATATTGTGGAATGGCAGAATAGACCCTTGAGTACTTTGTACCCTATTGTTTTATTGATGCGGTTCACTTCTCTGTTAGAGATGAATGATCCGAAAGTTAGCTGCCTATGTTGTCTTGAGAATAAACCAAGACGGCTATAAAGAAGTTTTAGGGCTATATATTGGACAGAATGAAAGCAGTAAATATTGGTTAGGTATTCTAAATGAACTTAAAAATCGAGGAGTTAAGGACATTTTGATAATGTGAGCAGATGGATTATCTGGGATAAAAGAAAGCATCTCAGTGGCATTTCCAGAAACAGAATATCAAAGATGTATTGTACATTAAGTCAGAAATACTCTTAAATATGTGTTGTATAAAGATAGAAAAGAATACGCGAAAGACCTAAAAGAATATATACCGCTCCTTCTGAAGAAAGAGGATATGAATTAATGGTTGAAGTTACAGATAAATGGAATAAATTTTATACTAACTCTATGAAGAGTTGGAATAGCAATTGGGATGTATTAACGCCAATTTTTAAGTTTTCTTCAGAAGTAAGAAAGGTAATTTATACCACTAACGCAATAGAAAGCTTAAACAGTACTTACAAGCGCCTAAATCGTCAAAGAAGTGTTTTTCCTTCAGATACTTCACTACTCAAAGCATTGTATTTAGCAACTCAAGTAGCTACTAAAAAATGGGCTTATCCTCTTAGAAATTGGGGCAAAGTCTATGGAGAATTATCAATAATGTATGCTGATAGAATCCCAGAATAAAGTAAAAAAATATGCCAAGAAGCCTTTTCTTAAAGGCTTACTTGACATGCTAAAATTTAGAACTTATACTTAAATTAATGAAAACTCATAAATTTTTATCGTATTAAAAATTATCATAGGAATCTTTTTTCTATTTGCAGACTTTTCTGGACACCCTCATCCTCCTTTTAATTTCATTTGAATCTAGCTTTTTTATATCAATTAGTATCAGTCTCTACAACATCATAATTTTTAATAGATTTTAAAATATACCATATCTTCCCATGCAACCTCATGACTATATAAACTAATATTTTCTAATTTTAGTTTATATAGTATTAAACCTAAGGAACCCAATACCTTACCTTTGATAGGTAGTTGTCCATAACCTCCTAAAGATAATTACCATATTAAAGAACAACAATTTAGTCAATTTAAACTATATAAAACAGTGTTTTGAGAGATTATATTAAAATGTCATTTTAGGATGTAAATTCATAAACTATTTATGGGTACCGTATTATTTAATTTATTCTGGTGAGTTCTGTTACCCCTTCAAATTTTTTGATAATATTAAAAAAATATTTAGAGCTTACATACCTCGGTAAAGAAAAATGGATTACTTTTTTTATCACTATATGCTCACCGAAGTCAACCTCACTTATTTTCTTATCTATTAATATCTTAATTTCTTTCTCTTTAGTTATATCTTTAATTATCCCTTCAAGGTCAGCACATTGCTTATATTCTAAAATTATCTTCTTTATCTTTCTTTTATCTATAAAAATTATTTCAATTTGCTTTATTAGATAAGATAACAGTAAAATCATAGCTGCCGCTGGTATTATAAAGTAATAAAAACCATAGCCTATACCAATTCCTAATACTGCAACAAGCCATAATGTAGCTGCTGTAGTTAGCCCTCTTACCTTATCTCCTCCCGTCATTATCACACCAGCACCTAAAAATCCTAAACCTGAGATTACCTGAGCGGTCATCCTTGTAGGATCTGCTTTAGCACTTCCGACTTCTATTCCTGACATTCCAGTTTTATTAGATATCATCAGTTGAATTATTGCCACAATTGCAGCTCCTACACAAGCTAGCATATTTGTTTTTATCCCTGCAGGTTTTCCTCTATTTTTTCTTTCCAGTCCAAATAATCCACCTATGATACAAGCTATAAATAATCTAATCATAAATTCAGACAAGCTCATTCCGTATATTGTTGTTACAAATTCCACAATATCACCTCTTACTCAAATTAATCAAAATATAATTTTATTTTATTTTCTAAATATGTATAAAAAAGAAGTTTTGTAATTATTATTTTACAAAACTTCTTTTAATAATTGCTATCTATTGCTGCGTCTTTCTAATATTCCCATCACTATTGGTGATGCTAATGATAATAAACTTACAGTTATAAGAACTATGCTTATTGGACTACTGAAAAGCTGTCCCATAACATTATCTGGATACATCAAAGTAACTCTTCTCAACCCTTCTTCTCCTATTGGCCCAATTATTAAAGCCAATACTATTGCAGCGGCATTTAATCCGAATTTTTTTACAAAATATCCAATTATACCAAATACAAACATGATAGCTACATCAAACATTGAATTCTTAATAGCATATGAACCTATTACACTTAGAGCAAATATAATAGGAATTAATACACTGTTTGGTACTTTTGATATTTTTGCAAAATGTTTAGAAGCAAATAAACCTAATAAAAGCATAAATATATTAACTACTATAAAACCTGCGAAAAAAGTATAAGTAATTTTCCCATGAACGGTAAATAAATCTGGTCCTGGTTGTAACCCTTTAATTATAAGTCCACCCATTAATACTGCAGTAACTGAATTTCCGGGGATTCCTAGAGTTAAAGTAGGTATTAATGATCCGCCTGTTACAGCATTATTGGCTGCTTCTGGTCCTGCCACTCCTTCTATACATCCTTTCCCAAATTGATCTTTGTTCTTAGACATTTTTTTTGCTGTATCGTACCCTATAAATGCTGCTATTGTTCCACCAGCTCCTGGTAATATTCCTACAACACTTCCTATTACACCCGATCTTAATATTGTTGGTAATAACATCTTTAATTCTTTTAATGAAATTCCCTCTTCATCCCCGTCATCTACTAGTTTTCTCAATGATTTCTTTAGTTTTTTTTCTGAAAGTATAAAAACTTGTGACATTGAAAATAATCCTATTAAAGTAGCAGTAAAAGGTAAGCCATCTAAAAGATAGATAGAATCCATAGTAAATCTAGCAGTTCCACTCATTGGGTCCATTCCAATAGTCGATAATGCCAATCCAAATGCACCAGAAAGTAATCCTTTGATTACCGACTTAGAACTAACTCCCGCTATAATTGTAAGTCCGAATATTGAAAGCCAAAAGTTTTCTGCTGGACCAAATTTTAATGCTAATTTAGCTAGAGGTGGTGCAAACATATATAATGCTATAGCACTCATCATAGCGCCACCAAATGAACTTATAACAGCTGTATTTAAAGCCTTTTTTGCTTTACCTTTTAAAGTTAGTTGATAACCGTCTAAGGCTGTTGCTGCTGCTGACGAAGTCCCTGGAGTATGGATTAATATAGCTGATATTGATCCTCCAAATACTGCTCCACAATATACTCCTGCCAGAGCTATTAATCCTGTTTCTGTGCTCATCCCAAATGTTAGTGGGATTAATAATGCAACACCCATTGCTGCTGATAATCCTGGTAATGATCCTATCATTATTCCTACTGCTACACTTAATAGTGATGCAAGTAGGTTAATAGGCATTACTGCGTTTAAAAAACCATGTATAATTTCACTCATCATTTACTCCTTCTTTTAAAAAATAACTCCTGCAGGTACTGGCACTCCTAAAAATAATTTAAATATTACAAATAGAAAAGTACAAAATACAAGTGTAACAATTATAGATATTTTTTTCTTATTCTTTAACAATATTAGAGTAATAATCATAAACAGTAAAGTGGAAATAAAATATCCAAGTATATTTATTAAAACTATATATGATATGCCTACTATAAATACAGTAAAAAATTGTGTAGCTGCAAATTCTTCAAATAATTTAACTTTAAATTCTTCTCCCTTTGAAAGTAAAACTTCTAATATTAACATGATTGTCAATCCTAACAACATATATGTGACAAATTTAGGGTACATTGCATCTTCCGCAGATAAGCTCTTAAGAGAATAAGCATATACAGTTGAAATTATCAAGAAGATGGCACATAATAATAAACTTCCTTTTTTTTCCATTTAATTACTCCTTTTAAACTTACTTTTTCTTAATAAATCCTAATTCTTCTAAAGAAACTTTTAAAGATTTTTCTTGGTTATCAATAAATTCTCTATATTCTTGACTTCCCATATAATAGATAGGAAGATTAGCTGTTTTAGCTGCTTCTATATGTTCTTTTGATTCCATTGAAGTTTTAAACTTGTCATGTAATACTTTTATTACTTCATCTGAAGTTCCTTTAGGAGCTGCTAACCCTCTTGCAGAACCAAATATAACTTCATATCCTTTTTCAGTTAATGTAGGAACTTCTTTAAAAGTTTCTAACCTTTTATCTGTAAATGAAGCTAATATTCTTAATTCTCCTGACTTTACAAGACTTGTTACTTCAGAAATTTTTGCTACAGTTGCATCAACATGCCCACCTCTAAGAGCTGCTAACATGTCTGATGATCCACCAAACGGAATATGTTTTACTTCTATTCCTGCTTGGTTTGAAAACTCTGCTGCTCCAATATGATTAGAAGCACCAGTACCATTGTTTGATATTGTTAATTTATTAACATTTTCTTTGGCATCATTTACAAATTCTTCTATTGTATTCCACTTACTATCTCCTCTAACTACAAACACTCCCTGGTCATAAACATAGTTAATAATTGGGATTATACTATCTTTATCAAATTGAGCATTTCTTGTTAATGAAATTGAAACATAGTTAGGTAAGTTAATAAATCCTATCGTATATCCATCAGGTTTTGCTTTAGATAGTTCTGTAAATCCAAGTTGTCCATCTGCACCTGGTCTATTTATTATTACTAAAGGTTTTTCAAATTCACTTGCGGCTTCTTTCATTAATATTCTTGCACCAATATCAGTACCCCCACCAGCTTTGTAGGCAACAATTACATTTATATTTTTACTTGGGTAACTCTCTACCTTTTCAGCCTCTTTCTCTTGTCCACATGCCATAAAAGCTACAAGCAATGACATAGTTCCTAATACTTTTAAAATTTTTGATTTCATATTTCCTCCTCCAAATTATTTTATTTAATGCAATGTATTATTCGCATTATATTGTGATATAATTATAGAATATAAAATGTTAACAGAGTGTTAATTTTTTTCAAAATTAAACATTTTGTTATTTTTTTTTACAATTTTAACTAAAGGAGTCGTAAAATGGCGAAAAAAATACTTGTTTTTGTTTTTTTAATTCTTAGTTTATCTACCTATGGACAAGATATTTTAGTTCTTAATTATCATTCAAAAGGTACATATGAAAGTGATCAAATTATAGAAGGAGTTATATCAAATCAAAATAAAGATCAAAAGCTTTATATTGAATATCTCGATTTTGATTTTAATTCAACTAAAGAATATAAAAAAAAAATACACCAGTTCCTACTTTTAAAATATAAAAATATTCAATTTGACTATGTTATTAATGTTAATCCATTTGGGACTTATAAATTTGAAAAGGTCTTTAAAAAAAGTAAATATATTACTATTACTAGTAGAAGTTCTATTAAATCGTTTGTAAATGTCTCTGAAAACAATATTGAGTATTTTATCGACAATATTATTCGAATTCAACCATATATAAAAAAATTATATATCCAAGAAATCAGTTTCTATGAATTAATTCAACTAAAGAAAAAGTATCCTCATGTGGAATTTGAAATTATATATTTAGAAGATCGTATTGGGTTATCATTACTCGATCTATTAACTTCTAAAGATGGACTTTTATTAGTTAAAGAAGTTACAGATAAAGGTATTATGAATAAGATAACATCTCTGAATAACCCTGTTTATGCCTTTAATCTACCCCTCAAAGATGACTATTCTGTAGTTTTTAGAGAAGATTTTTTCATGAAAGGCCAACAGATAATAAATATACTAAATAATAATACTTTTAATTTTCAAGATAATGATGTTAGACTTTTCAGTTCTTTTTATTCTTTTAATGACGAGCATTTAAATCGATATCGTATCTTTCATCGGAACCTTCTAGAACGTGTTGAGTTTTTTAATCAAAATGATTTCTTTATTCTTGTTAACAAAACGAACCTTATTAATTTCTCATTTTTTATCTTGATAATTTTTCTGAGCCTTTCGATTTTTATTTTAATAAAATGGAAATCATTAATAAAAGAATTAAAATTTTTAAAAACGGAAGCTGATAAAAATAATGAGATAAAAGGAAAATTTTTAGCAAATATGAGCCATGAAATCAGAACTCCATTAAATGAAATAATTGGTATGACTGATATAGTAAAGGATGATCTTCTTGGAGGGAATACCAGTACTAAGGTCAAATTAAATATAATTGAAACTAGTGCAAAACACCTTTTACACATCGTTAATGAGATTTTAGATTTTAGTAAAATTGAAGCAAAAAAAACTATTCTTTCAGAAACAAGTTTTAATATTATTCGGTTATCAAAAGAAATTAGTGAGCTTTTTTCAAACTCTATCCAAGAAAAAAACATACAACTCTGTTTTTATTTCGATAAGAATATTCCAGGTAAAGTTAAAGGTGATTATTTAAAAATAAAGCAAATTTTAATAAATTTAATAAATAATGCAATAAAATTTACTCCTAATGGAGAAATAATTATTAAGGTTAGAGTGTTGAAAAATATTCCTCCTAACAAATGTAAGATTATTTTTTCTGTAATCGATACTGGAATCGGTATTTCTCAAGAAAAGAAAGATAGGTTATTCGAAAGCTTTACTCAATTAGACGATTCTTACACTAGAAAATATGGTGGTACTGGCTTAGGATTGAGTATTTCAAAAAAATTTTTACTTTCTATGGGAAGTGATATCCGTTTCAAAAGTATCCTTGGAAAGGGAAGTTTGTTTTATTTTACTCTAGAATTAGAAGTCACTAATTCTAAGAAGTATATATTTGATACTAAAAATACTTGTATTATTCTTGAAACTGATAAAATCGTAACCAAGCATATAAATAAAATGCTGACTTGTTATAATATTTCCTATATGAACTTTTCTGATTTTGATGAATTTCAGGAACTTTTTGAAGATATTATTATCGACCCAAATATCAAGTTTATTATCTCAGAAACACTTTTTATGAAATATAGAGATTATTTTTTAAAGGTTATTTCTCAAAATAACTATAATAAAATTAAAATTTTAACTGAATCGTATAAAAATTTAAGCTTTTTTGAATCACTAAAAATAAATTATTCTTTTAGAACCCCATTATTTCAAACGGATTTATTAGAATCCAAACAAGTTAAAATTAAAAGTTATAAACAAAATCAGATTAATTTGAATAAAAAAGCTCTTATTGTAGAGGATAACCTTATAAATGCACAAGTGCTGACCCATTATCTTAAAGAATTAGGGATTGTTGCTATACATGCTGAGAATGCAGATGAAGCTCTCAAATATTTAGATGATTCTCAAGATTTTAATGTAATATTTATGGATATTCAACTTCCTAAAATTAATGGTTTTGAACTTACTTCAATTATAAGAGGGAAGAAATATAACCTTCCTATTATTGCAATAACTGCACATGTATATACTGGTTATAAAGAAAAATGTTTATCTCATGAAATGGATGATTATATCTCTAAGCCAATTATCTTTGAAGAGTTAAGAGCTTTAGCTACTAAATACTTTTCAAATGACTTGATTGATATTAAGTTTTTAGAAACTCTTTATGGAATTGATATTTTTTCAATTCTTGTGACTACATATTTAGACTCTTATAAAAATGTTTTAGAGGACCTAAAAACAGCTATAAACAATAGAGACATTGATCAAATAAAAATTTTATCACATAAAATTAGAGGAATACTAGGAGATTTAAGAACAGAAAAAATTGTTGAAATTTTTAAAAAAATCGGAACTCAGAACTTAAGTATAGAAGATATTGAACCTCTATATTTAGAAGGAGTGGAACTTATAAAAATAATCAATTATCAATTAAAAGAGGTGAAAAAATGAATGTTTTAGTCTTAGAAGATAGCATGTCAACTAGACAATTATTAGTATCAATTTTAAAAAAAGAGGGTTATAGCGTTTCGGGCTTTTCATCTGGAACTACTGGATTAACTCATTTAGCTAATAACCCCATTGATTTTATACTTTTAGATATAAATCTTCCTGACATGAATGGTTATGAGATTGCTGGAAAGATAAAAGCTAATCCTAAAGTTTATGGAACTCCTTATATTATAATCCTTACTTCAAAAACTAACGCCGAAGATGTGGTGGAAGGATTTAGAAATGGTGCGGATGATTATTTAAAAAAACCATTTAACCCTGAGGAGTTAAAATTAAGAATTAAGGCTGCAACTAGAAATTTTATGACCTCTCAACACTCTTATATTTATAAATCTATAATTATTGATCCAGATTCTCAAACTATAACATATGAGGGTAAAATGATTAAAGTGACAAAAACAGAATTTAAATTACTTCTACATTTTATAGAAAATAAAAATATAGTTCTCACAAGGAGAAAAATATACAAAAATGTTTGGGATGAATTATATTTTGAAGGGAATCGAACTATAGATGTATATATTAGAAGATTAAAGATTAAAATTCCATTACTCAATGAATCTATTGAAACTATCAGAGGAGTTGGTTATAAATTAAATTCTCATACTACAATGGGTTGCTAAATTAAAAATTTCTTAGATCTAGACTTAAAAATCTAGATCTTTTTTTATCTTTTCAACAAATTCTAATTCATCATTTTTATTAATAGATGGTATTCAAGATGTTTTGTTTAATGAAGACGGAGGTGAATTATCATATCTTTCTTCAACTAAAGGGAGTCAAAAATTCAAAAAAGTGATAGATATATAAGTATTACTAAAAATTTATACCTAATCATAGAAAAATACCTGTCGATGTTGTATAATGTAACGAATACAAGGAATGTAATCCTTAAAAAAAGTTATAGATGTATTGTGTATATACTATAAATTTTAAATAAAGGATTTTTGGAGGTAAAAATGAAAATCATAATCAATAGAAACGAATTGATTCACAACCTGAGCGACTTATCTTTAGTGATTAAAGATAATTCCATAAGACCTGTAATATCAGGGGCTAAATTAGAGGTAAAAAATAACGAAATTAGATTTACCGGAACAACACTGGAAACAACTATAAAATCATATTTAAATGGTGAAATTATAGAAGAAGGAATTGTAGTTTTTAAAATAGGATTGGTTTTAGAATACATAAAATTATTAAACCAAGATGAGATAGAGGTCAGTGCTACCGAAAACAAGTTATTTATCCATAACGCTGAATTTACAACTTTAGATAGTGATGAATATCCAAAATTAAATATATTAGGTGGGGAGCCACTATTAGATATTGAGGCAAATACATTGGTAGAAGCTTTTGATAAGGTATCATTTTCAGCTTCTATGACTCCAGAAAATTTGGCTATTAATACTATTAGGATGAAATTAGAAGACAACAAAATTTATTTGATCACTACAGATTCATATAGACTAACTCACTATGTTTTAGAGAGTGAAACTAAGTTGAATAAAGAGATATCTATCCCCTTAGAGGGAGCTACTATTTTAAGCAAACTCTTCAGAGGAAGTAAGGAGACTTTAAACTTCTTTATCGATGGAAGTCAATTGAGAGTAAAATCTGAAAAATTAGTTTTTTCTATTAGACTGGTAGACTTAGCATTCCCTGATTACAATGCTATTTTAGGAAGTATGAACTCTAGCAAAACAATTGAGATGAATTTAAAAGAATTTAAATCAGCATTAAAAAAAGTTCTTACTATTGCTAAAAGAAATCAAGAAACAAAAAATGGTGCATATTTTGATTTTAATGGGAATAAACTGAAGATATCGGTATCTTCTGGAAGTGCTAAAACTACGCAAAAGCTGGATACAATCAAAGAAGGAGATAACTTCAAATCTTCTTTAAATGTAAAGTTTATAGAAGATTTTTTAAATAATATAGAAAAAAATATAATTATAAGAGCTACTAATGCCAGTTCAATGTTTATCTTAAAAGAGATGGACAACGACAACTATACTTATATTTTAATGCCGTTAGCCCTTAGAGATTAGGAGGAAATATGGATTTTTATAAAAGAATGTTAATTAAAATACTGAAAAATTCCATGACAGGCTGTGAATCCAATGTTTTGAAGATTTTAGAGTCAGGATATGATCTGAATATTAAGGACAAAGAGGAGCTTGAGGAGTTAATCGATAATTTATAGCAACAACATTAATTTAAATATACGGGGGGAGACAAGTATGAACGTTTTATCTGGTTTAAAGCCTGAAAAGGTATTCAATTTTTTCGAGGAGATCAGTGCTATTCCTAGAGGATCAAAGCATGAAGAACAAATAAGTGCATATTTAGCAAATTTTGGAAAATCTAGAGGATTAGAAACTATCCAGGATGAGGCTCTTAATGTAATTATTAAAAAAGATGCTACTCCGGGATATGAGGAGATACCGGCTATAATTATCCAAGGACATATGGATATGGTTTGGGAAAAGAATCTAGATACTGAATTTGATTTTGAAAACGAAGGGTTAAACCTTTTAATCGATGGAGATTTTATAAAAGCTAAGGGTACTACCTTAGGTGCTGATAATGGTATAGCGGTTGCTTTTGCATTGGCTGTATTAGATTCAAATAATATTCCACATCCAAAATTGGAAGTATTAGTTACTTCTGATGAAGAAACAGGGATGTCTGGAGCTATTGCTTTAGATGGGAATTTATTAGATGGTAAATATTTATTCAATATAGATACTGAGGAAGAGGGAGAGATCTATGTTAGTTGTTCAGGTGGTAATAGAACGACTCTTACAATTCCTGTAACATATACTGAGGCTACATTGGATTCATTCTTTAATATCAGTGTTAGAGGGTTATTTGGTGGTCATTCAGGAATGGAGATCCAATTACAGAGAGGAAATTCAAACAAGATCATGGCTAGAATATTAAAGGCTGTATCTGATAAATTAACTATTAACCTAATAGAAATAAATGGTGGATCAAAAACTAATGCTATTCCTCGTGAAGGAGATACATTGATCTCTGTAGCAAAAGAAGATATAAAAGCTTTAAATGAAATTTTAGCTGATGTAGCTAAAGATATAGTAGAGGAATTAAGAGTTTCAGATGCAGGCGTTAAGATTAGTATAACAGAGGTAAAAGGTTTAGAAACTTCTAAGGTGATGGATTTAGAGACGACTAACAGAGTTATCAACACTCTATTTTTATACCCTAATGGTGTTCAAAGAATGAGTTTGGATATAGAGGGGTTAGTTGAGACTTCACTTAACTTAGGTGTCCTTACTACAGAAGATGCAGGTGTTGTGTTACAATCAGCTATTAGAAGTTCTGTAGACGCTGCTAAAGCTTTACTAACAAAGGAAGTTGAGACTCTTGCAATGGTTACAGGAGCTAAATTTGAACAAGGAGCTACTTATCCTGCTTGGAAATTTAATCCTAATTCAAAATTACAGGATATGGCATTGGAAGTTCATGAAAAATCAACTGGTAAAAAAGCTGGAATAAAAGCTATCCATGCAGGATTAGAGTGTGGATTATTAGGTGAAAAATTACCTGATTGTGATATGATCTCATTTGGTCCTAATATGTTTGACGTTCATACTCCAGAAGAAAAATTATCTATATCTTCTGTTGAAAATGTATGGAAATATTTCTTAGATCTATTGAAGTCGTCTAAAGATTATTTATAAAAAATAGATATTAAAAAATGGGTTGTCCAACGGACAGCCCATTATATTTTTCAATTTTTTCAAAGGAGATTTAGTTGTCCATAGGAATGAATGATCCTTTGATATCATCATAATACTCTATCTCACCTGTTTCTATCTTGTAATACCATACATGAAGGTGTAATGAACCCTCATCAACCCTTCTTTTTACAGCAGGATATGTCAATAAGTTCTCTAACTGAAACATAGCAGAAAGTTTTTCTGTATTGATAAGTTTTTCTTCCTCAGATCCTCCTACTAATTGTGCTACTTTTTTGGCTTCATTACCTAACTCCAGCCATTTATTTGTATGAACTAAATCTACCTCTTTATCTAAATCCTTATAGAGAGATTTGATAGCTCCGCAATGGGAATGTCCGCAAACTATTATATCATCTACCTTTAAGACTGATACTGCATATTCTATTGCTGAAGCTGTTGAATGATAATCTTCATCAGGTTTATAAGGAGCTACGAAGTTTCCTACATTTTGAATGGTAAAAAGCTCACCAGGTTTAGATCCTGTAATCAACCCCGGAATTACTCTGGAATCGCTGCACCCTATAAACAATGTTCCTGGATGCTGCCCATCTTTTACTAATTTTAAATATAAATCTTTATTTTTTTTGAATTTTATCTCTTTAAATTTTTGATGTCCCTTTAATAATTTTTCCATAATGACCTCCTCTATGATCTAACTAATCCATATTATAGCACATTTTCTAAAAAAAATTTAGAAAATTGAGTGAGATGATAAAAAAATATAAATAAATAGGCCCATAAAATTTTATAGGCCGTATTTATTATAATGGGAGTATTTGTTTACCATATTTTTCATTTAAAATTAATGCAGCTGCTTCATACATAGCAGATAAACCAGCTATGATTCCTACATATCCAGCAATTTTTCCAAGTAATGCACTTTCAAAGAAAAAATGCAGACCTAATAGTATGAATAAAAGAGTTACTGATCCAAAAACTATTTTACCGATAGTTGGACCGTTTAAAGTTCCTATAAAGAAGATTAACGTAACGATCCCCCATACAAACATATAAGAGCCTAAAGCGATATGATCAGCTGCCATATACCCGCCCTTATTCAATATCCAAATTCCGACTAATGTCCACCAGAAAGCTCCATAAGAAGTAAATGCCGTTGCTCCAAATGTATTACCTTTTTTATTTTCTTGAATACCTGCGATTATTTGTGCAAACCCTCCGTAAAAAAGTCCCATCATTAAGATCATGTCATTTAGTCCAAATAAACCTGCGTTGTGTAAATTTAATAACAAAGTTGTAGCTCCAAAACCCAGAAGCCCTAAAGGTGCTGGATTAGCCGTAGTGTCTTTAACTATTCTTTCCATTGTGATTTGTTCCTCCTATATTATGATTTTACAGGAAATTGTACCATTTATTCGGGATTAGAACAACTTTAATTTGATTGATTAAATCTTTATTAAACTTTAAGAATTGTTAAATTAGAGAGAAGAAAAAAATCATACTTTCAAATAACCATAAAAAAAGAGGCTGTCCCTGACTGGGATAAGCCTCTTTTAATTATAGTGGTAATATTTGTTTACCGTATTTTTCGTTTAAAATTAATCCTGCTGCTTCATAGATTGCTGAAGAACCACATATGATTCCTACGAATCCAGCTAATTTACCGAATAATGCACTTTCAAGTACAAAGTGGAATCCTAATAATATAAATAAAATAGTTAATGTACCGAAAACTATTTTCCCTATAGTAGCTCCATTTAATGTACCGATGAAGAAGATAAATGTAACAAGACCCCATACAAACATATAAGAACCAAGAGCTACACTGTCAGCAGCTAAGTATTCAGCTTTGTTTAATACCCAAATTCCAACTAATGTCCACCAGAAAGCTCCATAAGAAGTAAATGCTGTAGCTCCGAATGTGTTACCTTTTTTATTTTCTTGGATACCTGCAATTATTTGTGCAAATCCTCCGTAAAAAAGTCCCATCATTAAGATCATGTCATTTAGTCCAAATAAACCTGCATTGTGTAAATTTAATAATAAAGTTGTTGTTCCAAATCCTAAAAGCCCTAAAGGTGCTGGATTGGCAGTCGTATCTTTAATTGATCTTTCCATTGTAATTTTTCCTCCTAAATATAATGATTTTACAGGGTATAGTATCATTTTTTTTGAGTTAGTGCAAGTTTTTTTAGTACCTGTGTATGGTTTTTATATTTAAATGGTCCAAAACGAGAAAAAAAGAGCTGTTGTTGTAAAAAAAGTTTGATTTTCGTAAAAAGTATAGTATACTAAACTCAGGTAAAACGTTTTACCTAAAAGGTGGTGAAAATGGGAAAGTTAACGATTAAAGATATTGCTAAAAAATCTGGGTTCTCTGTATCTACAGTTTCTAATGTTATAAATGGAAAGGGGAAATGTAGTGTAGAAACTCAAGAAAAGATATTTAACCTAATGAAAGAAGTGGGTTATAAACCTAATCAGGCAGCAAGAACCTTAGTTAGTAAAAAATCTAACCTAATTGGAATATTATTTCCTGTTGAAAATGATATCTTTCGAAAAAATAATTCATATCAAAAAATTCTAAATTCTATAACCTTTGAACTTTCAAAAAAATCATATGATTTAGTAATTGGGAATAATCTCAAAGAACTGGATATCTTAGAATGGTCATTAAAAAGAGATCTAGAGGGAATCATTATCGTTGGAGATATAGATACTTTGAAAGAAAAAGAATTAAAAAAATTAAAGATCCCCATAGTTTTTATAGATAACTACAAGAATAATCTCTATGGTGTTAATTATATTAATAGTGATGATACTATTGGAGGATTTAACGCTACTGAAATATTAGCTAAAAAGAGTTGTGAAAATATAGCCTTTGTGGGAAGTGAAGATATAGAGATTCATAGTAGGAGATACCTAGGGTACCAAAGTGCTCTTATGGAGTATTCTCTGGGTGAGGAAAGGTTGTACCTAGATCAACCGACCTATGAAGGAGGCTTAGCCTTAGGAGAAGCAATATCTCAAACTGATATAGATGGTTTATGTATAGCTTCTGATATAATGGCATTTGGCATAATATCATCTCTATTAAAAAATGGCAAAAAAATACCAGAAGATATAAAAATTATAGGGTTTGATAACAACGATTCATGTCAGTATACAACTCCTACTCTGTCTTCTGTAGACCTTAATTTTTCTACTAAAGGAATAGTTGCAGTACAGATGATATTTGATGAGATAGAAGGGAAAACTTTTTTAAGGAATCAATCGATAGATTTAAATATAGTGTTGAGGGAAAGTGCAGGAAATAAAAATTACTAATTATTAAATAATATATACAGGGGGATAAAAATGGCAGTAGTAAAATTAAAAAAAGTTGAAAAAACATATCCAAATGGATTTAAGGCAGTTCATGGAATAGATTTAGACATTAAAGATGGAGAATTTATGGTATTTGTCGGTCCGTCTGGTTGTGCAAAATCTACAACTCTTAGAATGATTGCTGGATTAGAAGATATTACAGGTGGAGAAGTAATCATAGGGGATAAAGTTGTAAATGAAATGCCTCCTAAGGATAGAGGAATTGCTATGGTATTCCAAAACTATGCGCTTTATCCACATATGACTTGTTATGAAAATATGGCATTTGGTCTGAAATTACAAAAGTTACCTAAAGCTGAGATAGATGAAAGAGTAAGAGATGCTGCTACAAAATTAGAGATAACTGATCTACTGGATAGAAAACCTAAAGAGATGTCTGGAGGACAGAGACAAAGGGTAGCAGTAGGAAGAGCTATTGTTAGAAAACCTGAAGTTTTCCTATTTGACGAACCACTATCAAACTTAGATGCAAAATTAAGGGTATCTATGAGGGTTAGAATCACTCAATTACACCAAGAGTTAAAAGATGCTGGTCAGCCTGCTACTATGGTATATGTTACCCATGATCAAGTAGAAGCGATGACAATGGGAGATAGAATCTGTGTATTAGAATATGGTGTAATCAAACAAGTAGATACTCCTATTAACTTATATAGCAGACCAAAGAATAAGTTCGTTGCAGGATTTATCGGATCACCATCTATGAACATCATTCCATCTGAATTAATGATGGATGGAGGTAAAGTTGCTGTGAAAGTAGGAGAAACAATCTTACATCTACCTAAAGAAAAGGCAGAAAAAGTAAAAGATTCTGTAGGAAAAAAAGTATGGTTTGGAATTAGACCGGAACATATTGGATCTCATGAAACTCATCCAGAGAAGGAAGAATACATAACTGGGAAGATCTCTATTGTAGAACAAATGGGAAATGAGGAGTTTATTTATTTCACAATAGATGGAATTCAATATTCTGCTAGATTAACTTCTGAAAATGTAAAAGAAACAGGAAACGGAAAAAATTATAATTTCTGGTTTGATATGGAAAAATGTCATATTTTTGACTATGAAACAGACGAAAATATATCTTTAGTATAAATAAATTGAAAAGAGGCTGATCCAATGGGTCAAGCCTCTTTTTTATATGCATGTTTGGATGCAACGTCAAACCGCTTTTTTATTCATTTTCATTTTCTAATTTTAGGAGGTATTCTTTCCTCCAAATACCAGATGCAAATCCTGTAAGTTTACCCGACTTACCTATGACTCTATGTCAGGGAACTATGATTGAAATTGGATTCTTTCCATTTGCACCTCCTACAGCCCTCACAGCTTTAGGGTTATTGATAGACTGAGCCTCTTCTGAATAAGAGATAGTTTTTCCATAGGGGATCTTATACATAGCTTTCCAGCATGCCCTTTGAAATTCTGTACCGCCTTTAAAATCAATGTTTATGGTAAATTTAGTCCTTTTCTTTTCAAAATATTCTTCTAATTCTTTTTTACACTTAATCACTTCAGGGCTGGGTATCTCCTCATTCTTTTTTTTATCTAAAAAATGAATACCGCTTATTCCATCAGTTTCCTCGGTGATCTCAATGATACCGAGAAAATCATGCTCTAAATATATTCTTCCTTTCAAGTTAACACCTCCAATTCTCATTAGATAAAGTATATCATAGTTATCAAACATTTAATTTTGAGTAATAAAAAAGGGTGATTAACCCACCCTTTTAAATCACTTCATTGTAGAAAGTAGCACTACAGTCTGGACATCTCGGTAATTCATCACTGTTACTCTCTATTACTATCTCTAGAGAACACATAGTACAAATATAAGTTCCTTCACCTGGTTTTTCACCTGTTGCGTACACAGGACCTCACCCCCCTAAAAAATCTTAAAGACCTCGAGTCTTAAATTATATCACTTATAGGAGTATACATTAAAAAACTTATAAAATCACTAAAAAACTTATAAAAGTGCTAAAAAAATTGAAAAAATTAAATTTATGAAGAGGTTATATTAATGAATGGTAATTTTAAAACTTAGTGGAAATAAAAAATCAAAGCTATACAGGATTTATTCTGTATAGCTTTGATTGAGTTTTATTCCTCTTTTATTTAATTTATAATTATTTTTTTATTTACTCATAAAACCAATTGTAGGACAATGTCTGTGGACTCTATCTTTAACAACTAAAGTTGTTACAGGTACTTCTGAATACTTAGAAAATAGAATATCATGACCAATACAAAATCCTAGAGCAATATTTAATTCTGTTTTTAAATTATTCATAATAGTTGCTTGTCCATATGGATTACAACTAACCTCAAAGACATCTTTATTTTTTTTTCTTAAATTTAAATCTTCATTATCGATACTAGCATGTCCACAAATAACTGAATGGCACTCTACACCCTTATTAGTAAGATAATTATGTAATATTTCTCCTTCTTTTTGAAGACCCTTACAAAATCCTATACCTACAACTTTTATCCCCATAAAATCAATATAACTTGAAACTTCTTCAATTCTTGAAATATTTTTAGATATTTTAGAACTTGTATTTAAAATTCTAGTATCTAAATCAGATTCTAAATAATGTTTTATATTTTCTGTTTTTGAATTTATTCCATAAAATTTATCACACTCTATACCTTTAAGACATATTTTATTTTGACATAATGCACATTCCATATTTATTCCTCCTAAGTTTTTATATAACAATTATATATAATTTAAGTGTTTTTTTAAAATACAACTTTCTAATCACAACGATAGGTTTTTACTTATGTAAAATTGCATGAGAAACATTAGATTCTAATTTAAATGCTTCTCAATTTAAATAAAGGATTAATTTAAAATTAGCGGTATATGTTTGATGCTAATTCATGAAATGAAAAGGAGGGAAAAATGTCTTATAGAATCAATGAGGATGCATGTATAGATTGTGCTGCCTGTGCAGGAGTATGTCCTGTGGAATGTATAGTTTCGGCAGAATAATTTTTATATTATAATATATTTAGGAGGAGATGTTATATGTCAATGTTTTGTTACCAGTGCCAGGAAACAGCAATGAATAAAGGTTGTACTATCAGGGGGGTCTGTGGAAAGACTCCGGAAACTGCTAAATTACAAGATTTACTTATCTATATGGCTAAGGGAGTTTCGGCATACTGCAATATATTAGAAGGTAAAACCGAATTATCAGGAGACAAATATAAATGGGTTATTAATGCTTTATTTACGACTATAACTAATTCAAATTTTGATGATGAAGCTATTATGGCTGAAATAAGAAAAGGTCATGCTTATAAAAAAGAATTAGGAGTAAAAGTTAACGAACTAGGAATAACTATTCCTGATAAATATCTTCAATTTTTACAATGTACTTACCATATTACTTCTGAAGACGATAGTATAGATTTTGATGAGAAAGGAATTTCTGCACCAAACGAGAATAACCCACTCTTAGACCGTGCTTGTAATATTTCTTCTAAAGAAAGTATGATTGAATTTGGAGAAAAAGTAGGGGTACTGAGAACTGAGAATGAGGACATCAGGTCATTAAGAGAACTTATTACCTATGGTCTAAAAGGGATGAGTGCTTATGTTGAACACGCTATGAACCTTGGTTCAGAAAATTGCAAAATATATAGTTTTATGACTAGAGCATTGGCTGAATTAGATAATGATACTTTATCTGTAGATGAATTGGTAGCTCTTACTTTAGAAACAGGAAAGTATGGTGTAGAAGCTATGGCACTTCTTGATGGTGCAAATACTAGTACATATGGAAACCCTGAGGCAACTCAAGTAAATATTGGCGTAAAAAATAATCCAGGTATATTAATATCAGGACATGATTTAAAAGATTTGGAGCAGCTGTTAGAACAGACAAAGGGAACAGGAGTAGATGTATATACTCACTCTGAAATGTTACCTGCTAACTCCTATCCTGCATTTAAAAAATACGATAATCTAGCTGGAAACTATGGTGGTTCTTGGTGGCACCAAACTAAAGAATTTATTTCATTTAATGGTCCAGTTTTGTTTACCAGTAACTGTATAGTCCCTCCTAGAGGGCAAGCATCGGAATACATTGATAGAATATACACTACTAATTCAGCCGGATTGACAGGAGCTAAACATATCCTTAAAGATAAAGATGGAAAAAAAGATTTTTCTGCAATTATAGAACATGCTAAAAAATGTGCCTCCCCTATAGAGATAGAAACTGGTACTGTTACAGGTGGTTTTGCTCACAACCAAATACTAGCTGTTGCTGATAAAGTAGTTGAAGCAGTTAAATCTGGTGCAATCAAAAAGTTCTTCGTTATGGGAGGTTGTGACGCTAGAATGCAGGATAGAAAATATTATACTGAGTTTGCTGAAAAGTTACCAAAGGATACTGTAATTCTAACTGCTGGATGTGCTAAATTTAGATATAATAAATTAGATTTAGGAGATATTGGTGGAATTCCAAGAGTCTTAGATGCTGGTCAATGTAATGACTCTTATTCTTTAGCAGTTGTGGCTATGAAACTACAAGAAGTTTTCGGATTAGATGATATAAATGACCTTCCTATTGTATTTAATATTGGGTGGTACGAACAAAAAGCAGTTTTAGTATTATTAGCACTATTACATCTAGGTATAAAAAATGTTCATGTAGGGCCAACTCTTCCTGCATTTTTATCACCAAATGTTACTAATGTTTTAGTTGAAAAATTTGGCGTTGGAACTATCAGCGATGTAGATAGTGATTTAGCTAAATTCTTATAAAAAAGGAGGAATCATATGAAAAAATGGATGTGCTTACCTTGTGGTTATATTTATGACCCTGAAATTGGGGATGATAATAATGATATAGGACCAGGTGTGAAGTTTGAAGATTTACCCGAAGACTGGGTGTGTCCTTTATGTGGAGCGTCGAAGGAAGATTTTGAAAAGACAGAATAATTACAACTTTGAAATATAGGATGTTTTTAAACTTTATGATAGATATAACTTGTTTTTTTTTATTAAAAATGATACAATGCTTTTGAGACGTTAGCCTGTCCTATAAGTTGAGGTACCGAGTTACTTCAACACTTGTGCGATACTTTTGTATCGCACTTTTTTTATATAAAAATAACTTTTTATGATTGTTAAATTCATCCAATTTATCTTTTTTAGTAGCTTTTATAATAATTAAAATATAAAGTGAGCTGTCTCTGTAAGCAGACTATCAATTTTCATATCAAAACTATCATAGGAGATATCTTCAATCACTTGTAGATCAAATGCAATGCCTACCTTAGAAGTATGACCTTGCAATTTACTCATAAAAATATCATAGAATCCTCCTCCATATCCAATACGATATCCCTTTTTATCAAAGGCAACTCCAGGAACTACAACCATATCAATAATTGTAGAATCTATCTCTACTCCACATCTAGGTTCGAGTATTCCCATCTTATTAATAGCTAAATCTTCTATTGTACTTATTTTTATAGCTCTCATATCCAATTTCCCCATAACTTTAGGAACACACACTGTTTTGCCTAAAGATAGCATATATTTAATAGCTTCTCTTGTATCTACTTCACTTCCAAAAGAAACAAAAATAAAAATGGTGTTAGCTTTAATAAAGTTTGAAGTATTATAGAGCTTGTTAATGATTTTATTACTTTTCTCCTTTATATCATTAAGTTTAAGAAGATCTCTTTGGGAGATAATAGTTTTTCTAACACTTTTTTTATAGTTACTCATCATAGGCCACCTTTTTATTCTAATATTTTTCTAATTAAACTTTTTCTTCTTTTCATATTCTATCATATTTTATCATTTATTAAATTTAGTATACTAAAATATTGTATTATAGGATATTCTAATAAATTTGACATACTTTGAAATTGAGTTAAAAGTAATACAATTAAAAAAAATAACTATTACGAAATTTTTGCAATAGTTATTTTTGATATTCGTGCTTTATTCCAAAAAATGTTAGTCGATTATTTTTCCATCTTTAAAAGTTGTTTTGAATTCAACCTCCCCATCTTTATCATATATAACTCGCTCCCCATCTCGTTTCCCATTTTTAAAATTAACTTCTACTAAAACTTGCCCGTTTTCATAATAGCCAAGCCATTCTCCTGTGTATGGAGTTCCTTTATTTTTTTCATATGCTAGACCATCCTTATATTGTAACACTACCTTCTTTTTTTTATTTTTAATTAATTTTAAATTTTTTGTAAAACCGTTGGCATTAAAACTAAATTTTTGGACTTTAGAGTACTTTCCATAGATAATAACTTTAATGTTTCCGTTACTTTTTTTTATAAAATTTTTAATTTTTTTTGCATTATAACTGTTATATCGTGGAAAATCAAAAACATACATAGAGCTTAATCCTATACTTAAAATTTCATTGTCTAAATTCTTCATCTTAACGGTGATGTCTTTCATATCTGATTTAACTCCTCTAGAATATCCATATTCATAAGTATTAAAAGATATAGAGTTAGTCCCAACTTTTACAAATCCATCTAACTTAGAATTGCTTGTTGCGGTATTAGAAAAAATTCCATTTTCTATACTTGTTATTATTACAACATCTCCAGTTTTGTCTCCAAATTCATCAACTAGCTTAACCAATTCCCACTCTGCTCCAAATACGACTCTACATAACAAAAGCATCATTAATATAATTTTTTTCATTCCTCCACCCTCTTTTTTAATCTTTTTCTATATATTTTTTCATTATAAAACTTACATGGAGTATATTCTTCTTTGATAGTATCTTCTAGAGACATTGATTTTAAATTTTTTAGCATATGGACATTTATCCTGATGGTACTTTTTTTCACCATCGGTTATCACCTCTTCGAGAATATTTTATTTTTATTGGAACCGAAAAAATAATCAAAAATTAAATTTTATATTTAATTTATTATCTATTTTTCTTTTATTTCCTTTTTTTATCAAAAAAATAAGAGGTTTAATCCTATCATTGTCATCATCTCGATTTCGTTACTCAAAAAATATAAATTTTAAATTTGACTTTTTTTGATTTATAAGTAATAATCTGAGTGATTAAACTTCCCCAAAGTTTAATCATCGTATGTGTATTTTTGTGAAAGCCTTAACCTTCTAAAGTTAAGGCTTTTGCCATTGATAAATAATTATTGTTAGAATGCTTTATTATTTATTAAAAATAAATTTTATTTTTCTTATTTTATAGGGAAGACTTCAAGTAATTAAACACCCTTCAGGTTTAATTATTATGTTTATAATCTTTTTAAAAGCCTTAATTTCCTAGAGTTAAGGCTTTTACTATATAAAAATACTATTCCGGTATTGTAGTTAGACTGCTTTCTGTATCTCTATGCTTATGGAGATCTACATTTTTAGGAGTAGTTAATTTACCTCCTCCTACTTTTCCAGCTATTGTTATTGCATTTATATTCAATGAAGTTCCTTCAATAAAAGCAGCTTTTGAATTTAAGTTAAGCTATTTGTTGTCATCACTATATTATTAGAAAATATATTTATGCTACTAGCTTCCTTTATATCGATATCTCCGACACAATCGACTTCCAATAAATGTGTTTCAAAGTTATATTAAACCTCGGTTTCATATGGAAAAATCATATATTTTGTCTTACTGGTATCTTTAGGAAGTTTTTTCACTGGAACAACTCCCTAAGATAAAACCTGCTCCTTCGGATGAATTGGGTAAAAAGACACAGGAAAACTAGGCATTGAATAATTTATTTTTGTATGACCTATTAAAACTTGTAAAGGCTTAGATATGAATCCAAGAGCGGCTTCAAATTCTACCCTTGCTATAGTTGTCTTATAATTTATAGGTGATGCCTTTCCAGTCCTTAAAAACCTAGACTTTATTAAACCTTCCAAATCCTAAAATTTTAATTGTAGACCTGCTAAGTATTCTAGATCTCCCGTATGAGATATTTTAATTTTTATAGAGGATCTTCATATTTGCTTTTTAAGGGTTTCCCTAAGATTGGACCATAGAATGTTAGTTCACAGGCACCATAGACCTTTAAATCATCATATTGAAGCTCATGCCTCTTTATAACATTGATCTCTGCCTATAAAACTTCTTATTTTTTACAACCTTCTTTACTTTTCTCCCATCTAGTGTATTTTTTTCTACGTTCTCCGTTTTTATCACACCTTCCTGAGTATTTTTCTAAAATCCTTTAGATTGTTGATCTATGTGGATACTCCCGGTTTTGTATCACTGATAAGTCTTCTATCGTTTAAGTCAGATTTTTCGATCGTTCTATATCATAGGGGATAGTCTTGAATAGCCACCTATTTTCTGAGTTTCTCCTAAATTATATAGCTCTAGCGCTGCTAATTGTTCCTTAGTCAATTTATCTATCTTTTCTTTAGCTATAAATAGTTAGAGCACTCATTTTATATCTTAGAATTATATTTATATTCTTAGTTTTTCATTTGTTTTTATGCTATAATTTCAAAAAACACTATAGGAGGATTAAATATGATTTTTTATATCGATACTAAAACTCATAAGATTCATGCAAAACAATGTTCTAAACTAAGAAAGCATCTTGATATACTACCAATTTTTCGTACTAAATTTAAATTTTATATTAATTTAGGACTTCATAAAAATTTAGAATCTGCTGTACTAATGGGGATTACTCAAGGTTATGTTAACGCTAAAGGATCTTCTTGCTGTTGTACTTTCATAGACTGGTAACTTACAATATTCAATTATCTTAGGATAATAATTGGAGCTATTTATTGGCTCTTTTTTTATTTACTCTAAATTTTTTAAACTTCATCCCAAGAATATTTTTGACGACCTCTAATATGTACTATATCTTCTTTAGTTATTGCATATATATTTTGATTAAACTCCATTAGATATATTGCTCTGTCCATTTTTTCTTATCCATAATTAATTCTAATGATTTTCATATTTATCTAATTAAATTCTATAATTTTCATTTGTATGAATTTTATGGTATTATTTTTTAAAATAAAAGGAGGTGATTTCAATGACAGTTTATGTTGATTTTTATATCGATACTAAAACTAACGAAATTCATCAATTTGGATGTAATCATATACCAATTGAAGATAATATCTATTTAGGTATCTATAGAAATTTAGAGGTGGCACTAATTCATGCTAAGTCTAAAGGGTTTATAAATACTTCTATTTGCAATTCTTGCAATATATAGTTTTAAAATAATAATTTTGGGCTGCTCTGTAGCTCCTTCTCTTATTCTTAGCGATATTGCAACAGTGATTTGTTTACAGGTTCACTTCATTGCAATGTTTAAAAAATTTTTTTAAAAATAAGAAAATATTTAGTTTAGTTAGTTAATAGTTTATTTAATTAATCAATGTTGTTTTTTTAGGCGTTTAGTAATAAAATATTAGTAAGTGGATTCGAAACACATGTTTTTAAGACTCTCTCTCCTAAATTTCATGTGAATTAGATTCTAGTCTAGTTAAAAAATAGAATCTACCTAGAAAAATCTATCCTCAACAGATTTTTTGATCTTTAAAAAGACCCATTTTATTTTGGGTTTTTTTTAGTTTTTGGGAAAATTTAAACAGTGTTTCTGATTTTTAATCGGATATAATTACCTTTAGTATAGTTTGGAATTTTATCCTAACAAAAACTAATAAGTTTTTTTAGCTATCCTTTTTTGGCAGGATCTTTTCTTTTATCTTCCAGGACTTTCATTTGATTCTGTATTATTTCCATTTTTTTGTATAAAAAAAGATAGTTTTCACCATCTTCTCCTCACGGCACTATAATAGCACTTGATGCCAGACCAACTTTAACTTTATTAATTCTTTTATATTTTTTAGACAGTTTCTATACCATCATGCACATTACTTTTTACGATTTTCTTTATTCGTTCTTTATTTATCCATTTTTTTCGTTTTATAAATAAAAGCAATTCTTTTTTTATTTCTTCTTTTATAATATCTATTTCTCGAATTTGGAACTCTTCTTCAAGATTTTTAGAATATGCATGTAAGTTATGAAAGAATAGATCTTTTGTTATACTGATGACTGGATTAGAGGCTTCATCAATAAATTTTTTTTCTTTACTGCTTCCTCTGTATTCTTCATATTTTTCTAAATTAAGTATTTCATATTGAATGTTTTCAATAATTTTTTGCCGTTCAGTTCAGTTTAGCCCCATATCTCCTCCTTAATTGCTTTTACTAAATGTATATACAATATTTTTTCAGAAATTAACTCTATACTTTAATTCTATTGATTTTCTACCAAAGAAAATATTAGGAGTTCTAATGATCTGCCTAGGTTATAGCAACTAATATAAAAACTATATTTAATTTAGGAGGTTCTAAATTTATGAAAACTAAAAAAAGTATTAAGAGTCGGCATCATTTATTATTTTATTATAGCTGTTTGATCAATTATTGTTTTACCAGTAATAGTATTAACTTTGCCATTAATAATTCCAGTTATTTTAACATAACCTCCACTATTGGTAATGGTTCCTTTCAACATACCATTTACTTCAAGTTTCGAGTTTGGAGTACAATTAATTGTACCTTTATGCATTCCGTTAATGATTACACTGCAGTTATTTAAAGTAAGGTGCCCTTTAGAACTTCCGCCGATTAAAGTATCGGTGCTTATTACTCCACTATACTTTATTTTATTGTTAAAAATTTTCATAACGCTCCTTTTCCGACTCTAATAAAGTATAGCACTTAACTTTCCTTATAGAAAGTAATAGAGAGAATTATTTAGGAGGACTAATAAAATAAAAACTATTTAGTTTTATCTTACCATTAAATTAGTTTTAATTAAAAAACGTTTTTCATATGCTGCTATTGATGATGATATTTCAATAGGATTTCCTAATCTAGACCAAGGTTTTACTTTTGGAATCACACCAAAATAAGCCTATTATAAGGCTAAAAACTGCTTGGAATCATACCTTTGTAGGATGAAAGAAAGTTGAGAAATCATTCCTTTACCTGTAAAAAAAATGATATCAAACTTAAAGAAAATTAAGCTTAAGAATATCTTATCGTAAGAAAAAATACAAACAAATTATTATTTGTTTATATAGAGGGCTAGATTAAAATTTAAATAATACATGGAGGTTGCTACGAAAAATTAAAACATATAGAAGATAAATATGTTAAAGACATCTAAGTATATTTTATAGTAAAATCTGGATTTATAACTCCTCTTAAACAAAACAACATAATATTTTTATAGTTTAATTTTGAATTTTATCAAATATGCGTTATAATAGTATTTAGGTTATTTATAGCGAATCGTTAAAATAGGAGAAGAGATATGAATATTATTGAATTTAAAGATGTAGCAAAATCACATTTAACTCAAAAGTTATATGAAAATGTTAATTTAGAGATCAACAAGGGAGACAAGGTTGCTATTGTTGGTAATAATGGAAGCGGAAAATCAACTTTATTAAAATTAATAAATGAAGATGAATATCCAACTTATGGAGATATAGTAATTGAAGAGGAAGCACAAATTGCTTACTTTGATCAATTTGGAGAAACAAGTTTAGATAAATCAGTAAAAGAGTTATTAGACTCACCATTTGAGCATATAGTAAAAGCTCAAGTTCACTTAGAAGAAGTTTCGACTCAGTTTACTGGTGAAGCAGACAATGATGAAAAAGTAATGGAAGAATTTCAAAAAGCTTCAGACCTTTTTGAAAGTTTAGGAGCATATGACTATATTCATTTACAATCTGAATTTATAGATGTATTCGAATTAGGTAGTAAGTTAGATAGAGAATTTAAAGATTTAAGTGGTGGAGAAAAGCAATATGTAAGACTTGCAATAGCTTTATTCAAAGAATCTAACCTTGTAATCTTAGATGAACCATTATCATATTTTGATAAAAAGAAGACTGCTTGGTTAGCTAACTTTATTACTAAAAGTTCTAAAGCATTTTTAGTGATTTCTCATAGTGTTGATTTTATTAGATCATTTTCTAATAAATTCTTTGATGTAGATAATTTTAAAGTAACTACATATGAAGGGGATTATAGAACTTACCAAAAGGACAAAAAGATACAACTAAAGGAAGAAAAGAAAGAAAATAGAGAAAAAGAATTTGAAATAGAAAAAACCCGTGAAAGACTACAGAAAAAGGAAATATTAGTTCAAGGTGTTGGAAATAACCGTTCCCATGCTGTAATCTTAAGAAGGTTAGAAAGAGAATTAGAAAAGTTAGAAAAAGGGAAAAATGTACATTCTAAAGAATCTGAATATGCTTATGACTCTAGTCCTAAAGAATATTTTACAATTAATAAAGATATTGGTGATGTAATAGCTTCAGTTAATAATGTTTCTAAGGAGTTCCCTGAAAAAATATTATATAAAGATGTTAACTTTGATATATTAAAAAACAGTAAAATATGTATCGTAGGAGAAAATGGAGCTGGAAAGTCAACTTTATTAAAGATGATTTTAGGAGAAGAAGTCCCTACTACAGGAACTATTGATATAAACCCTAAGGCAAAATTCTCTTATATAGAGCAAGAAACTATCTTAGAAGATGAAAATATGAAGATTACAGAATATATTCAGGATAAAACTGGTCTAAACCAAGACTTTATTGAAGGAGCTATTGACTCTCTTTTCAATTACGAAGAAGAATTTAGAAGTAAAAAATTGTATATGTTAAGTGGTGGAGAGAAAAAGAGGTTAGAAATATTTACTAACATCTTAGCTGAAACTCACTTACTTGTAATAGATGAACCTTCTACTTATATGGATAGTTACTCTAGGTCTACAATTGCAAATATGTTAAATGAATATCACGGTGCCGTTGTCTTAGTAACTCATGACAAAGAATTATTAAGAATGATTAATTTTGAAATGTTTGATATTAGAGATAGATTATTTAGAGAGAAAGAAAGAGGTTAAAAATTGAAATAAAAAAGCTGGCCAAAGCCAGCTTTTTTATTTCAATTTTTTTAGTATGATAGAAATTATGAATATTCAAAACATTAGAATATTTTATAGGGACTTACTTAATAAAAATTTTTGAAAAATAAAGTCTTTTTTTTTATAATTTTGTTGTTTTTATAAAAATAGTGCCATTGAAATTCCTGTTTCCATTACCCCATTGACAAGTCTGTCCTTTTTATAGATACCTTCTATCTCGAATCCATATTTTTTATATAGCTTTATGGCTCTAGTATTTTTTTCATTAACTTTTAAAGTTATCTTAGATATAGAATTTTTTTTAGATTCATCGATTACTTTTTCTATAAGTAACGAACCTATACCTTTTCCCCAGTGTTTTTTAGAAACTGCTATACCAAAATTTGATTTATGTCTCTCTCTTAATCTACCATTTCTAGTAGTAGCTATTAAACTAGTAATTATTTTCCCATCTTTTTTTATACAATAAGCATAATTGGGAGCTTCCTTAGCTGATTCTATTATTGATTTACACACTTTTTCACTTGGAGATTCAAATTCTTCAAAAGTTACAAAGTTCGTTTCTCTTGCTATTTGGTTAAAAAATTCATGTAAATTCTTTGCATCTTCAACAATCATTGGTTCTAATTCATAAATCATTCTATCCACCTTTTATTTTATTATTTATTAGATCTTATCATAATTTTTATTTCATTAAAACAAAACTTAATAGATGAGGATCTCTTGTTTTGGGGTGAATAATATGCTACATTTAAAATAAAGAATCTGGGAAGGGTAATTTATGCTGATAGTATGAATAAAATAGAATATTGAGTTGAATAAAGGTTTTGAAAGGGTGGAAGTTAAACTCCATTCTTTTTTTATTTTAAGAGGGGATAAGTATGAGATTATGCTGTAGCAATAAAAAGAGGAGTACCGAAGCACTCCTCTTTTTATATAGTATAAAGTTTTCGTAAAAACTTAAGGTTCGACATGGTACCTGAGTAAATACCGTTTTTGACCTCTAAGTTTATGTATCTAAATAAATAATTATTTTCTTTAACATTATATCATGAATTTCTTATATATGATCACTAGTTTACTTCTATTATTTTACAAGAAAATTTATAACACCTAAACCAAAGCTTTATATATTTTTTGTGAAATTAATTCAAATCCCACTGAATTAGGATGTAATTCGTCTCTCCAATGTTTATCACCTAATGTTCCTTGAGTGTCGACAACTGTAAAATTATCATATTTTTTATCAATTTCAATTAGAATTTCTCTTAAAGCTTTCAAAATGTAATCTATAATATTTTTTTGATCATCATAATTATAAATTTTTTTTTCTGTTAAATAAACTTTTAACCATCCATCTCCAAAAGTGGTAGGTAAAAATTTTATTGGTTTAAAACCAGTTTTACTTGGAGGACATAAATCATAAGTGTGAGAAACTATTTTTATATTTGGATAATCCTTTGCTATCTCACATAAAAATTTATACGAGCTTTTAATTTGATCTATTTTAATTTCTAATCTTTCTAAGTTAATGCAATCTTTCCATTTCATACTGTCTTTTTTTTCATTTAAAATAAAATTAAAATCATAACCTCCTACAATATCATTTCCGCCACCAGAAAAAAGTAATATATCAAATTTATAGCTTTCTAATGCTTTAATTAATTTAAATTTATTTTCTCCAGAAAGCATCTCGACAGCTTCATCTCCATTACTAGCCATATTATAGATGATTAAATCTTTTTTATCATAAAGATGATCGATTATATTAGCATCTGGACCTAGAAAAAACATATTTCTAGGATAATCAAACCAAGAATCGCCTTCTGCCAAAATTGTTAAAGCTTTAGAGTTTTTATTCTTGTAATATTTTAATTCTTTTATACTTTCTGCTTTCATAGTTCTCCTCCTTTTTTAAGTTTATTTAAAAAATTATTTTATATTCAGATATTAAATAAGTATATATTCTCCCTAACTTTCTTACATATATTCTATGATAAAAATTCATAACTTTTTAGAAAAACAAACCTAAATATTGATTATCTTTAGAAGAGTCTTATTTAAGCTTGCCTTAAAATCAATATTCTTTTAAAGTTGATTTTATTAGCCTTTCAAATAAAAGTTAAAAAAAATAATATTAAATACATTCTAGCTAATATTATAAGTGCCATGTGTAATTATTCGTATCAGAAGATTAAAATTTGCACATCGCCGCGTCGTAATGGAGTAATACTTTTTTGAATCTTGAAAGAGCCTGATAGACCCTTTTTAGTCAGCATTTCTTCAATCTTCTCTACTACATTAGTTCCTCGATTTGTATAATTTATAGAGATAGTTCCAGATGAATACACCTTTGAAAGCTCTGAAAAATCTGTGGCAGTACTAGAAGAACGATACCCTTCGGATAGAAGACTCTCTTTAAGATCATTAGCTATAACCTTCTGAGAAAGTGTATAAAACACCAATACAGTATATTCTGAATTAGCTTCAAAATTTAAAATTTTTTGTTTTGAGGAAGAAATATCAACGCTGGTTTTAGAAGCTATCCCTCCTATTTGAATCTGTAAATTTTCAGTATTCTTCTTAAGTCCTTCCCGTAGGCTATTGATGTTTGCATTAATATTTGCAAAATCTTTTTGAAGTTGATTAGCCTCTATTTTTAATAAATCTAAACTTTCTTGAGCACTGGATCTCATCTCTTCCAAACTGAATAGTGTAGCCTTGATTCTCTTTGCTTCAACAGTCCCTTCAACAGTAGCGTCGTGCATAATGTCTAAACTATGCGTAATAATTGCTTCTTTCTCAGCTATATTCTGTTTTATTTTACGATCAACTAAAATATCAATAGTCTGATGAATACCAAAAGCGACTAAAATAGATATCACAATTAAAAATAACCATACTTGACGCTTGGCCCATACAATTAATTCCCGCTTTATTTCTTCGAGGAGCTTTATTTGGTGAAGCTGTTCAACTTCTTCTCTAGTTAATTCTGTATTAACCGTATTTTTTGATTTTGTGTCCGGACTTAACTTATCCATAATCATCTTCCTCCTAAGCTCAGTTAATATTTATATATTGGCGAAAGCATACCTTATTAAATTTAGTTTTTTTACTAGATATTAGTCCCTGTGGTTTGTATTAGATAAGGTTTTTTCTACTCATAGAATTACACTTGGGATATATCCCTATATCCTAGAATACGCTCTTTAGGATATCTTTTAATTTTTACTTCATCACTTTGATTTCCGCCTAATAGATATACATGTGAAGTAGTTTCTTTTATAAAAAATCCAACATGTCCTTGCCATCCTTTAGGGTCTCCTCTCCACAGAATAGTAACACAACCTATTTTAGGAACTTCTAATTTTTTACCCCATTTAAGCCAAGATCTAGCATTAGCTTTTTCTGTTCCCTTTATCCCAACTTCTTCCATACACCAGTTAACAAAAGCACTACACCAAGCAGTTTCATCTCTCCTTTGAGCACTCACACTGAGAGTATCAACACTTTTAAGATATTTAAGAACATCAGGATTATCAGCACTGCCAGAATAATCTTTAACTCCTATTTCGTTTCTTGCTACAGACATCCATTTTGGTTCGCTAACATCATTATTAATATAAGCATTGTAAGCTTTTTCTGTTTTAGGACCAGGTTTTCCAAAATAAGTTCCGTTATAAAATCCAGCATGATTCAACCCTTTTTGGATTAATGTCCAAATTTCTGGACTAAGTTTTAGTTTTTTCAAATCATTATATTTCATTTTTTGCCCTCCTTTTGTTTTACAAATAATATTCAGATAATTCATCATCATTACTTAATTCATGATATAGATTTTCTTCGTCCTCTGTACGGATAGATTTTTTTTTGAGTTCCTTATAACGTTTTAATTTTTTCATTAGTGAATAAGAACTCATTGTATCCTGAAGAAAATCTAAAGCTTGAATAGAATTTTCACCCTTCCCTTTTTCAAGTTCAGATAAGAGTGTTGCCATTCGTTGATTAATAAGAAACTCAGAGGAAATTGAAGTATCTTTAGTTACTCGTAATACAATATATGAATTATGAGTGTACAGATCTCCTTTTTTTGTATAAACTTTCTTATCTTCTTTGAGAATTAAATTTTTTATCTCTACTGGTTCTGCAAAACAAACAAAAAATCCAGGTTGTAATAAATTGTAGGCCTCATCAGAGGATTTATTAACTGCTAACCTTATATTTCCATTGATTATTTCATCATGGTCATCCATATTACTAATTATCCCTATTAAGGATTTCCCTACACTAGATATTAGAGGCGAATAAGGTAAGAGCACAGGAAAGGCAATAGCTGCTATGGAAGCTGCGGAAGCAAAGTTTGAAGAAAGCTCACTAGCTTTACTTTTATTTAATCCGTCTTCATCATAGACAAATATTCCTATATTTATTTCTTCTATTGATTCATTAAAATCAGAGGTTGCATAAATATCAGGATGAAATACGATGGGAATCCATTTCTTTTCTTTCACGTTTTTTTCATAGAAATGAACTTTTTTTATTGGGGGTTTACTGCCGTATCCAATTTGACTAAAAATAATGAGGTCATTAGTTTTAGTCCACATTAACCGATCCATATTTTCATGGATCCAAGCTCCTTCTACAGTAATTCTTAATTTTTGAGCATTTTTAAATTTATTATCTTCACTACATCGTTTTGTTGTACTTTGAAAATTGGATTCTTCGTTAATAAAAGAATCCGGTGCATACCACCATTTCTTTTCCATAAAAAACCTCCTTTTTATAATAGTATTTTTTCTATCATTTAAAATTATTTACCCTTATTTAAGTTTGCATTAAAATATATATAAAATCAAATAATTATGGATAAATTCAAAAAAAGTGAGGATAAAATAAGGTTTATGGATATCAAGCAAAAATTCATATGTTTATTTGACAAAGTTAAATTTATAATGAAAGATATATTTGAAAGTTAAGTCTTGAAATAAAATATGTCTAAAGGGAGTATTAATATGAGTATTAGTAAAATTATTATTGATATTATTGTGCCATTTGCCACACCTATAATAATTCTATTATTAGGAATTTGGGCAAAAAACATTGCGATTAACTATGAAAAACGGGCCAGTTTGAATGACCGTATTATTAAAAAACGTGTAGATATATATGAAACTATTGGTAAGGATTTGAACGATATTTTTGTATATCTACTGCAAGTTGGAGACTGGAAGGAATTTTCTCCAAATCAAATTATAGAGAAAAAAAGAGATATTGATCGGAACATGTATATAAGTCGACCTTATTGGTCTGATAGTGCTTTCTTATCATATACAGAATTTATGAATATAGCCTTTGAAACCTATACAGGTGTAGGGTCTAATGCGAAAATAAAGACTAACACGTATCAACTTAAGACACTTCCAAATTGGGAAGAAAGCTGGGAAAAATTATTTTCTAATGTGCCGACTGAGATGAAAGTTATCATAGAGAAGTACTCATTATTAATAAAAAATCTATCGAGTGAGTTTGGTTATCGCCAAGATCTATAGAGTAAACGATATAAACAGACGGTAACAGTATTCATAAAAGAGTAATTATCTACATTATGTTTATATTATTAAAAAAAAAATCTCATACAAAATTTAAATAAAAAGACACTAAATTTAGTGTCTTTTTAAGATTGATTTCATTGATGTTAATTATGAAAGTTCCGAAAGAATTATTTAGGAATGTTCATTAGCTATTAATTATAAATTTCTAATTTACATTTATGAACAACGCTTTCTCCATACTAGAATTTTTAAATGTAGATTGTTTTAATATTATTGATTAATTCAACCCTTTAAGAAAATCTGGATTTTCAATTGATGCAATGTAAGCACCTTCTAATATAAGAACAATTTCCCTTACTCGCATGAAATGATAAATTTTTTTAATTGCCCTTTTTATAATAAATGCGAGTACTAGCATAATAAAGCTTGTTAAAATAGGTATAATACGTCTAGTCACTAAATAGCTTGGATCAATTGGAAAGTATAAAAGTAAAATTATACTTATTATTATCAAAATTAACCCAAGCCTTAAAATGTATGTCATCACATACCAAATTGAAGACATCATACGAATATGTGCTTCATTTCTAAAAATATAAGTGAAACTATATGGTTCATAATACATAAGCCTAATTTTTATAGCATTAATTCGATGTGTTGCTCGGTATTTATATGTTTCTTCATCTTCACCCCTCCAAGGGACAAATTTAGTTAAATGACTCATTCCTTTTGATTCTAAATATTCATATAAATAATAATAAGGGTAGTCACAAATTGGTGACTCATTTTTTGTACTTCTAATCACCCAATATTCTGAAATTTCTTTTATTTTTCTAACTATCCAGTTTTCTGAAACCTCTCCTTTCTTTCTAACTACCCAATTTTCTAACGTTTCTTTATTGAGGAGTTTTTTTCGAGCAATATATCTATAACTATCTTCATCAACCTTGTCTTTATTAAGACGAAAGAAAATACGCCCAAATGCATAACTAATAATTATCAAAACAATTCCTATTTCACTCTTAAAAAACTTAGTAAATTTAATTATTCTTTTGGCGATTTCATAAGTCATTAACCTCTTATCATCAAATTCTGCCAATATCGCCCATATAGGCCAAGCTAAAGTAAAAATAGTGAAATTTAAGAATAAAATTCCAGGAACTAAGGTTCCGAAAATATCAACTAGATGCTCACGGAATGGAATATAAAAAGACTCTTTTTTTATTTTGATTCTTTTATTCATTTTAATACCTCCTTTGTTATGTTTTTGATAATAAAGTAAAACTAATATAATATTTAGCTCAATAAAGCTTTATATATATTTATATCTTTATTTTTATATTTTCCTCTCCATCAAACAAAAAGTTATCCTTACTAATGACTTTTTTTAATTCTTAATTACTGTCTTTGATTTCATTGAAAACTTTTTTTTATAAAATTTTCAATTTAAATCGAAAGAACGCTAAATTTGCAGCGTCCTTTTAAGATTGATTTTATTAAGCTTTCAAATGAAAGTTCCAAACCATTTCCTACGGAACTTTCATGACTTTTATATTAGTTCATTCGTTTCCCATCTTTATAATTCCCTTTAGATTTGATTTTTCCAGTTCTGTAATATAAAATATATTCCCCATTTTTTTCTCCACCTTTATAATTCCCTTTAGATTCGATTTTTCCAGTTTCATAATAAGAAATCGATTCCCCATTTTTTTTCCCATCTTTATAATTCTCTTTAGATTTGATTTTTCCATTTTCATAATAAGAAATCGATTCCCCATTTATTTCCTCATCTTTATAATTCCATTTAGATTTGATTTTTCCAGTTGTGTAATAAGAAATCGATTCCCTATTTTTTCCCCCATCTTTATAATTCCATTTTCTTTTAATTTTTCCATTTTCATAATAAAAAATCCATTCATTTAGTTCTCCATCTTTATAATTTTTTTTATCTCTGATTTTTCCAGTTGCGTAATAATTTCGTTGTTCATTTAGTACCCCATCTTTACAAGTTCCTTTTAATTTAATTTGACCATTTTCATAATAAAAAACCCATTCTCCATTTATTAATCCATTTTTATAATTTGATTTAAATTCGATTTGACCATTTTCGTAATACCTAATAGCTGTTCCTGTGTATGGAGTTTCTTCACTTATCTCATAATCTATACCGTTTCGTGTTTCTAATTGCTCTATGTTAATTGATTTCCCATAACTCGTTAAACTGATACTAATTATCAATATTAATAATATTTTATTCATTATTATCCCCCTCCTTTGATTTTCATTTTCATTGTCATTTAAGTATGCTTGATAATATTTAAAATTTCAATTTTAAAAAAAAGGGATATAAATTAATATCCCTTTAATCTATCTTTTATATCTCCAAAACAATTCTCTTATTGAATTAGCTCTCCTAAAAATCTTAAACTGAAATAACTTGGTTTTATGATGAATTAGGTCTATCTTAAATTCTAATCCTTTACCTTTGATTTTAAATCTTCCAAACCCAATGACACCTTATATTTATCCAATTCACTGTCTATCTGATAATTAGAGGTTAAATTAATATCTCCATTATGTTTAGATTTCTTTAATCCTTCAGCAAAGTCAGTAAGAATTTTGTAAGCTACATTCCTGGCTTTTTCTCCTCCTACTCCTTCAATGGCATCTCCTACCTGATCTCCTGCTTTCTTCAGTAGTGGTGATGGTAAGATTAATAATATAATCCCCAATAATACCTGCCATAGTAATGCATTTCCTAATAGTTCTTTCATTTTTCACTCTCCTTATAGTTCTCTAATGTTTCCTGGTAATTTTTAGGAACAACTTTTACAATTGGGTCTGGCCAACTACAGAATAAATTCCTTTCTGCCATCCTTCTTCTCAATAATCCTTTGGATCTTTTTTTAGCTGCCTTGGACCATAGATTAAAGATCCGACATGCACCTATAAAATTTCTATTATTGACCAGTTTAACTATATCGGATCTCCTAAAACTGGATCCTCCAATGTTATAGCAAAGAGAGACCAAGGCATCATACTGGTTCTGGTTTATCTTTTTTATCATAATGGCTTTCTTAACTACATTCTCATAAGTTCTTAGTTGCTTTATTAGTTCTAGATTGGCCTCTTCTGAGGTCATAATATCGTCTTCTTTGACTTTTACACCATCAACCCGAGTAAATCCCCAACCAATGGTCCAAACGTCTGCAGGACACTTATATGCCTTCATTTCGTAACTCTCGAAATGCTTTAAAAGGTCTATCCCTCGTTTAGATATTTTCATGTTCTTCCTCCTCTGTTAAAGATCAAATCTACTATTTTTTGTGTTTCTCCTTTTTCAGATAGAAGACCTAAAAGAGCTGCGATACCAAAATGAATAAAAGCCTGAGTTCCTTCTAGTCCTAATATAAACACAACAAGCATTGTAACTGATCCAGCAAATGCTCCGCATATAACCCTAGCCCAAAATGGCTTAGTAGTTCCCTGGTCTTTATATGCCTGGTAACAACTTCCTATAGTTCCGAATGCTATTAAGACTATAATATATGTTATTAAGTCTAATGTAATATTGTATTCCAAATAATCCCTCCTAATTTAGATTAAAGTAAGTTCTTGAGAAGTATCAGCATGGAGCTGTAATAGTCTTACTATTTCAGGGTCTGGTTTAGATACTTTCATACCTAGTTTCTCTCTGGAATCTAATCTAGCCTGTTTATTTTCTAAATCAACTTCAATGGATTTTATTCTATTATTTATACTATCTATCTCCCTTTGTTTATCATAGATCCATGTGTTATTATTCCAGGTATAAAATTCTCCAGGAGAGGGAATATTTTTTATTTCGTCCCCTTCTAAGATCTCACCAATTTCAAGGGCTTTATATTCTTTTTCTATTTGCTCTCTATCATTTAGAAAATACAGAGTAAAGTCAGGTTGAATAGTATATGGTCCTGTTATTTTCCCCTCATATACAAAATGAACTTCCGGATCATAGTCATATGGAAATACTTTTTCATATTCCCCATTGATTCTATTTTCATTCAAAGAAACAGATTTTATATGTTTTTCTTTAGCCTCTTCCCAAGTATTGGCTGCTTCTTTTTTTAATAAGTTATATTTCATTTTCCACCTCTCTTTTTATCTATCAACCAAAACAAATTTAGAATTGTTTTGTAAAAGTAATCTCTGCAATATAATCACTTGAAGTTCCTAATAATCTATTAACTATGTAGTTCCTTCCATCTGTTGTAACCTTATATCCTTGTATGAAATGTACAACTGAACCCATGTCTTGAAAAGACACCTTACAGTTATTTCTTGTGAATCCTGTTGGATAAGGAATACTAATTAACTTTTGAAAATCACTCCCACTCACTTTTACTACTTTTGTTAAATTCTCTATTTGTTCTGTATTATTTTGTATTGCATTCTTGTTTGTATTAGCTAACCCAAGAGCTTCTAAGGCTTTATCATAAGCAATTTTAACCGCTAATGCTGAAGCAACTAATGTTTTACTGGATGAATTTATTAGATGTGATATATCTAAATTCCAACCTGTTTTCTTACTGAATTTAGGTTCTTTTTCATTTGCTAAAGTGTAAGCCTGGTTTGCTTTTGTCTGTGCTGAATTTGCTGAATTTTGAGCAGCATCCGCTTTAGTAACTCCGCTAGTTCCTCTGTCATAGGCAGTTTTTGCTGCTTTACTGGTAGCCAAAGTATTAGAATCATTTGAGTTTACTGCATCACTCTTATTTTTATTGAATCCGCTGTTTTTATTAAAAGCTCCCTCTCCTCCTAGATCGGTAGCTCTTTTATCTCCTTCCATTACTGTTCCGGTAATAGTCCCAAATGATTTATTAAAAGCATCATTCTTATTAAACTTATCTTCCTTAGTTGCGAGACCTTCTACAAGGTCTTTTATGGTAGCATAGACATTACTTTGATCTATAACTGCATTGATAGTTGCTGCACTTGATATATAGGTGATAATATCTTCTACGGATTCTATGATTCCACTGGATTCATTGGGGATTAAGTTAGGTGTATCTGTATTACAGTAAGAATAAAGTATCTCTACTCCATCTTCTCCCCTGGCATAAACTCCTACTTCTCTTAGGTATGTATCATCTATAAAACCTTTATTATTAAAGGATATCCTTATCCTATATCCTCCATTAGGTAGTTTGGATGAACTGGTAATACTTAAAATTTTAAAACTATCTACTAGGGAAGTTAAAGTTTCTTTATCTGTTCCTGGAGAAAGGATCCCTTCTCCTATTTCTACTTTGGTAAAAACTATTACCTCTCCCAAGATCGCTCTAGCTAATAGCTTTTTCCCTTTATTAGTAAGGACTGTTCCTGTATATTTAGCCATTTCTTCCTCCTAAATATTTTTCAAAATCTGAAGCTACATTAGGGTCTAATGGAATAACTTCATAGAGTGATGAATGAAAGATAGTTCCAGAGTAGTTTGTCCCTTCCCATTGGCTGCTGATTATTATTCCATCGAGGGAACTTCTTTCATTTTTAGTCATATTGATTGATTTATATAGTTCTTTTAATTTTTCACTGGTTGGTGAGGTACTCCCAATGATCTTAAAGTGATATGGAGATCCTCCATACTCCTGCCATTCTAAAAGTTCAAAATCACCATGAATATCTTTCATAGTTTTTTCTACTGCATACCTAGTTCCTTTGGTTTTCCTTACGATATATGCTGTTTCTACTAAACTGGCTTTAACTGCTTTAGATAAAGTCTGTTCATACCCCTCAACTCTCCATTGATATGCTAATTCATCTAGGATAGACTCATCCAATACCTTGAAATCCCCATAGAGAAAAAGATTCTTTTCCCTGGTATTAATCAGGACTAGCTCTTCCTGGATAACCTGGATTAATAGTTTTATCTCTTTATCTTCCTGAAGGAAATTAGGGAGGAGTCTCAAAATTGAAATGTCATCTATTTTAATCATCTTCTACTCCTCCATATCTAATGTTTAAACCACTTTCCTTGGCCACTTCAAATGAGTTAACAATTTTAAAAGCTGGAGATACAATATTAACTCTTTTAGCTCCTGCGTTCCTAACTAAGTAGATTAATTCAGTAGGGGTTATGTCTCTTTTAAGAGCTCCTTTTTGCCAGGAAACATATTCACTAACTGCCTTATTAACTTGGTCTTGGATCTCATTTACCAGCCCTATATTTTTACTAGAAATGTAGTAGGTAAAATCTATATCATAATCTATTTGCGTAGGTTTATTTACTATTAGATTATCTGTCAGTGGTCTTTTCTTATCTGCACTACAAATAGTTAATACATCTTGAAGTATACTATCTGTAGGAAGTTCTCCGCCTTTCATTAGAGGAGTTATCCGGACTGTTCCTGGTGTGGTCATTTCTACATTTACATCTATAATCTCCTGGTTAGCAGTTTTTGCCCAATAGATATATCCGTCTCCTGGACCTGCAGTTGAAAATTTACTTGGAGCTGTTCGGATCCTTTCTTTTAGACTGCTGTCTGATTCTATCTCAGCTCCTCCTTGGGATATTTCCATATTTATTACTGATTTAAAAAATGGAAAAGGATCAACTATCTTATTTATTTCTCCTGGAAGATATCCGTTGCCAACTATTCCTTCTTTAGTACAAATAGCAATAACTTCTTTAATAGTTTCTCCTGGCTTAAACTCAAAATATGGTGTTAAAAAATACATGTTATTTCCTGGTGTTACCCTCACTGAATTAACTCCTAAAAGATGTTCCTTTTCTTCCTCTATTTCAAATTTTAAAAGTACACTGGCTTTTTTAGCACTCAACCTCTCTGTGTCTGTAAAGGCTCCCATCTCTGTGGCATAATCTCCCTTTGTATATCGGAGCAAATTCATTTTAAGTCCCTCATTGGTAGTTTCATTTCTGACAAATAAAGAATAAGCAACTGTCTGCAGAAGCCATCTTCTTTCATCTGCTAACCCTAAAGAAACACCGCTTAACTCTTCATACTTTTTAACCATCCTTCCGAGGATCTCTTCTGAACTTTCATTATGTATATTTAAATCATTCAATAATACTCACCTCCATAATGGGCTTTAAAGTTCCCCTTTGATGATCTGTTAGATATGTAACCTTATGAATCTTTAATCTCGGTTCATATTTTTTAAACTGGGTTTGTATATCCATTAAGGCAGCACTCCTATTTAGTGGTGAATCTACTATATCTCCATTTATTCCAATTCCTCTGGCTAGGATAACTTCCCCTATTACTACAGAGAGGATATTCCTTCCATTTTGAAGGATTCTGTCTATTCCGGTAGCTTTTAGATTGACTTTACTTTGTGGCTCTAATGTATAGATCATCTATCCCTCACCTCTATCTATCATCCCTTGATTAAATCCTTGAGAGACACTCTTTTTCTTGGTAGCTTTTTTAGGTTTCACTACAATATCTATATTTTTGTATATCATCTCCAGATACTCTTCTAAAGTAAGGGAAATATCTATCTTTCTTATCTTTCCGCCATTGGTAATATATTCATATCCTGCATCATAGGAAGTAATAACATATTGGCCACTTCCTACAGGGTTATTTCCTAAACTAAAATCTAATGTCTCACCATTATTTTTATACTCATTTAATTTTTTTAGAAGTTCTTGGGGATCTATCCCAAAGTCACTTCTGAAAGTCATCTTAAAAGTAAGAATATCGGATTTTAGATCTATAAATTCCAGAGCAGGTTTCTGCCCTTTCTGGGTATGTTTTCCATAGTTAGCCCCGCTATTTAATTTTAAGTTACTAAAATTTAATATTTTCTTATTCTTCCCATCAAAGGAGACTTCAAAGGGAATATCTCCTAACTTTCCTATCATTGTTATCACCTCGATTTCGTTACTTACATAATATTCCTCATAAATTTGACTTTTTGTAATTTATGATGCAGACTTTAAATAAGAAGACCTTCAGATTTTCTTATTCAAATACCTTTTAAAAGCCTTGACTTGCGAAGTTAAGGCTTTTACTATATAAAAATGCTATTCTGGTACTGTAGTTGGTCTATTTTCTGCATCTTTATGTTTATGGAGGTCTACATCTCCTTTAGGAGTGGTTAATTTGCTTACTCCTACTTCTTCAGCTGTGATATTTTTAGCTGTTGTTATTGCATCTATAGCTAGTGAAGTTCCTGCAATAGAAGTAGCTTTTGAGTTAATAGTTAGATTATCGCTAGTAATCACTATGTTTTTAGAAGATATATTTACGTTATTAGCTCCCTTTATATCTATATCTCCTATACAATCAACTTCTAATAGATGGGTTTCAAAGTTATATTTGACCTTAGTTCCATCAGGAAAGATAATATATTTTATCTTACCGGTATCTTTTGGTAGATTCTTTTCACTTGAATAACTACCTAAAATAAAGCCTGCTCCCTCATTTGAGCCTGGCAAAAAAATACAAACTACATTTTCTTTTAGACTAGGCATTGAATAACTTCTTTCTTTATTCGTATGATCTGTTAGAACTTGTAAAGGTTTAGATATTTTCCCAGGAGTGTCATCAAATTCTACCCTTGCTGTAGTCATCTTATAACTTATAGATGATACCTTTCCAGTCCTTAAAAACCTAAACTCCATTAAAAGTCCAACCTCCTTCTCATATTTAAACCGCAGGTATATTCCCTGGTAATATCATGGGTAACTGAAGTTATTAGATAGACTCCATCATATCTTCCAAAACCTAAAATTTTAGTTGTTAAACCTGCTAAATATTCCGGGTCTCCCATATGAGATATTTTCATTTTTGTTTCATTTTTATTCATATTTCTAAGTATCTTTTTTGCTCGTTCATTTAAAAACTTTTCTTTTTCTTCTTTAGTAGTTCCTGTAACTTTTGTATCTACATTTTTATGGAGGATCTTTCCTGTTTTTACTTTATAGAAAGAACTCATAGGAGCTTCATATTTTCCTTTTAGGAGTTCTCCCAAGACCGGATCATAGAATGTAAGTTCACATCCATCATAGACCTCTAGATCGTCACATTGAAGGTCATAGCTCATTAGATCTGATTTATTAAAAGTAACTACGGTTTCTTTGTCTTCATATGTCTTTTCATCAAAAAGAATGATTTTATCCATAGTTATCTTCAAGGCCATCCCTTGTTCTTTTGATAATCTCGCTAGTAGACTAGCATCTGACTCTTTTAGTTGATTCACCTTGTCAAAGGTAAATTCTTTAGAGCAGTCATAGAATAGATCCATGGAATAAATATTTGATATCTCTTGAGCAATCTCTCTTAAAGATACATTCTCCCAAGTATTGTCTTTTTTTACTCCTTTTAGATCTTTAGTTATATCTATAGAAGTTCCTGAGATATGCATAGTGTCTGGTGTCCCTGAAAAAGAAAGGTCATCTATGGTAAAAGTTCCACATTTTAAGATCCTGTTATCTCCTTCATTTCTCCAATTAATTACTCCTAATTCGACTTTGAGCTTATCTCCTTTTAAGATAGCCCATTCTTTTATCCATTTATCCCCTGTGAGGCTGAGGGTCACACTATCACCTTTATCTAGGTTATCTGTGTATGAGAACCCTTGAATATATGAAGATATGTCTCCTGTGATATCCTTACCTTCATAAGTAACGATTATATAGGTTCTCCTGGATATCATGGCTGCCTCCAAGGTGGAAGGATTAAGTTTCTAGTATTAGGGATATCTGGACATATCAACTCTATCCCACCACTGAAGATGGCTATATTCATATATCTTGGGTTAGCTCTTATTAATGATTTAGAGAATTTATCTTCTCCATATACTTTGAAACTAATATTATCCCAGGTATCTCCCTGGATAGTTTTGTATATATCCACTTCTCTAATCAAAACTTAGCCTCCTCTCTAATTTAGTTTCTTCAGCAATTGTATCTTTAACAATTTTCTTGATTATTTGTGCTAGATCCTCACTTGATTTTTTTAGGATCTCACTGATATTATTTACATTACCTTGGATAGTAGGATTAAAATCTACCTTAATCTCTATCTTTTTATCGGTAGAATTATTAACTAATTTCTTCTCAACTTTGGAAGTTAAGGATGGGATCCCATCTCCAGCAAACATTCCTAACTTAGCTCCTGCGTGATACCAAAGGCTTTTTGATTGTCTGGTTCCATCATGAGGAACTATAGTTTCTGGGGCATCTCCTACTATGGCTAAATGAGGGGTAGTGACTGTTCCTCCTGTAGCATATTTAGGAATATTGGGGTTTAATCTTGGTTTACCGTTTAAACTGTATTGAGAATTAACTTTTTTGCTAAAAGTAACTTGATTTTCTTCTCCTTTTTCACCTTTAAATTTCTTATACCAAGTATATATTCTTTTAATACCCTTTAAAAACATTCCTAAAGGACTGTACTCAAATACTTTAAATATTGGGGATTTTTCAAATACATCCCATAACTCTAAAGTTTTATCTTTCATCTTTCCTATATTGGTTTTAAATCCATTCCATAGTTCTATAGTTTTAGATTCGATCTTATCGAAGTTCTTATAGATTAAATATCCACCTGCTGCAACTGCAGCTAAAATTAAAAGGATCGGATTAGACATTAGTGCAGTAAAAGCTGTACCCAGAGCACCTACTCCAAAAGTAGCTGCTCCAATAGCTAAATTTACTCCTACAAATCCTGTTGCTGTTAGAGTTAGAAACTCTGTTAGTCCTGGGAATTTTTGTGAAAATCCTGTAATTATCTGTGAGCCTTTAGTAAATAATTTAGTCAGAACTTTTAAAGGGGGAAGTAAGAAATTAGTAAAAGCCAGACCTAGATTAAGTAGTGATTTTCCTAATATTTTCAATTGAGCTGAAGCAGTGCCATTCACATTGTTAAATTCATTATTAACACTATTAGCCACTTTTTTCTTATCATTTATAAGATCCAAGTTATTCTGCAATTTCCCTAACTGATTGGTTAAAGGCAGGAGTGCTCCCACTGCTTCTTCACCAAATAGCATGGTTCCTATAGACATTCGTTTACTCTTATCTACATTTTCAAATGCTCCTAGAACCTTCTTTATAGTTCCCATAGAATCTTTTTGCATATCTCTTGCAATCTGTCCTGAGTCAAATCCTAGTGCCTTAAATGCTTCTTTTCTACTTTTACTGGCTGATTCTCCACTACTCATAGTGGAATATAGTTTTCTTAGTGCAGTACTGGCAGTACTTGCATCTTTAACACCAAAATCAATAAGACTTGCGCCTAAAGCAGCGGTTTCCGATACTGTAACATTAGCCATTTTTCCTAAAGGTCCCATGGCTGTTACAATATCACTTACTTGAGCGGGAGTAACTTTAATATTATCTCCCAATGTATTTATCTGATCTGCTAATCCCATGACTTCTGTTTGAGTCATCTTAAGGGAAGTTCTCCAGGTAGCAAGATTCCCGCCGGCTTTATCTGCATCAACACCAAAAGCAACGGCTACCTTTGCAGTATCAGCGGTAAATTTAGCCAGTTCTTTTTGCTCTATACCAGCTTGACCTGCAGCTGCAGCTATTTCATATATCTCAGTGTTCATCAAAGGAATATCCTTTGTTGTCTGCAATAGTTCTTTTCTAAATTTTTGGATCTCTTTAGGATCACTGATACTTAATTGTTTTTTCACATCTGCAAATGCAGCTTCATCATCTATAGCTAATTTAACTCCTACTCCGATCATGAGAGCAGGAGGGATCATTTTCTTCATTCTTTTTTGGCCATTCTCTTTATGGCTTTTAAATCGCTTCTGACTTTTTCTCATTTTTTCCTGGATCTTAAGATTTCTCTGCATCTTGTCTCCAAGTTCTTTTTCACCTTTAGATAGCATCCATACCCTTGATTTAGCTTTAGATAATTCATTACTATATCTTTCTGTTGATTCTTTTGATTTAACCAGATTCTTATCTAATTGTTTCTGTGTTTGTAATGCTTTTTTAAATTCAATAGTTGCGGCTTTACTGGCTTTTCCCGATCCATTAACCTGAATCTTTAATTGCTCAATCTTATCTGCTAAAATTTCTGATTCCTTGCTATTTTTTTGAAATTGAGAACGACTTTTAATGAATTGATTTTCTAGTTTAGAGCTTTCCTGTTTGGCTTTTCCTAAAGCTTTACTCCTTGTTTTCATCTGCTTCATTTCCAAGCCTAATTTTTCTAGTTCCTTACTAGCCTTACTAAAACTCTTCTTTACTGATGGATTAAGGGTTCCACCTATCTTAATAATAAAATCTCTATTCATCAGGTATCGCCTCCATCCATTTAACGAAATCTCTCAGTTTTAAATCACTAAAAAATTCTATTCCTGTTTTAGTAACTTGACCGATTTTTATCATCATAGTTCTTAGTTTTAAAAGCTTCTCAGTGCTGTTTAAATCTAAGCTAATAAGAAACCCTTTACCACTTCTGCTAAGATATCAAAATCAGAATGTTTTAATTCTAAGATTGCTTCATATGGAAGGTCTGCTGCAGCTGCTCCTACTGCAGCTTGATATGCCTGTCCGAATTTAATCTCTGAACTAGGACTGTAATATTTACCCTGAGAGACTACCTCTGCTTCGCATAACTTTGCTCCAGTCAAAGAATTAAAATCCATCTTAACTTCTTTGATCTCCACATCATTAAATTTAATAGGATGTTTTAAATTAATAGTAGTTACTCCACCGACTACAGTTACATAGTCTTTTTTCTTTTTATCTTCTGCTAATTTAAGTTCTTCATTTTCTTTCATTAATTTCTCCTTTTTTACTTGACTTTCAGTATTTTTCAAGGTAATTATACTAATGTATTAATATAAAACCACAGTAAATATTAATACCGTTATTTATTTCTTGAAAAGAGTTCTTGTTGACTATACAAGAACTCTTTTGCCTTTATAGGAAGTCATCATCGTCTAGATAATTAATTCCATCTACTGCAAATATATTATTTAATTTATCGATATGAAGAGTTGGAATCTCATCTACAAATATTCTTATACTAATTACTTCAAATTCTGCTTCTGTATCCATAGCTTTAGCTGTTTCTGCTTTCCCTAAATTCTTACTCTTAGGCATTACTTTAGCCATGATCCTTATAGTTCTTTCTTTAACTCTACCTATTGCACTTCCAGGATCAGCCATTTGAATTTTACCTCTAAAAGCTAATTGGTGGATGATAGGCGCAACGAGTGTTGTGAATTGACTGTTAACTGCTCTTTTCTTGATCTTCATAGTCATTGATTTAGTTAGTCCTGCAATAGGAACTTCTAACTCTCCTCCTATTCCTGATCCTGTAACTGTATCGGTCATAAATTGAATATTAGGCAGTTCTACATCTACAGTTCCTACTTCTAATAATGCATTTATATATAGAGTAAATCCCTTTAGGGATATTGGAAATCCATTCATTACTTACCACCTCCAAATAGTTTCTTTAAGTATTCTGTATCATACTCTAGAGCTGATTCGATCTTTTCTGCTACTCCTACTGGAGTCATATATCTTTTGAAGTTATACTTCCCATCCATTAACTTAGTAGTAGGATTATCCTGTTTATTAAACTCAATCCTTCCACCTAATATAGCTCCTGTAGTGACTAGACCATTGTAGTAGTCGTTATAGCTGTCTACTATCTTATCCATGAGCTTATTGTTAGCCGGCTTATCTACATCTAACCAGTAAGTCAAAGTAAAGTTGTTGTTATCCCAGATAAACATTCTCTTACAAGAAATAGTATTATCTTTGATATCTGTGTTAGATGGGTAACATCCGGTTCTATTCCCCCATAGTCTCCAACCATTATTAAAGTTAATAGAAGTTGCTACTCCATTATCATTTAGATAATCTGCCTGGGTTAATAGGAGATCGACCTCTGTTTTATTCTTTAGGCATATCCCTGTAATATTAAGAGGCTTATTGGAAGGTGATTCATATGGAATATCTCCGTTTTTGGTATCTACTGCGTAAATAGAAGCTGCTACTAGAGTAGAGATGTGATAAAGAGTTTTATCGATTAAAGCCATTGGCCAAAAGTTATACAAATTCTCATGGATATAACTATTATCGTTTTTCCATGCAGGAACTTTGTTATACTTATCGATAGTAGTTGCATCTATATCAGCTAATGCTATTCCAGTAAAAACTTCATTTATACTTTTCATAGCAGATACTAGGGATGTCATAACCTTACTTTTATCTGTCCATCCAGGAGCTAATCCGATATTAGGAACCTTATTAAATTTAGGAAATACCTGATTTATTAAAGCTATTCCTTCAGTTTTAAGAGTAGTTGTATCAATACCTCCAATAATATCTGTTTCAGTTACTAAGCTAGGCTTTAGTTTATCGTAGCTTACTTTCCCTGTGTTTAGAGTTTCTGCTAATGTTTCATCTATAACTATGATACTTACAGAACCATCCTCATTGAATACTGCTGTGTATTTATCTTTAGGAACTGGACTATCATCAGATTGTTTTAAAGATAGACTAGGTAACAGGATTCCTTTGTCTGCTATAATTCCTTTTTTCTTAGTAAATGTGATAGCTCCATCACTGACAGCTTCCTTGTGAGTAGCAGGATCTAAAACATTTATAAAGACTACCGGTCCTACTTTGAATAGCCTGAAGAATACATCTATAGCTTCACAAAGGGTATAACTGGCCCATTCATCTGAATATCCAAAAGCTTCTATTGCTTCTCTTTCTGAATAGCAAAGAACGGGGGTATTTATCTTAGGTGACTTTGCTAGATTTACTGGTGCAGTTCCTATAATTACTGCGCAATTACCACTTTCTATTACACTTGCTATAGAGGTAGAAGATTCACTTGTTTTTACTCCATGATTTATAGATCCCATTATTTCATTACCTCCTCTAATGCTTTATTAAAAAGGATGTTTGTTATAGTTCCTGGTTGATCTATTTCATTTAATGATTCTACATATTGATCTTCAGAAACAAATAGAGAAGCTATAGATGGATATTTTTCTTTTAATTTTTTTACTTCTTCAGGAAGATCTCCCCGAAAGATAGTTCCTTTATCTAAAATCCCTCTTTGTACTCTTGGACCTATATAAAATGTGCTTTCTTTTTTTATCTCTTTTGGTTCTTCTATTTTTTTCTTTTTAGTTACTTTTTTTACTGCCATCATTCCTCCTTACAGATAGTCATCTTGTGGCTGCGTTACTGCTATTTCAAAGGTACATTTAGTTTCACCTAGGTAATGAGGGAATTTAATTTCTCCGTATACCTCATGCTTCATAGATCTCTTTAATATTCCAAACTGAAAGTTTGTATCTTTGAAGAAATCCTCCCTGATTTTATCTATCACTGAGAGTACATCCCAATGACCGGTAGCATGAGTTTGTTTAACTAAATCCTCTTGATTTTCATCTTTTTTACTTAATCCAATAGTTCCATACAAAATATTGATATCTGCGATACCACTTAGTTCTTTATCTTCAATATGGGTAGTTTGGATTAATATATATGGCTCACCTCTTACTGCTGATTTAGGCAATGCACCTGTTTCAACTAGCGGTAAGACAAATTCACCTTTATCATTTATCAACTGAATACCTTTTACTGCTTCAGTTATTCTTCTTTTTATCTCTTGCTCTAGGTTTCTAACTGACATAGGTTTCTCCTATTTTTCAAAGAATTTTTCTACTTGTGTACCTAAGTTATTTTCTAGTTTCTCTTGAATAAGATCCTCAATAAATTCGATTACATTATTTGTCTCTAACATTCCACCGGTAGAGTATCCTCTTTGTAAACTAATTGGATTTCTTTTCTTTCCATCTCTTCTGAATACCTGAAGGTTTCCAGGTTGATTCTTAGGAGCATTAACAAACCCTCTTTTTAACTCTTTTATCCCACCACTTCTGCTTTGAGCTACCTTGATGGGACCATTACTTGGGATATCTACTTTAAATCTTTTAAGAGTAAATGTATCCTTTTTCCTGTTGTTTTTAACCTGGGCTACTGTATTACTTTCATTGGCTTTTTTTATTGTGATACTGGCATTTATGGGCTTCTTATCGATATAGAATTCATCAATAATACGACTCACAATATCTCTTTTAGCTTCCAGGGCTGCCTTATTAGCAGCACCTGAAACTACACTTTCAATACCATCTGTTATGCCTTCCAGTTCTTTTTTAATTTTATCCATTAATTTACTATCGATCTCAATCATAAAATTTCACCTTCAGTAGGAATTATCTATAATTAGTAGCTATATCTATCCGGTATGTGTTCCCCAGATCTTCTATATCTAGAATTTCATAGGATTCATTGTCCATCTCTACTCTGTCATTAGGTGCTAAACCTGATGGAAAGTCTGTTTTCCTGATAGATACACAGACTCCATTGGTATAGATCCCCATCTCTTCAGCTTTACCTTTATACTTTGTCCTAAAGGTTTCTGAAGATTTAACCACCACGATTTCATTATCTTCAAAGATAACCTTTTCTCCTATCTCTTCAGGGTCAAAGAGGAGATCCAAATCTTCATCCATCATATCTTTAAAGTTCATCTTCAGCTTCCATAATAACTTCTATAATCTCAGCTTTTTTAGTTACTTCTAATTGTAGTTCCATATCCACTGCCATCTCTTTTAATTCAGGAATAGTTAGATCATCCAGTTCTTTTCTTCTTTCTTCCTGGGCTAACTCTTCAGGAGTTTTCTCTTCCTGGAAGTGAGGTTTTATCTCAGCTACAAAATCAGATTTAATAAGATCTGCTGCATCTTTATCATCTAATTCGATTACTTTCCCTGGCTTATACGTCTTTCCCTTATATTCAATGGCTGTTAATTTAACTTTACATTTTTTCATTGTTACCTCCCTATATTACTTTAGCTGCGACCCAGCCTTGAGCATCTTCCGGTATGATTAATGGTGAAGATCTAATTTCTAATAGATCTGTATTACCTTCAGATGAAGGAACAGTTTTTACTGCTTCTTTTCCAACAAATATTTTTGCTCTATCAGTGATTTTTTCTCTGAATGGGAAACTTCCATAATTTACTCTAAAACTCTTAGCTTTAAAGTATAAAAGTGTTCCATCAGGCAAGATAGGCTCTTCAGTAGCTTTACCATATTCTTTTACCCAATCCATGTATGAATAGATCTTGGTGTCTATCTCTGGGATATACCCAATGTATGAAACACCTGGTTCTTTTTCTTTTGGATTAAGATCAATAAGAGTACTATTTAGAATTTTTATTTTTTCCATAAGAACTTTATTGTTGATAATAGATCTGGCTACATCTGGAGTAACAATTACTGTATCAACAACATTTCCTGTGTTCTTTTGGACCTCAAGTTTTTGATTACTTAACCATCCAATGATATCTGAATCAACCGCATCAAACTTATCTGATCCTGTTAATACCTTTAATGCAAAATTTCCATATCTAATCCCTTCTTTTCCATTCCCCATAGGGAATACTCCAGTCATTATCAATTGAGATAATGCCCAGATCTTAGTTCTATGGGCTATTGTTTTTAAAGTCTTTAAATCTTCTGCTACCTGTTTCTTTAAGATCTTATTCAGATCTTTTTTACCAGTAACATAGATTCCTTCACCAAATTGCTGATGATATGCTGAGTCAGCAGTCGCAGGTATCTTTAAAGAGATAAACGGCGGCTTATATCTCTCAACTGCAAATCCATCTCTTTCAATAAGTATTCCATTAGATAAAGGCCCTACAAATGCTGCTCTTACTCTTCCATTGTCTTTTGAGTGGATCTCGATCTCCTGGACTACTTCCTCTATCTCTTTACCAATTAAGATGTTCCATAGGAAATTAACTGGTCTTTTTACTCTTTCTATTGCTGCGGTTATCTTTCTTGCCTCATATGGTCCTGCCATTCTAAATCACTCCTTATTCTTATTTAAATTTTTATCTCATATAGATATTTTTAGGAATACCGTGTATTCTTATCTTTTCTATATCTGTAGCATCTTCTTTGATAACTCCATTTTTATAGAACATCCCGCTGACGTAAACCATTGCTGTTTCTGTTGTTGCTACCACTACATCTTCACTCAATACTCCAAAGAATTTAGTTTCATTTGTACACTTTGATAGTTTTAAAGTGGCAGGATCTAACTCTAAGAGCATCCCTCTAGTATAAGTCCCTGCAATAAATCCCATAGGTTCTACTAGATAGGGAACTACTCCTCCGGCTTTCAGGTTTTCAGGTGTTATTGTTTCTTTACCCATTTAAAATCACTCTCCTTATTCGATTCCATTTGCTAACGCTACTATGTCATCTATCTCTTCCTCTTCCTGCTTTATCTTCATCTCTTCTGGAGTCATTCCATCTAATATTTGTTCTTGGACTCCTCCGGTTTTTGCATCATCGATTTTGTTTAGTAAGATCTCCATTTTATTCTCAACTTTAGGTGGGACTTCAGTATTTTTAGGCTGAGTTGCCATCTCTTGAAGAACATCATTAATTAACTCCTGATTAGTAGCTTCTATTGGAGTTTCAAACTTGGCTTTTTGGATACAATCCAATGGCCTTCCTGCTCTTTGTTCTATTGTTTCTAGGTTTTGAATTCTTATTCTTTCCTGGCTAACTCCTACTTGAACTATTTGTTTATATAGTTCCGGATGTTCTTGCATTAATTGCTCTAAATTCATTTTATCAGCTCCTTTTTTATCTTCTAAATTCTTGTTTATTGGATCTTCTATTTTTTTCATACTATTTTTAATATTTTCTTTTTCTAAAAATTCATCTAGATTTTTAAATTCTGATACATTTAAAATTTCTTCACTACCGCACATAAGCATATTATTCTGAAAACTCATTTGAGCTTTACTTTCATTCTCTATGTTAGTTACAAAACCATGGGCTAAAGCTGTCTTAGCGGTCATCCAGGTAGTTGCATCCATTTTCTCTATAAGATCATCACGAGTTATGTTAACTTTGCTTAGATAGGCTTCTATGGATACTTCTCTAAATTGATCCAGGTCATCAGCTTGTTTTCTAAGTTCTTTAGCTTCTCCACCAGTCGCCCCATAATATGGGTTGTGGATCATCATCATAGAAACCTTACTCATATGTATCGTGTCCCCTGCCATGGCTACTACAGTGGCAATAGAGGCACAAATACCATCGATAAATATATTTACTTTAGCTGGATGCCTTTTCAAACTGTTATATATAGCACACCCTGCAAATACTCCTCCACCTCGAGAATTGATCCTTACATCTATCTCACTGATATCTCCTAATGTATCTAATTCTTCATTGACGCTCTTAGGAGTAGCGTCGGCAAACCAACCCTCACCTATGACACCATAGATCCTTATTTCTGCTTTCTTTTTGCTTATCATTACCGCATTAAGTAAGCTCATCTTCCTCACCTTCTTTAGTTTTTTCTTTTTTAGGTTCTCCCTTATTTGCTAATCCATATTTTTTTATTTTCTTTACTTCTCTTCCACGTTGCTCGATATTATCATCAATATCACTACCATTGAGCTCCATACTTTCTCTTCCACCTGTACTCAAATTATTTTTGATTCTAATTTCTGCAGCTTGAGCCTCTTTTTTCGGATCTAATGACCCCTGAGCTTGTCCAAACCATTGTGTTTTAAGATATGCTCTTCTTTTAAAAGGGTCTTCATATCCAGGAAGGTCGATATAGTCCATGGCCACACAATAATCTAAAAACTCCTCATAGATAGGCTGCATAAAATCATCTGTAAACCACTGCCTTCTAGTTTTTAACATCTTCCAGGACTCCAATAAGGCTCCTTTTGAAGCCGAATAGTTATTAGAAAACTTAAGAAGTAATTGCTCAGGAGCTAATTCTAAAGCTGCGCCTAAATGAACACACATAGTATCCATAAATTTAGTAAACCCTGAATTAGGTCTGTTAGAATCAGGAAATACTATTTTTTGTCCAGGAGCCAAGTGGTTAAAAGCTCCACTTTTAAGCTTAAAATCTTTTCCATTTTTACTTTTAAAAGGACTTTTTTGTTTAGTTTCCTGTGTTTCATTTTCTAAGAAAGCTGTAAAATATGAATTTATAGTAGCTGCCATAAGTTCCGCATGGGTAAACTTTCTCATTTGATGGAGGATCTCAAGAACTGGAGCAATTAGGGGAATACCTCTTCTCTGACCTATTCTTTCTTTATCCATGAGAACCAATAAATTTTTTCTTCCTGTTTTACTCCCATGAACTTGAATCTTAGTAGTTTCAGATCCATCTTTATTCTTTTTAAAGTGATAAGCAGTTATTATCCCGTTTTTATCCTTTTCTACACCGTTTTTAATATCTTTTTCTCCAGCGTCTGAAGGATTAATACAACTAGCAGGATCTAATAGCCTTACTTTCAAACCAAATAACTCACCCGGATGAAGTTTAAATGATAGCGCTGCAAAACATTCTCCATCAATTAGAGATGTTAAGATAGCTAGTGATTGAATATGACTTAATTTAGATTGTCTTCCCCAATCACATTCAGTTGATCCTGCCCACATTCTCCATAGGTTCTCTATGTTTTTTTCTATCTCCTCTTTCTTTTCTTGCTCGAGGTTTAGGATACTATTGTCTATAGATGCTTTAAGCTTTATTCCAACACCTACAACATTAGATCTAATTCTTTTTATAGCTCCATTTGCTATGGCGTTTCCCATGAATTCATCTCTGGATCTAGCCACAAGGGTATCTTTCGATTCTCCAATATCCACATCAGCACTATTTATTTCATCGTCATAATCCATAGCATTTTGAGTTCCTGCTCCATGGTTATGATATTGGACTATATTTTCATAGCTTTTCTCAGCATGATAAAGCTTTGTCTCTGCTCTTATTCTCCTAGCTGCTAATCCAGGGAACATTTTTTTTAATGATAGTTCCATTCTTACCTCCTAAGAACTAATTTTTAGTTTTTCTATGAAGAATATTTGGCCTTTACCTGTCAATTTAGTTGTTTGACTTAGGATCTCTCCTTTAACTGTTTTAACAATTCTTTCGGATACTTTAAATAACCCTTGCTCAACAGCTCTTTGAGTTGGCTCAGTACTATTTTTTTGAATGTATCCTTTATTTCTTAACCAAGCATATAGCTTTCGTTCTCCTAACTTGATTCCTTCGTTAGCTAGGATCTTAGAATACTCTCTGATCAAGATACACTCACTAGATTTTTCAATAGTTTCTGCAAAAGATACCCGAGGTTTATCTTTTTCAATTTTATTTTCTAAAACTATATTTTTATTGTTTAATTGCTTTAGCATCTTAGTTGACTGCTCTAGTATTTCTACAACTGATAACTCTTTTGGTTGTGCTTCTAGAGATCTAGCATACTTTATTAATTTCATTCTATGGATATCTGAATATTTTGTAATAACCAACATTAAACCATCTTTAGATAAAGTATAGTTTCGCTTTGTTCGGTTTAATTTATCAATATAATTAGATGGGCTCAAATCTGAGCTCACCTCTTTAGTACCAATATTTTCAATAATTGTTTGTATATCTCTCATTACATTTTTATGTTCTTTCCCTGTCAATTCTGCGATCATATTACTTGTTATTGTTATATTTTTATCCACTTTTATTAATTCTATATTTATCCTCCTAATGTCTTCCTGGTATTATATTTTCTATTATCATTCCCACATCATTGGGATTTCCATATTTTCTACATCTTTCTTCCCACAGTTCAATTCCTTTTAAAATTCTTCCTAGATCTGCTCTAGTAACTTCTTTTCCATCGATGTTATATGCCTGGCCTAGTAAGACTTTTTCTTCAGCTTTTAAATACATCTTTAATTTTTCCTGGCACATCTCCAAGGTTATTCCTGTTACACTCATTACTCCTCCCTTTCTAGATATCCAACTTTAGATAATAAACTTAAATCTTCTTTAGATAATGCTGCTAAAATTTTCATATCATAGTCATATATTTCCAATGCTGCTTCAGAGTAGTTTCTAAGGTCTAAACCTTCATTTCTTTCTCTGATTTTTATCCATTTATTGCTACTAGGATCTCTCACTTCGGCAGTTAAACTCATAAAATATTCTTCTGTGTAGTTTCTTGTTGGGCTTTTAGGAAAATGACAATATCCTTTTCCTTTCTTTTTTATCCTCAATTTACTCATAGTTGAATCTTTTAGTGCATTGACTCCTACAGAATAAAGGTTAATTTCATTATTCTTAGTTTTTCTAAATCCGTTATTTATTGGTACTATTCCACCCTGCCCCTTAATTCCAAAGATCCTTTCATCCTCTTTATCAGATACAAAGTTATATACATTTTGTGTGTTGTAACCAGTATCGATACAAGTTGTAAAGATCTTTAATGGAGTTCCATCTTCAAAGTAGAAATCTGATTTTAAAAACTCATACAGTTCATTCCAAACTTCTTCTTTTGAAGGGTTTCCATAAAACACCTGGTATGTAATTCCCCAACTTTCACGACCTAATCCCCATCCTACAAGTTCTAATTCTATTCTGTTATGCTGCACATCGACTCCTGCAGTTAGTAGTAGCACTCCTTCAGGTATTTCTGCTTTATAGCTTTCTCTTCTTTTAAATAGAGTCATATAGTCTATCGTTTTGATGTTCTGTTCTTCCCATGTTTCAGCTAGGACAGTATTTTTAAAAGTTTTTATTTTCTCCATATCACCCTGGGATTCTATCCATTCTTCAACAATTGATTCCCAGGTTCTCCATGGACTAGCTAATGCACTTAGGTGATAGCTTAACTTTTTTTTCTTTTCAGGAAACTTATGTATCCATTTCCCTTTAGACTGATTTCCTTTTTTCCACTCTTTTTCATGTGATAAAGCTCCACATTCATTACAAACCATCTCTACTGTTTCGTGATCATCATCAATCCACTTTAAATTTTTAAAATCTAATACCTGGTACTCTCCGCAGTGGGGACAAGGTAACTTCCATACTGCTTGTGATCCGTTTGCAAATTCTTTTTCTATGGCACTTTTATTCTTTACGGTAGGTGTTCCAGTTATAATACATTTACTTTCATCACCATAGGTTGTCAGTCTCTTTCTCCCAAGAGATATTACATCCCCTTCTCTACCTGAAGACTCCGGATACCGATCTACTTCATCAAAGAAAATTAATTTGATTGGCCTGGCTGCTAACTTACTTGGTGAATTAGATCCTATAAAAGCAAGATATCCTCCCGGAAACATCTTGTGTGAAACTGTATTCCCTGAGTTTTTTGAATTAGCATCTTTAATCCTAGTTTTTAAAACATAAGTATCTCTTATCATTGGAGCTATCCGCTCCTTGGAATATGCTATTGCCATGGTATCTGTCGGCTGTACCAAGAGCATTGGACAAGGATCTAGATGTGCATATTTTCCGAAGATATTATTAATAAATTCTGATTTCGCGAGTTGCGAAGCCATCATAAGTATTACTTCTCTAACTTCTCCAGATTCTAGTCTTTCATAGATCTCTATCATGTATGGAGTTCTCTTAGTTTCCCAGGCTCCAATTTCTTTAGAACCTTCAGAAGATAAGATCCTATTTGCATCTGCCCATTCACTGATACTTAATTTAAGTGGTGGCTTTAACAGTTCCAGGCATTCTTTTAATAACTTTCTTACTTTTTTCTTACCACTCATTATTTATCACCTTTATTACTTGGAGGATCATATTTTTCTAATTCTTCCAAGGCTTTTAATACATGTTTTTCTACAATTTTTTTAATATTTGGTTTTTCATTTTGCTCTATCTCAATGGTTATTTTTCTACTGGTACTGAGAAGCTGAGATTTAAATTTTATGAACATATCAGACAAGGCCCCTCTGACTACATGATCAGGGTAATATTCATCTTTTAATATTTTTAAATTAAATTCCTGTGTTTCTCTTTTTGCTTTTTTTAACTTTTGATCTCCAAGATTATGATCTCCATTTTTACTTTTGATCTGTTTAATATACTCCTTAACACATTTCCCATAGAGATATTCTCCAGGAGCATATTTGAAATTCTTAAATAGAGTTCTTACTTGTCTTTCAGTAATTAAAAACTGTTTGGCTAACTGTTTTTCACTGATTAAAATTATTTGTCCCATATATCCTCCTAAAAATTTTGGAAGTCCCGAATAAAAATTTTGTTACGGTCAAAGTTCCGCGCCGACCCACCGCAAAGCTTTTTTTTAAAGCTCTCACAGTACCTTTTTTTTTTAAGTTGACTTTACTTTTTTTTGTGTTAAGATTAGGATGAGTAGTATTTTTTCTACCTTGGGGAGGGTGTTTTTATGACTTATTTTATTGACGATATAACTCATACTATTCACAAATCAGTGTGTCCGCATATATCTTTAGTAGAGATGAATATGCTAGGAATGTATCTAGATGATGATGATGCACTAACAGATGCTAAAGACGAAGGATATTGTAACGCTGATGGTTGTTGGTATTGTTGTTCAAGTATTAATACTCAGAAATAATTAGGGCTCTTTAGCCCTTTTTATTTTTATCCATCCTCTTCTTCATCCATAAACATCACACCTTTTTCTTTTGTAACAACTTTCTTTGATTCTTCATATTTAATTTGCTTTAACTTATAGTCTATTTGTTCTGTAGATGTCTGAAGACTGAATAGTTCCTTACCTAGCTTATACAGTTCTGTAGTGGCTGCTATTCGATTCCTTAGAGCTTCTTCATGAGCTTTGACCTTTGGCTTCGTTCCACTAGTATTCAATTCCATGAGATAAGATAAATTAGACTGGTGAAGAGTCCTGTAATCAGTAATGACTTTATCTCTTAATTTAACTCTTTTGGTAATATCATCTTCAATAAATGCCTGTTGTAATATTGCTTTAGTCTTTCCTTTACTCCAACTTTCTTTACTGGAAATGTTCCTAAGGGTTCCATAGTTGACCATATACTCAATTGATATATCCAGTAGATCCATTCCGGCTTCATATGCTTTTCTCATGTCTTTCTTTTTATCATTATTAATTTTTCTGTATCTATTCATCAGTAATCAGCCTTTGACCACTTAGATCTACTCCAGATCTTTTTTCTATTAGATCTATAAGTAACTTCCCCATTACTGCTTCCGTATTTATCTTCTTTATGATTGCTTCCATGAGCTTAGATGGATCTTTATTACTTACAACATCAAAGCCAGGACTATTAAAAGAATATACATAACTGTTTGCAAAGATATTTATAGTTTCTAACGATCTATCTGTTTGAAAAGATGAGATCTTAAACTTCTCTGCACTCTCTATCATTTCAGTAAAATCTTTGTCATTCATTTTTAGCATCATGACTCTCACCTCCAAACTTCATTTTTATGTCATAATAATGTCATAAATCACTTTAAATTTTCTGCCTCATTATATAGGGAAACTGTGTCACAATTATTTTTTTTCATTTCTTCTCAAAACTTTAATTTATATGACTTTGAAAAGAAATTAGTCCTTTTTATTTTGCCCCACTAATTGGGATTTGTGGGGCAAAATTATACTCACTAAATAACTTAACTTTCCTTTGTTATTTAAGTGAGGATATTTATCTTTTATTCTCTTTATTTCCCTTCCACGATGCTTTTTATCATGGATTTTAACTATCTCTATTAAATTTAATGAATCAAATATCCAGGAGTTATCTTCCAGATATTTATATACATTTGTATTTGCTTTTCTACCAGTAGTCCTAGCCAGCTTATTCGATCTTTTAAAGTCTAAGTAACTCAGTTCTAAGTTTGGTACTAATTCTTTTTCCAGGTATCTATATGCTTCTTTAAATAGTTTTTCACGGCATAACTCAATAAATATATTGTCTAAGATATTATGGTCTTCTAATAATGCTTCTAGGGTATTATCGATATTAAACCTTTCAGTGGCATAGTATTTATATGTTGAACTGGACAACCACCATTCAAGCCTGGTTAATTCAAAATTTAAAAGATTGCTATCATCTACTTCCCTTTTTTTGTCATAGACTCTGACCTTATGGTTCTTCCATCCACCATCTAGTGTAGAATCAGCAAATAGTTTTTTATATGATTCATTTAAATTAATGTTACCTATCTTTCTTAATTTAGGCAGCTTCAGGAATAAAAGAGTAAATACTTCTTTATATTCTTCAAAGATCAGATCCAGGTTTATATTTATCTCTATCTCACTGATTTTAGCTTCAGAAAGATCTATATAGATCTTCTTGTCATTTAATAAACTCATTAATCTGTTAATAGATTCTTTTAGTTCAAAATTTCTTGCATTATATATATTGTGTCCGTGTAGGAGTTTATTTGGATTAAACCTTAGATATGTAACTTCTCTGACTTCCCCGCTTTCATAGAGCTTAATAGTTTTCTCTATACTGAAGAGTTCTTCTTTGATTTCAAACTTCTCTTCTACCCATCCCTGACCTTCAGTAAACAATGATTTTTTATCTGTTTCTATTTTTATCCCGGAGAGGACCAGTTTATCTATTCCAATTCTTTCTAACTTATCTCTGTTTAGCATTTCATAGGTTCACCTCCTCATTTAATTTATATATTCATAGAGATACTGCAATAGTGATTTGTTTTAGGAGGTCCACTTCATTGCAATATCTTTAAAAATACATAAATTTTTTATTTTAGTTTCCTAGCTTTCTCTACACAATAGTTTTCTATCTCTAATGCTACATATCCCTCTTTGGAAGGTATTCTATCCCTTATAAATTTATGCATATTATCCCAATCAAAATTTATTTTCTTGTATAATTGATCTCTTTCTATCTTCCCCATAGATTTCCACCCTATCTTGGCAAGATCCTTTCTTTCATCTTCCAGGGCTTTCATCTGACTTTGTCTTAATTCCCTTTGTTCTTTCCAATTCATCTTCTCCCCCTATCGGGTAATTGAGTTCCCACCTTCTCAATGTTGAATAGTTTCCCGTTAAATTAACTATTTCCCTTATAAAAAATAAAAAAAGCCGAAGTACATGTATAGACTTATATCGTCTATATCATGTACCCCGGCTTTATACGTTTGGTTCATGGTCAAAGGTCTTATGCTGACAAATCTGCTTTCTTTTTATCGATTAGCTCAATTTGAAATTCAACCTTCCACTTAATTATTTAATTTTATTTACTATAATTTAAATATACATTATTTTTATTCAGTTCGCAACTAAACTTTTTCACAACTTGTTTTTTTTATTGTTTCAGGAACTCCATTAAAGAAATTGATCTCCATTTTCCCTGTGAATTTATTGGTCTTTTGCTTTTTGATAACTTCACACATTTTTTCGGTCTTGTCTTTGTTTTTTTTTTCCATATAAAATATCCTCCTCAATTAAACTTTTTTCTTCGGTCTTATTTTAAGAATAGCATAAATATTTTTTCCTGTTAAGTATAAAATAAAAAAAGAGCCAAAATTATTTTGACTCTTAGTGTCTTAGTTTTTATCATCTTTGATTTTATTAGACTTTTCTAACTTTTTTATATCTTTGATGAATTCTCAATTGTATCTATAAGTTTATTTATTGTATTTAAAGTACAATTATACATCGATAATTCCTGAAAAATTTCCTCAGCTGTAAAACCATAGGATAATAAGTTTTTTACCTTACTACGAAGCATTTGAAGTGACACAGATTTATTTTGTTTAATAGATTCTAATGTATTTTGAGATTCTTCTTTAATCAATTCACCTCGATTATTTTTATTTTCCAGTGCTCTTAATCTTCTATCGGTTCCACGTGTAGAATCTAAAATTTCACGGAGAATTTCATTTTCAGTCCTTTCACTTACAACTTCTTCATCAGGTGTTTCTGATATGATTTTTTCAAAATCAGATTTAAATTTAGACCAATATGTATCAAAAACTTTTTCAAGAATTGATTCTTTTAACGCTTTTTCCTTCAGTGAAGCATTTATAGTTCTTGCTAATCCCAAAACACTTTCTCTTTCTGGAAATGTATGATTAAATTGTGCCAATGGATTTCCAACATCAGATGATTGTAAATCAATTAAAAATGTACAAACTCTACTAGAATTAATTCCTTTAGCTAAAGCTCCCGCTTCAAATAGTATCCAAGGTTTATTTTTATTTTCTTGTGTTAAGCATATAATCCCCACATTTGTATCTGATAGTTGGTCGTTAATTTCAGAAAACCATAAAGAACCCCTATCAATGTCTTTTGAAGACATCCATGGATTGACAGCTTGAATAACACATTGCATCCAATCGTTAAGTAATTCAGCTACCTTTTGGCTTCTTACACCAGACCAACTGATAAAAACTTTCATATTCTAATCCTCCTTCTGTTATTTCTAATTTTTATTGTTCGTTTACTATTGACCTTATTCTTGCTAAATTTATTTTGCAAGCATCGCCTGTATATACTACTATTTCTATTCCTCCTGAGACAGTTACTTCTCCCCTTAATTTAAACATATGTATTAAATTTTCTAAAATTCCTTGCTCTGTTAATTCTATTCCACTCTGCCCTGCACCTATTAAAGGAATACATACTTTTTTAGCATTTGAATTTATATGGATATATGAGATCAAAGATTCTAAAACTTTTTTATATTCTTCCATACTTGAGTATGCTTTATCATTTTCATCAAATTTTGAAAGTGCTATCAAAAAAAACGTTTTTCCTTCTTCTTTTAGTTTTATAGCAGTCCCTAAAGGATATTTTTTTTCATTTCTATTTCCTAATAGACCGACTTTCCCATCTAATTTTGCTTTGATTCTATTTTTTAATTCTTCAGTATTTCCACCAAAAAAGTTAGTAATAAATTGACCATGTAAACTTTCTTTTGCAATTATATTGTCATCTACAACGACATCAAAATACTCATTAACAGGTATTACTATAATACTATTTTTTTTTAAGATATTGCCTACTGATATTCCCATTTCTATTTTTTTAGTTACTTGAAATTTAATTACTTGAAATAATAAATTTAATTCAAAAATTATAGCACATATAAGTAATCCTCCAAAGAATAGAAGTAGAGATTTAATTCCATATCCAATAAAGTAGTTACTAACATCTGGAAAAATGGAGGTAACTATCGTTGCAAATGACGAAATAACTCCTACTATCATAAAATACATTTTTAAAATATTAATTTTTGCTTTAAATAACTGATACATTTTCCATTTCATTTTCTTATATTCTCCCTTTTAAATAATTCTTTTATTTATATCTTTTCCTTATAAAATTATATTTTTTTAGCATATGGATTTGAAATTAAAAATCTCTTTATAGTATTAATTTGTTCGATTAGAGGCATTTTAAAAATCTCTTTATCTGAATACCCTCTACTTTTTGCAAATTCCAAATAATATGAATTATAATCCATAAATTTATTCCAAATCATATTAGGGCTTGGTGTATCAAAATCCCTAGTAATATTTTCTACAAACCAATCTCTTGTGACTGCTATAATTTTAACATTTGGAGTATAGTATTTAATATCCATTCCTGAAATATCAGAAAGAGCCTTCATATATTCGTATTTTTTTTCTCCTAGAATTAAATATTTTTTATTATTATGCTCTATTTTTCCAGAATATTCTCTACAACCAAAATCTATTCCTAGTTCAAAAGGCATATTCATTCTAAAAAATTCTGCTACTGTTTCGGACTTAATTCGAGATAAATCATGAATACTTATGCTTGATTTTTTAATTAAGTCTACTATTTTATTAAATCTAACTGTTCCTGAATCAGAAGACTCTATTGCTAATCTGGGAACATAACCTAAAGATATAATTGTAAAAACTAATTCCCGTAGATTATCTTCATACTTTTTATCAAATGGACAATTTATAAAAACAGACTTTTGATAGCTCATTTTTTTATACCTTTTAATAGAATGCTATTTTTAGCATAGGGAATACTTTTTGCAACCGCTCCATTTTTTTTATGAACAATTATATCTCCTTTTTGATTGATGGCTATTTTTTCTGCATATAAAATAGCTTCTTTTACTTCTTTAAATGTTTTGGTAGCGCGTAGTGAACCATCTTTTTTTACGCTCCATCCTCCTTTAAGATTAGGCATAACATGTTGTATTGACACATTTGCTTTTACCATTTTCATCTCTCCTTATTTAACTGTTTCAAGTATTTATTTAGTTGGTTTAATTCTATCTAATTCTGATAATAAAGCATTTAAACTAGAGCATATTTCTAAGTTAGACATGTCTGCATCTCTTTCTATTTGTAAACAATTTTCAATTAATGCAGTTTTTTTAACTTCCAAACCAAATCCTGGTTTTTGCCTCATGATTAAATTATAAATATTCAACTCTTGGTATATCCATGGAGACTTAACTTTTGTTTCTAATTCATTTCCAGAATTGTTAATTGAATTTTCTCCTGTTATGAATACTGATACTCTACTATTCTCAACTGCTTTTGATAAAGCACTATTTAATAAAGAATGAATATGAGAGGTTGAGAAATTCCTTTTTTCATAAGAATAGTAATCATCATTTATATTTTTACTATATCGATCATCTATTAATTTTAATAACTCATCTGCTGAACCCCATATTTTTGAATCTAAAAAAACTTTGTATCCTTCGTTTGTTAAATAGGCTGCAAAATTTTTCGCAATTTCTTTGTCAGTATGAGAATGAGAGATAAAAATATCGTATATTTCTTGAGTTGGAAAAAATAAATTTTCGATCATATCTCCATCTAAAATTTCTTTTTCCTTAAATTCTTTTATTAATTTAGAAAGGTTTGGAGTAAATTTTTTAGAATTATCACTTTTACTGTTTAATTTAACATCTCCTTCTAAGTTTTTTATATTTATTGAATATCCTTTTTCCATAATATCTTCTCCTTATAGTTTTTATAAAAGTTTTTAGAACCATTTAAATAACATTCATGCAAAAATCATCTAGAGATTGTATCTTTAATAGATGCACTTTAAATAGGCTCTAATTGAAATTGATTTTACTTTAATCCCCATTCTTCATAAGTTTCTGCATTATAATAATGAACACCTAATGTTAATTCCTGATTTTGAACTGTAAATTGATTAACAGCCGTAAATAATGGTTCTTTTTTAAAAGGAATATGAATGCACTTCGCAGTATCATTATCAATTCTTTTAGCTAAACTTTTAGGCCAATATTTACGACAAGCTTCGGGTTTTAAGATATACTTATAACCAATATATACAATGATTATAGGCAAGTCATAGACGTCTACTGCCTGTTCTATTTCCCAATTTAAAGCTCCTCTATCCCAGTTAGTGTCAGCAGATAAAAGAATTACCATGTTTTTTGATCTAGAGAATCTTTCTTTTAATCTAGTTTCTAATGTTCTTTTTAAACTTCCATCTTTAACTTTATAAGTTTTTTCATGGCTATCAGTGAATCTAAAATCAATTTTATCTGATTTATTCCAAGCCTTAATTAAGCCATAGCATCTAAAATCACTTTTTACCGGATCTTTTTCTCCATTTCCATCAAAAGCAACATATGTACCTGTTCTATAAGATGTTCCTGCCATTTTTATGCCTCCCTTTATTTATTAAATTGTTTCTAATTGTTTTAATTGGTAGAAATTTATCTTGTCTTTTTTCTTTTCATATATAACAATTTTTAATTTAGAAGGATAAGTTAATTTTGTCTTGCTAATTTTAAAAGACCAAATAATAATGTTTAATAATTCTTGATCAGATATACCGATATTTTCCTTGAACCTAGTCATCCCACTACCAAATACAGGGAGAACAATAGTATTACCATTATAAACAGTATCTATATTATCCCAGAATTCAAATAAAAAATTAATAAAATCAATTTGTAATAAATATGCTCTATTCTCGTTATCAAATTTTGTCATTGCGGTCAATAGGTAATTTTCTAATTTAAAAATAGATCCCAATTTATACTTTTGTTTTTTTCCATTATTTCTCTTGCTATTAACTTCTAATTTTTTATTTGATAAAAAGGTTGATTCTTCAATCTTAGAATCGAGGTCTTCAATAGAATTGATAGAACCAGTTTTTATATATAATTTATTTTCGATATATTGACCATTTAAGCTTTCTTTAGAAATAATTTCGTGATCAGTTGTGGTATCAAAATATTCGTTAAATGCAATAACTTTATATCCTTCTTCTTCAAATATATCTGCAACTTTGATTTCAATTACTGAATTATTTATTTTTAAAGTAACTTCTTCTAATGTGTTAGCTTTATACCATAAGGTTATATACACACCCATCAAAACAAATAAAAATATTAAACCTATCCATTTTTCTTTCCCTTGGATATCTACAAAAATTAAGCCAAAGGAAGCTACCGTTGAAATAAATGCTACTAAATTTAAATACCTTGATCTTAGGTTTCTTTCAAAAAAATTAACTTTAATTTTCATATTTTTTATCTTTTTAAACATATTTTCTTTTCTCCTTTTTTAGTGTGTGTTCTCTTTATATTTTATTAAAATATGGCCTCAACATCATCATTATTAGAAATAAGAGTGCTTTCATATATTAAATAATTTCTATCCCAATCCGTTTTTTTTATATATCTAAGCTTTTTTTCTTTATCGAATAAGTTACGGCTAATTTTAATTGTATATTTATGTGTTGGATTAGTCCCTGTAAATACTAAATAATCAAAATCGATATCACTTCCCTCGTAATAATGCTTATCTTTTAATAATTTTTTTAAATCTTCTATTCCTTCAATGTAAAAATTATATTCTATTAGTAATCTTTCTTTTAACGCTTCTATTAGTGGATGGTTGATACTAATAATTTTATTTACTTCTTCGGATTTATCTTTATTCGCTTCATTAAGAAATGTAGCTAGTTTATCTAGATTAGAGATATTATTTTCTAATTTTTCTATTAATTTGATCTCTTTGTTTCTTGTTTGTTGTTCTAAAAAATTTCGAAATAATCCAGCAAATTGCTCTTTTAAATATTTGCTTATATCCGATGACGACTCAAAACTTTTTATATTATTATTTTTCTCTTTAGCTTTTAACTTTTCTATAAATTCATAAATTTTTTTATCGTCAACATAACGATATTTTATATCATTATCTTTATTATAAAGGTATGTTTCATATTCTGATAAAACATTTTTTTCAATAAAAATATAAACTTGTTTATCTTCTTTATACGCTGTTTCTAATTCTATTTGAGAAATCGAATTATTTTTAATTTTACCTTCATTCCCATAACGTCCACCTATAATGGAAATTAAAATATCAACATTTTTTATCTCTTTATAGCAATATTCTTCAAGGGCTTCATCTTTTCCATAAGGAATATTACCTTCTTCATTTCTAATTGATTCATACCCTAAAGTTTGGATAAAAGAATCTAAGTCTGATCTAATCTGTTTTAGATCATAAAATGTTGAACTTATAAAAATTCTTGGTTTAGCCATTTTGTTTATATCCTCCTTTAAATATTTTTTCCATTTCATAGATCAAAACTATCTTCCTCTTTTCCAAGTTTTCCTTAGTCTATAGTTGGTTAATTATATCTATATTAACTTTTTTTTAGTTATTTTACAATTAATTTAGTTTAATTTTTATAAATCCCTGTATTATTTTCAATTTTTTTGTACAAAAAAAGACAGTTAGTACTGTCTTTTTCTTTTTAATTATCATAACACTTGGTGTAGAACCAACTGCAATTTTTTTAATACTTACTACAAGCTTCATACCCCAGTGCTTCCGCTTCCTTCAGAGGATAACTCCCTCCTATACTTTTCAGATATCTACATCCTTTTCTATGATACTTCTTACCGCTTTTAGTCACATATACTACAGAATCTAGATTCTTTGATGAACTGCTGGTAGAAGTAGTTTTATTTTTCTTACCTCTTCTATAATCCCAGGGAGCTATTGGATTAGATGATTTCCATAATCCTAATTTATTAACCCTGGCATATTTTTCTGCATTCTCCAGATCTTTATCATTTCTAGCATAATTTTTATACCACCAGGCATACCCATTTTTTACAATTTCTTTATTTAGATACTTTCCATTATAGTAGACCTTCCCTACCTTCCTGCCATAACGATCTGTATCCATTACTTCTACTTTTACATTTCTATTTGCTATTCTTTTATGCACAAACTCTTTGGCTTCTAATCCGTATTCTTGAGTTTTTTCAGGAGTATCGATTCCATAAAACCTGATCTTATATTTCTGGTTATTAGCTACTATATGGATTGTATCTCCATCACTTACATAAGAAACATTACCTGTAAGAGTCTGGGCACTTAAAATTGTAAAAACAAATAGAAAATTTAAAAGGATAATTATTTTTTTCATGGCTCCTCCAAATATTTTTCCCCCATTCAGCTTGTGACTCGACAGTAGCTCAGGATTCTTTCACATGTATTAGCTTATCTTCAAATTTATAAAATGTTATCTCTATCCTATTGAAGATATAAAATTATATTTATCTTTACACCACTGAATAACCATATTTACACCATTATAACTATTGAAGTATCTATCTTCTAGTGGTAAGACTATTTGATAAGTACGGCGTATACTTGTTGCACCTATATGTAAATTTTTTAAATTTTTTCTCTCATAAATAACTTGGTTGGCACCATATTTCCCACAATTGCTTGATTCACAGATAGAACAGTCATCAAACCCTAAAGAATTATTACAATATGCTTGAACTATTCTATATTCAGAGTTATTAGTTTCTCCATTATTTTGTTTCTGTAAATGTTCCCTAAAAAGGGAGATGATTTCATCAAAATATTCTATTTCACTTTTGATTTTTTTTACATTATCGTCATTATCGGGAGTTTCTTCATACCAAAAAAAATCAAACCATTCATCAAATGATACTTCTCCTCCTACTTTTTTTTCAGTTCTTTCTTTTCCAACCTCTTGATATATAAAATAGTTAATTAATGCTATCGATAATATCAAATTGTTTTTTTGAATATTATTCATTGTTTTAAGCAATAATTCAAATTTTTTAAGCATCATTTTTCTTTGTCTTGTAGAAGTTTCTATAGTTAAGTTTTTTAAACAATTTAAAAATAATCCCTTATTAAATTCATTTAAATCAGCTATATACTGTCTATTTTCAGTCTCTTTTATAATATTATTTTTTAAATTTGTATATTCAATTTCCTTAAACTCATGATAATTTAATTCTGGGAGATTCAACTCTAAATTAAAAAACTTTTTAAAGTAATCTTCATTCCCATAATCTTCTCCATAGATATTACTTACACTAGATTTTAACTGTGACTTATTTATTAAAAAAATGAATATTATGTTATTTACATCAAATATATGTTTTATTGTTTCTAAAACTTCAATAGCAAAATCAGGCCTACATCTGTCTAATTCATCGACTAATATGACTTTAGGTTTAAAACTAGTCCCTATAACAGCTTCTTGTGATAAAGCAATTTTAAAATCATTTATCATTTTTTTGTATTCTTTATACTCTGTTAAAGAACTTTCATTAATACCTGTAAATAATTCTTTTAAATTTTCAATATCTTTATCTGTCATTTTAAAATTTTTAAGTATAATTTCAAATAATGCTTTTAACCCTTTTTTAGCAATATTTTTTAAAACTATTTCTGCTTTCTCTTTTAATTCAAAACTTAAGGTTAATTGCTCATTTAATTCTCCTATTATCGTTTTCATGGGATCACTAAAGCAATCATTTTGCCAAGCGTTATATTTTAAAACTTCGATGTTAAATTCATCCACATTATTATATATAATATATTCTTCTAATGCTTCTGCAAATAAGCTTTTTCCCATTCCCCATGTAGCATTAATCGAGATGGTCCTTATTTTTTCATATTCATCTTTTTCTATATTACCTTTTTGATCTTCAAATTCTAAAGAAATTAATGAATAAAGTTGTTCTAAAAAATTTTTTCTTTCTGATGTTAACTTATTAAATTTAGACATTTGCTCCCCTTTATTTCCTACAAATCTAATATCATCTTAGCAACCCTACCATACTCATGGTAGGTATCATCTTTTCTCAAAACAATAGGTGGATATTGATGATTATCACCTAGTCTTGCTATTGATTTAATTCTAATTATTTAAAGTTTCATAAACTTTTTTCCCAAAATCAGTGAGTAAGTACTTTTTACAAGAATTATTCCACCTCATATTCCCATAACCGGCTTCATAATAAAAAATATCATTTTTGGACAGGATAAATTCAAGCATCATTTCTTTTTTTTCACCTAATTCTTCATTTGTATAGCTTTCTGGAAAATTTTTAATTTTTAAAAATTCTTCTAAATCTTCTAATAAAGTTTCATCTATAACCTTTAATAGTTTAAAAAATTCTTTTTGGGTTATTTTTTCATACAAAAAACCATGAAATGCTTGAGAAACATAATATGCTTTATCTCTGGAATCAGCACTAGATAATACAGATATAACTCTTTCAAAAAATCTTTCTTCATCACCGTTTACATAGTTTGATAAAAATTTTACTCTTTCTTCAAAATCTTTTTCTTTTAAAGAATATAAAAAAGTATATAATTTTTTATTAAATAATTTTTCTTGTATTGAATATCCTAAATCATGAATTGCTAAGATTGGAGATATTATACCCCCAAGTTTTGGGACATAAGATATTAAGTCCAATGTTTCTCTTGATAGATTTACATTCATCTCCTACTCCTCAGCATAAAATTCAATAGCTTTATTCTTCATTTCATCAATATTTTTAAATTCGGTATGTGCTCTAATAATTTCTTGTGCATATTTTTCTTTTGTTACCCCTTTTCCAGGGCCGGTATCAAATTTACTTTCAAATTCTTCCAGAGATCTCACTGAGGAATACCTCTTAAAAAATTCATCTGAAAGGAGATCCTCCGTAGAAATATTTCCTTCATCTAACATTTTCATAACACCTTTAATTGCAACTTTACTAGACATTTAGTACCTCCATTTAAAAATTAAAATTTTAATAAAGACTAATTATATATATCGATAAGTTATTCTTCTGTTATTAATTTACCATCTCCTTTTATCCTATGGTTTGCAAACCTTACAAGCTTCTAATCCTCTTCCTTTAGCCTGATCTATACCCATAGCCGTAGCATTTTTATTATACCTACAGCTCTCTCTATGATACTTCTTCCCACTTTTGGTTACATATACTACAGAATCTAAGTTCTTTGGTGAGCTGTTATTGGAGATAGTTTTATTTTTCTGTCCTCTCCTATAATCCCAAGATAGCTATTTCCTTTTGTTTTACTATCATCTTTTAAACTGTTTAATTTATAAATATAAATAATTAAAGAACTTCCCAATCATTAGCTAAAATATCATGAATTGAGAAGATATAAGGGACAGTGTTTCTTCCATCAGATAAAACAATATGGTCTAACTTAAAACGTTTAGCTGTAAAGTATGTGACAAATTGTGGAATTATTAAAAATAAAGTTTCAAATTTTCGAATAAAATTAATATCTAAATCAATTCGATAATTTGCATCATGTACAATCTTATGTCTTATACTAAATGATTTTTTAATTATTTCCAACCACTCAGGGAACAATGAAGAAATAGAAGATTCCTTAACAAATTTTCCATTAAAACCAAAAAGATCAATCTTTGTTACACACACATATTCAAAGAAATTTGAGCCCCATAAGCTAGAATAAGCATCTTCTAAATCATTTAGATTTTGAAAATTAAAACTTTTACTCAATAATTCTATTAATGTAATGTTTTCAAGTTCCATAGAGTCCTCTGTGATTTTCATTTTTGCAAACAACTTTTTTATACTTTCCTCATCTTCTGAGTAGATAAAAATAAAGATGTCTCTAAAGAAAGTTTCCCAACAACTTATAAGAAATACGAAATATTGTCTACTCGCAATTTTTACTAAATCTTTTTTTAATTCCTCTTTCCCTAAGTGACTATGCATTAGTATTGTATTTTCACTAAAATTAGCAAGAAAATTGAAATTAAAATCTTTAATAGATTTTCTACTTTTCCTTAGATCTATTAATTCTTTTATTAAATGTTTGTTTTGCTTTCTAACTTTTTTCATTTTTTTCTCCTATAACTTAAAAATATTTTCTTTAACTTTCTTCGTCATATCTAACCTCTTCTGTTAAATAAAAATTATTTTCAAAAGGAAGTCGAAAATTATCTGTATTAATAAATTCGGTATATAAAATTGGGAAATATTCCCAAAATTCTTTCTTCGAAGAAACATCTTGCGCTAAAGCCTGTTCTATATAACGTTTTATATTATTTGAAATATGCTGTAACAAACCAAGTGGTTCTTTATAGTATTCTCTAATTTGAAAAGTTTCTATACTTTCATGTACAGTTTTATCTCTTAAAGTTTTAAATTGTTCTAAGATTTCTTTAGTTTTCTTTCTATTTTTTCGGTAATCATTTCTAGAAACTACTATCTTTATTGTTTCTTTATTTAAATGTTGGCCTAAAAACCCTTCTGAAAAGCCAGCAATTCCAGCTAATTTAGACGTTATTAGATCATCTCCTTTTATTTTTACAATCCCCTCAAATGCAAACCAGTATTTTAAAAACTTCATGTGATAATTTTTTTCTTCTTTGATAAGTCTCATCCAATGTAAAAACTTAAAATAATCTTTTTTTAGTTCATTCTCAGTTGCATAGTGAATATATATTTGGGCATTATCTATAGGATTTATAAAATTCCTTCCCATTTCGAAAGCAGTTTGGTAACCAGTACCATTTCTTTTTCTAGAATATAATTTATTTGTTTCAAAATTTCTAATGATACCAGCTTCTTTTAAACTGCTATTAGACATTATTCCATATTTTAATCCATCATATAAATCTAAAACTTTTAAAAATTCTTTTTCTGCTTTTTCATCAGCGTCTTTAGGTGTAGAAGCTTCTATAAAAATAGAAATTATTTGAGAAACTACTTTAGGAATTGTTTCTTCAAAACTTTTAGCAGATTCTTCAAACAACTCTTTTTCTTTTTTAAAAAGAGTTTTTATTTTTTTTATTTCAACATTTCCATATATTCTAGGATGAGGAAGAAGAATTGTATTATGTGCTACTAATCTAGTTACTAAAAACATTTTTTCACTCCTTTAAATTCAAACAGAATAATAATTTTTTAATAAAATATTTTTTAATATAGTGCTTTTGAACACTCTTATCTAATTTATTAAAATCAAAACCCTCCAAAGATAAAAGTTCGCTATAAAGGGATTCACCATCTTTAGAAATAAATAATAAAGCGTCATTAATCAAAGGGTAATCTAAATCTATTAAATCAATTTTATTATTGATGTAATATTCTAAAATTCTTTTTACTTCTTTGTTCTTTCGATCAGCTAGAGCGAGCATGAAATTTACTCTTTCAATATTTGAGTGCTCCATTTTATTAAATTTTTCAACAATAGGACCTTTTAAATAATTTAAAGCTCCTGATCTCGCTATTACTAAACAAAAATTAAGAAGTTCTGCATCCTTAAATTTAATTTTACAATTAAAATATTCTTTTAAATAATAAAGAGCTTCTAGAGTTCTATCCGCCGAGGAATAAAACATGCCTTTATGGTAAGAATTTTTAGTTTCTAAACAAAGTTTTTCTTTTTTTTCAATAGATAATTTATTAAAATCATTTAAAATAATAGGAAAAAATTTTTTATACTTATACTCATTTTCTAAAAAATTATCAATAATATTTTCTATGTTCATATCTCTAACCTCTTTTAAAACTTAATTTTATTTACTCTTCCTCGTTCAACTGCCCTATAAAACGACCAACTATAACAAACTCGTCACTTTCTTTAATTTCAACATCTGGATAGTCTCTATTATCTGACCTTAAGAAACAGTGATCTTCTTGACATATATATCTTTTAAGTAATGCTTTATTATTATGTATAAATGCTCCTACTTTTTTATTAGGAACTTCTACATCTTTCCTTATGAAGACTATAGAACGATTCTCAATAGTATACTCCATTGAATCCCCAGAAACCTTGATAGCAACAACGTTTCCTGAGAACTGCTTAATATCAGGAACAGTTATAAATTGAACCTCTTCATCCTCTAAATCTTCTAGGCCTGCTCCTGCTGAAATAGAGTTATAAAGAGGAATTTTTTTAAAATTACAATCTAAATCTATATTTCCTTCTGGAAGACAATCATCCTCTTCTAAGTATCCAACTATTTTATATAATTCTTTATAATCAATTCTTAGAGCAGTTGCAATATTTCTTAATTGAAAAGCATTTATTTTCTTTTTATCTCCCTTTTCAATTCTATTTAAATCTGCAACATTCAAATTTGATTTTAGTGCAAATTGATTAAATCCATATTTTCTTTTCTCTCTAAGACTTTTTATATAGTTTCCTAGTTCTTTTCTTTTCTTCTCTGGTACATCATAACTTTTAATCATGAATCAAAAACCTCCTGTTCTTCTTTAATATTATATTATGCTAACTTTACATTTGTAAGTTTATTTCTAAAAAGTATTTACAAACGCAAATTTATGTAGTAGACTTACAATTGAAAGCGGTAGGGGGTGATTTATTGAAGCTTATTCAAAAAATAAAAATAGAAGCTGTAAAAAATGATACGACTTTAACTTCTTTATCAGAAAACATAGGGATTAGTAGAGAAAACATGTATTATCATATTAATAAAAACAATCCTTTTGTGATAGAGAAAATCGAAGTAGCATTAAATTTATCTAAAAATTTTTTCAAAAAATAAATTACAATTGCAAATAGATTTTATTTTGAAAAAATAATATTTTATTTAATAACAAGGGGGGAACTATGGAAATTTCAAATGCTAAGGTTATAAAAACTGTATTTAGGAATAAAGATAAGATAAAAAAGAATGAATTTATAAAGAAAGTAAAAAAGCTGACCTATGATCTTACTCCTACTGGGGAGAAGCAATATAAATTATTTTAAGGGAGGATAACTATGGCTAGACCAGATTCAGCTCTATCCTTAGAGCTAGAAAGAAGTATGAATATGCAGGTAAGAGTAGAAACATTTGAAGAACATCTGAGGCATGCAGGAGTAATAGACGATCTCGATGATGAGAGAAGGGTAAAGAGTTTCAATCTAAATAAATGGAATGAAGATATGCAGAAATCATTTACTAAAACTAGATCCAAGATCCTAAAATTAAAAGATCTCTTATCTATGAAAAAAGCCCTGGAAGATCTAGATGAAAAAATAAATGATTTCAATGAAACATATTTTGAGAAAAGAAAACAGATAGATGCCTTAGAGGTCCAGTATGAAGCTTTGGATGATGAAGTAAGAGTATGGCTCCTAGAATATGCTGTCAGCTGCAGAGAAAAGCTGAAGATAGAAAATTCTAATATTGAAAAGAAACTTATTAAAGAAAATTTAGGTAAAAAGAGAGGAAAGATATGAATAAAGAAACTGTGAAATATACCATAGCTGAAGTTCAGCAGGATAAACTTATAGACTTAGGATTAGATATAAAAGATGCTTTTATCATTTCTTACCTAAAAGATATGAAGACTTGGAAAAATCTTTTAGAAAAAACTGTAAATGGGGATGTATATATGTGGGTTGATTATTCTAAATTACTCTCTTATCTTCCTGCATTAAAAATCACTACAAACGATGTACTGTCTAGAAGATTAAAAAAATATCAGAATTTAGGATTAATAAAAAGACACCTACATAAAAATTTGGTTTACGGATCATATAACTTTATCTTCTTGGAAGAAAAGTTCAATACCTTATTTGAATTTAATAAAATAGAAGATACAGAAGATGAGATAGAAGAGATGAAAAAAAAGATGGGTCTTTTAGGTCAACAAACTCCGCACCCGTCTCAAAAGTCGTGTGGTTTCGACTCAAAAGTAGCCTCTACACCGTCTCAAAAGTCGTCTGATAATACTCCTATAAAGATACTCCCACAAAAAGATAGTAGTAGCACAGAATCAAATCCCGCTGCTGCCTCTGATGAAACTTTTTTTCAAAATCTAAAAGATCTACTCATTAAAAATAATTTTAAAAACTATAATTCCCAGACCCTAAAAAATATTAAAAATTATTCAAAGGGATCACTGGAAGAGGTTAAAAAAGTAATTGAATTTATGAAACTAAAAAATAAAGCTATAAATTCTAAAACCTTAGTAGCAATTCTCAAAGATGGAGATCACAAGATAGTTGAGCCGATAGATTTAAAAAAGGTTCCTAAGGCTGATAAAGTAGCCCATATGCTGAAAATCACTACACAGGATGAAATTGATGACCTATGTAAGCAGATAGCTAAATCATTTGGGTATGAAGAATATAACAACCTGAGTAAAAGTGATGAAAATATAGTAAATACTGAGTTAGAAAATATTTTTTGCAGGAGATATAACAAGCTTCAGAGGGGGAATTGATGGATGAGATAATGACACCGAATGGCTTAATTGATGAACTGAAGGATCGCTTTAAGATAAGTATCATAGAACTTAGAGGAAATCTCCCAGAGTACGAAATTAAAATGTACTGCGATGCTTTGGGAATTACAGAAAAAACATTCTTTTGGGCAGTAAAAAATTGGAAGTCTAAAAAAGAATTAAAAAAGCAGGAGCAATCAACATCTAAAATTTATCCGACCAAAGAAAAAAATAGAGGTATGAAAACCACTCCTACAGGTAAATTATAGCACAAAATTAAAATTTCCGACCAAAGAAAAAATATTAGGAGTGCTAATGATCTACCTGGATTATAGCAGCTAATATAAAAATTGTATTTAATTTAGGAGGGATAAAGATGGAATTTCAAGGAACTATTTCAAATTGGGTAAAATTCAGCACCATTATGCTTGATAGCATCAAAGAACTTCAATTCATGGGAGAGATCTATACAGATGAAAAGAGTATAAAAAAATATGCAAGGGAGTCATATTTAGTAAGAGAAGCGATAAAATTTAAGATGTAGGAGAGAAACAAATTATTATTTGTTTGGTGGACATTAAAAATTAAATAGTGTGCTTAAAAATTACTTTATAGGCTATACTTGTAGTATAAATTATTATTGGGGGTTGTAATGAATAAATATTTAGTTGAGAAAGGAAGAGAATCAGAGTTTCCAAATCCTATTAAAGTTTTAAAAGGAGAAAAAGTTAAATGCATCGAAGAGTCTAATGAAAATGGTGATTGGAAAGGTTGGATTTTTTGTAAAACTATTAATAATGAAGGGTGGATCCCACAACAAATTATTGATCAAAATAATGATAAAGGAATTATATTAGAAAATTATGACGCTACAGAATTTAATCTTGAAATGGGAGAAATTTTAGTGGAAGAAAAAGCTTTAAATGGATGGATTTGGGGTTATAAAGAAAAAGAACCACAAAAGAAAGGATGGGCTCCATTAAACCATATAGAGATTCTAAAATAAAAGCAAAGGGAGAAATTAATGAAAAAAATCATTTATGGTACAACAAATGATGCCAAGGTAAAAGAGATGAAAGAGGCGTTAAATGGTATGGATATTGAAATCATTGGGTTAAACGATATTAAAAAAAAAATACCTAAAGTAATTGAAGATGGGGAAACTCCATTAGAAAACGCCAAGAAAAAAGCTGAGACATATTTTCAAGAATTTAAAATTCCAGTTTTTTCTTGTGATTCAGGACTCTATTTCGAAGGAGTAAAGGATATAGATCAACCTGGAGTTTATATAAGAAGGGTTAAAGGAAGAGAACTTTCTGACGATGAAATGATAGAATATTATTCAAAAATTGCGAAAAAGAATGGTGGCGAAATTATTAGTCGCTATGAAAATGCTATCTATCTAAAAATAGATGAAAATACTAGCTTTGAATATCAAGGACCTGAAATATCTCTTAGTAATTTTATAATATCAGAAAAACCTTATAACAAAAAAATAAAAGGTTTTCCGCTAGATTCATTATCTAAAAATATTATGACTAATAAATACTATCTTGAAGAAAAGGAACCAGATGAGCAAGAAAATCGTATGAACGAAAGAGTTAGAAAATTTTTTAAAGAAAGTTTTAAGCACACTATTTAAAATAGTGTGCTTTTTATTTATAGAAACAAATAAGAATTTGTTAGGAGGTGATCATGAAAAAAAGAATATTTTGACACTATAAAATCTGGAACTAAGGTGTATGCTATAGATTTAAGTCGAAAATTTATATAAGGAGGAAATTAATTATGAGTAATGAAAGAAAAGTTAATATAGTAAAATTATTAAAAAAAATGAGGAAGAAAGATGAGAAGTAAAAAGAAAGTAGGAGCTTATGTGAGAGTTTCTACCAGTATGCAGGAAGAAAATGATTCCTTAAAGACTCAGATATCAAAAATAGAATCATTTTGTGAGCTTCATGATTATGATCTTCATATGATCTATGAAGATGTTGGGAGTGGAGGAGATGATGAAAGAAAAGGTTTTAAGGAATTACAAAGAGATATAGATAATGGGCGAATTGATATATTATTAGTTTATGAAACTTCCAGGATATCTAGAAAAAGTAGTACAATGATTTCATTTATTTCAAATATAATAGAAAAAAATGTGGATTTTGTTTCAATCTCACAGCCGGATCTTAATACTACTACATCCACAGGAAGGTTGTTCTTCACTATAAATGCTGGGTTAGCCCAATATGAGAGGGAACAAATATCAACTAGAGTAAAATCTAGTGCATATGAGAGGGCTAAAAAAGGCCATTGGATGGCAGGGCAGCTTCCCATAGGATATAAGAGGGATGAAGAAAAGAATATTGTTATAAACGAAGTAGGAGCAAGACAGGTAAGAAACTTTTTTATGACCTTTATAGGAAATCGATCCTTAAAAAAAACTTCTGATTTGTTCGGGAGATCTGTAGAAAGTATGAGGTGGATCTTAACGAATCCTTTTTATATAGGGAAATATAGATTTGGTGTAAGGAAAAATAATCTTCATAATAAAAAAAAGCAGAGAAAAGGAGAATATCTATTAGTAGATGGTACCCAGGAACCTATTATAGACAAAGAAATGTTCGACAGGGTACAGTTATATATAAAAGGGAATCGTGTTTTAAATAAAAAAAACATAAAAAAATCTAATTTCATATTAGGAGGGTTGATCAGATGTAGTTGTATGAAAAAGATGTATGGGAATGGAAACTATGTAAAAAAATATGATAGGTTATACAGGAGTTATCAGTGTGACAATTGTAAAAAGAAAATTGACGCAGATATAATAGAGGGAGAGATCTTTGAAAGGTTGAAAGAATTTGAACAATTAAGAGAAATAAATGATGTGTCTTTGGATAGTCTAGAGCTAGAAAAGAATTTAGAAGTATATAAAAATAGAAGGGCCAGTATATTAAAAGAAAAGGATAGGCTGCTTTCACTACTTTTGAAAGAGTTGATAGATGAATCTGAATTTACTAAGAATAGAGAAAAAATAGGTAAAGATTTAGAAATTGTAATAAAGGAAATATCTGTTATAGAAGAAACTATGAGAAAGAAAGAAGATGGATCAGATGAAAACTTTGAGATATTGGTAGAAGTTGCAAATAACTATAAAAATTATGATATTATGGATCTCCGAGAACTTCTAAGAATGATAATAAAAGAGATAGTGGTAAAGAATATAAATAATAGGAAGAATTTTGAGTATGACATAGTTTTAGAATACTAAAAAAGAAGTATTAATTAATACTTCTTTTTTTATATTGTTATTCAATTAATTTTTGTGATGACTCCTCTAAACGTAGAGGGGTTATATGGTACCTGAGAAGGGACTTGAACCCTTAAGGGCATACGCCCGGGGGATTTTGAGTCCCCTATGTCTACCATTCCATCACTCAGGCATCTACAAAAATTATTATACTAGAACTCCCAAAGAAAAGCAAGTCTTTTTTTTAATAAAGTTGTAATTTTTTATACTTATAACTCTAAAGATATATGTCTAAAAGATTCAAAATCAAATAAACCACGATCAGTTAATTTTATTTCCGGGATAACTGGGAGGGCTAAAAAAGCTAGGTTCATTAATGGGTCTAATTCTCTATTTACTCCATATTTATAAGCTGAGTCTAAGATTTTTTTTACTTTCAGTGCAACCTCTTCTCCGGGAAGTTGTGTCATAATACCTCCTATTTCGAGAGGAATGGAATATATTATTTTTTTATTATGAACTAAACAAAGACCTCCTTGAATTCTTTTAATCTCCTCAACAGCGAGATTAATATCTTCATCTGAATCTCCTATAACTACTAGATTGTGGGAGTCATGAGAGATTGTAGATGCTATAGCGCCTTTAAAATCACCAAAATTCTTAACTAGACCTTTTCCGATATTTCCTGTTCCATGATGACGTTCAATTACAAATAACTTTAAAATGTCTGGGTTATTTCTTGTTTTAAATTCTCCATCTTCTAAAATTATTTGAGAAACAGTTTTTTTAGTGAGTAAACTTCCAGGGATAAGCTCAATTAGGTTTACTTTTTCATCCTTTGAAAGTATTTTTAGATCCTTTTTATCTATATTGATATTTACAGTGGAGAGTAAACTTTTGTCTATATAGGTATTTTGGATTTTCACCTCATCTATACCGTTATAGATTTCTCTGCCGCCTTTATAGGTTTTTAATACTTTGAAGTCAACGAGATCCTGGAAAATAACTAAATCGGCTTTATAGCCAGGAGCTATAGCTCCTAATTTACTTAAACCATAGCATTTTGCAGTATTTATAGTTGCCATTTGGACAGCAGTAATGGGATCTATATTTAATTTCACTAATTTTTTTAAGAGGTGGTCTATATGTCCCTGTCTGATCAGAGTTTCTGGATGAGAATCATCTGTACACAGGCAGCACCATCTTGCAAGGGAGAGGTTAGTAGAAACACCATTAGCTAAGGCTTCTAAATTTTTAGCTCCTGATCCCTCTCTCATCAATACATAAATTCCGTTTCTTATTTTATCTAATAATTCCTTGTAGGTTTCAGATTCATGATCGGTGGATACACCTATTCCTGCGTAGGTACGAATATCTTTGGCCTTCATATTCGGTGCATGACCATCGATAATTTTATTATTTTTCTGAGCTAGATCTAATTTTTTTAAAACCGCAGGATCTTTTTTTAAAATCCCTGGGAAATCCATAAATTCTGCCAGACCCAAAACTCTTTTATGGTGAATAAGTTTTTTTAGATCATCTGCTCCTAAAATAGCCCCTGAAGATTCAAAGGTCGTAGCAGGAACACAGGATGGGAGGTTGATAAAAACATTTAAGGGAATGTTTTCAGTGGCTTTTAACATATATTCTATACCTTTCATCCCAGAAACGTTAGCTATCTCATGAGGATCAGCTATAATAGTCGTAGTCCCTCGGGGGAGGATTAAATTTGCCATATTTTCAGGGGTCAGCATGGAGGATTCTATATGAACATGGGCATCCATTAGACCTGGTGAAATATAGGCACCATAAAGATCTATCTCAGAAATTCCAGAGAAATCACCGATTCCTACGATCTGGTCTCCATGGACAGCTAAGTCCCCCTCTATAATTTCATGACTGAATACATTTATAATTTTTGCATTTTTAAAAACTAGATCCGATTTTTTTCTCTTAGTTAAAACATCTATAAATTCAGATAAGTTATTCATAATAACCTCCTTCAATGAAAATAACATGTAGTTGTATGAATTTTGAAATAATAAAAAAAGCCAATTCTAAAGTAAAGTTACTACTTAATAAATTGGCTTTTTTTATGAAATTTCCTTTAAATTAATTCTGCTTTAATCTCTTTTCCGATATCTTCACCCTCAGTTTTGGCAATAATCAGGGTGCAGACAGCGTCTCCAGTTATGTTTACAGCAGTTCTATTCATATCTATTATCCTATCTACTCCCATGATAAGAGCTATTCCTTCGATAGGAAGACCAACTTGGGTAAGGACCATTGAAAGCATTATTGGACCAGCTCCTGGAACACCTGCTGTACCTATAGATGCCAGTGTAGCAGTTAAAATAACCATCATATAATCACCCATATCTAATTGAATCCCATAAGCAGTAGCTATAAATACCACAGCGACCCCCTGCATAATAGAAGTTCCGTCCATATTAATAGAAGCTCCAAGGGGTATTGTAAATGAACTTGTAGATTTTGAAACACCAAATTTTTCCCTAAGGATCTCTAAGTTAACAGGTATAGTGGCTCCACTGCTTGATGTAGAAAATGCTACAGAGATAGCAGGAATGAATTTTTTTATAAATACAATTGGATTTATTTTAGCTACCAGGCATAAAAGGCCTTGATATGTAATTAAAACATGGATTAATAGTGCTAAAAGTGTAGTTCCTATATATTTAAATAGAGGAATCATAGCTTGATATCCCAGTGTAGAAAATGTTGTAGCAATAAGGCAGAAGACACCAATGGGAGCGAACTGCATAATAAGGTTTACTAATTCTAAAATTAGATCATTAGATTGATCAAATAGATCTTTTATCTTACTGACTTTATCTCCTAAGATAGTCAATCCCATACCTGTAAGAAGGGCAAAGAATATTACTTGTAACATATTTCCCTTTGCCATGGCTGATATAGGGTTAGATGGCACAATATCGATTAAGACATCTACAAAAGATTTAGATTCGCTGACAACAGTATCACTTTTACTGATATTTTCAATTACTAAACCATTTCCTGGGTCTATTATGTTAGCTAAGACAAGGGCTATAGTTATTGCAATAGCTGTTGTAAATAGATAAAAACTTAAAGTTTTTATTCCAATTCTTCCAAGTTTTTTTGTATCGCCTATTGCAGAACTTCCCACTGTTAAAGAAATGAATACTAGGGGAACTACCAGCATTTTAATTGATTTAATAAATACAGAACCACCTAATTTAAGGAAAAATCCAATTATATAGTGTTCTACAAATGGTATATTCTTTAAGGGAAATAACAGCAAACCAACTATTATTCCACCTATTAAACTGATTAAAATTTTACTTGTTAACGTCATTTTTTTCATACTTCCACACTCCTATTGATATTATATGTAATTTTGTTAATTTCTATCAAACTTAATACTGTATGATTATACTAAAAAACAACAATTAATAAAAATATCTAAATAGTATTGTATTGATATGAAAAAAGTATAAGTTTGGTAAGAGAATCCTAATTTTTAATAGTTTAATATTTTTTTATAAAAAAAAGGAGGTTTTTAAACCTCCAAGAATTAATTATAAATATTTTATATTTTTTACGGAATTAAAGTAATTGTAAAAAGAAATTTAAAAAATTATATTTTAATATATATTAAATCAATTAATAGACATAAAAAAAATTATAGCAGCTATAGTTAAAATTTCATACCTTGTACCCGCCATAATTTTATTTAATACTAGTAATAGTCCCAGTTATCACGCACCCAATTTTTAATCTCTTCCTGTTTTTTTAGATCAGATGGCAAAAATTTATAGATCATTTTTTCAATCTTTCTTCTGCTGCCTCTGTCTCCTAATTTCCATATTTCTGTCATTTTTTCTATAAGGTAAAGGACCTCATAACCTTCTTTTTTATCAAATATTGTAGAATCTAATTTCCCTGTTACTTTTGGATCTCCCTCGGCATAAGTTTTCCATGAGTAATCTTTATAAATCATACTCGACTTATTATGCACATTCATATTAGTACTCCTTTTCAATTAATGTTATGATAGCCTCCTAAATTTACAGTATTTAATCAAAAATGTCAATATAATTAATTTATAATTAATGGTGAAATAATTCATTTGATAGATATTCGATAATTCATTGATTTTTTATATAGAAAGAGATTAGAGGAACTTTGCTATCTTAAAAAAGCTAAAGGGTAATAAAAAAAGGGATATTAATTATTAATATCCCTTTTTTAGTTAATGTAATTTAAATTATTTTAATAATAATTTACTATACTATTTCTATTTCTTTATCGGAAGAAATATTCAATTCTTCCCCTTCTGTTTTTGCTATGATTAGAGTACATACAGCATCTCCTGTTATGTTTACAGCTGTTCTAGTCATATCTAAAATTCTATCTACACCCATTATAAGAGCAATTCCTTCGATTGGTAGTCCAACCTGAGTTAATACCATTGACAGCATGATCAGTCCTACTCCAGGAACGCCGGCTGTACCTATAGATGCTAGTGTAGCTGTTAAGATTACTGCTATATAGTCACCCATTGTTAAATCAACGCCGTATACAGAAGCAATAAATACTACTGCAACTCCCTGCATGATAGCAGTTCCGTCCATATTGATAGTAGCTCCTAGTGGTATTGTAAATGAACTAACACTTTTAGATACTCCAAATTCCTCTTGAACTGTTTCTAAAGTAACAGGAAGTGTAGCCCCACTACTAGATGTAGAGAACGCTACAGAGATAGCAGGTAAAAATTTCTTTAAAAAAGTCAATGGATTCATCTTAACCGTAGCAACTAAAAGGCCTTGGTAAGTGAATAAACCGTGGATAAATAAAGCTCCAACTACTGTAAGCATATATTTTAACAGCGGTACCATTGCCGTATATCCAAGAGATGAAAATGTTTTAGCAATAAGACAAAACACACCAAATGGAGCAACTTTCATAATAAGGTTAACCATCTCTAAAACAAGGTCATTGGCTTGGTCAAATAGATCTTTTACTTTGCTGACTTTATCACCTAAGATAGTCAATCCAGCCCCTGTTAAAAGTGCAAAAGCTATAATTTGCAGCATATTTCCTTTAGCCATGGATGCTATAGGGTTAGATGGTATTATATCAATAAGTACATCTACAAATGGTTTTGAACTTTTGATGGTTTTGGTAGTTTTTTGAATACTGTCAGCGGACAGTCCTGCTCCTGGGTTAATTACATTTGCCAGAGTAAGGGCTATAACAATCGCTACAGCTGTAGTAAATAGGTAAAAGCTTAAAGTTTTCACTCCTATTCTTCCTAATTTTTTAATATCTCCCATGGCTGAACTTCCCACAGTCAACGAAACAAAGACCAATGGAACTACCATCATCTTAATGGCATTTATAAATACCGATCCTCCCAGTTTTAGGAAAAATCCGATAATGTAATTTGCTACAAAGGGAACCTCTCTCATTGGGTATAAAATCAATCCTAATATTATCCCACTAATTAATCCAATAAAAATTTTTGTTGTTAAAGTCATTTTTTTCATCCTACCACACTCCCATAAAATAATATTAAATTTTGCTATTCAGTCGTAGCAAAAGATTTTAAGTATATAAATAAATAATTAAACTTATAAAGTAGTATATAATTTATATATGGAAATGTCAAATTTTAGGATCTTTGTTTATTTTGTAAAGATATTTATGAGTGGGTTTTCTAATAATTTATCAACATATGCTTTCTTACCTAAACTTCCTAAAATTTCGCTATAACTTGGGTGGGGGAAGATAACCGATGAAAATTTATCCAGAGTAAGGTGGTTTTCTGCTGCTATTTGAAATGAGGAGATCATCTCTCCTGCTCTTTCGGCTAAGAGTTTTACTTCTAATATTTCTTTTTTGTGGTTAGTCTCTACTCTCATCTCAAAAATATCATCTTTTTTTGTTATAGTTCTCTCGGAGTCACTCCGTCCATAGGAATATATCTTAGTTCCCTTTCTCTTTGGATCGGGGAGTCCTCGAGATGCCAGTTCAGGAGAGGTAAATGTACACCAGCTTATATTAGAATAATCCACCTTTTTTTTCAGAGGTAAAAACATATTTTTAACTGCCAAAATTCCTTGATAATTAGCCATATGTGAAAACTGATATGGACCTGCTACGTCTCCTACACCATAGATATTATGTATATTTGTCCTTAGATAATCGTCTACTTCTAACCCCTTTCGATTATATTTTAATCCCAATTCATCCAATCCAAGATCTTCTATATTTGGAACTCTCCCGATAGAAACCAGAAGAGCTTCAGCTTCAATTTTTTTTGCTTCTCCATTAGTTTCCACATTGAGAGTAATGATCCCTTCATTCTGAGTCACAGAGGAAGCAGTGGTATTGACATGGATATTGACTCCTTCTTTTATTAAAGTTTTGGACAAAATATTTACTAATTCTTCATTTTCACGATTAAAAATCCGAGAAGATCTTTCTATTATGTGAACTTTTGTCCCCAATCTGTTTAAGCATTGAGCCATCTCTACTCCTATAGCTCCTCCACCTAAAATTATCATGGATTTAGGAAGGTTTTCTAATTGAAAAAGGTTTTTATTGGTCAGGTAATCTATCTTATCCAGTCCCTCTAAAGGGGGGATGAATGGAGAAGTACCAGTGGAGATAACTATGTTTTTTCCATGATATTCTACCCCGTCTATCGATACAATTTTTGGTTCTATCAGTTTAATTGATTTTCCTTGTTTGAATGTTATTCCATCGTTAGCTAAGACTTCTGGAGATTCATGGGAATAGACCTCGTCTATCACACCTCTGACATCTCTCATAACTTTCGCAGTATCTACCTCTATAGATGAATACTTTTTGGCTGTATGAACATCCTTAGCTATGTTTATAAGGGCTTTACTAGGCATACATCCTGACCAAGTACAAGTCCCTCCTGGTAAACCCTTATCTACTAAGAGAATTTTTTTTCTCAATCCGTTAGCTGTATATGCACAGGTTAGTCCTGCAGCTCCGGCTCCTATTATTATTAAGTCATACATAGTTTTACCTCCAAGTGTTAAGTTTTAGTTTATTTTAATAGATAAAGGAAAAAGTTACAATTTATATATAAGTAATAAAAGGTCTTAATATTCAACTATAATTATTTCCTGTTGAATATATTACTGGAGAGGTCAATTAAATCCTTTAAAATTTAAATTGTTGAAAGGTTTTACAGATATAGTATTATAGAAAATATTGTGATAAAATGTATCTTTACAAAGCAGAAAAAGTGGAGGACAGATGAAATCTGAAATAAAAAAAATATTGATACCTGGAATTATATTATTTTTAATATTTTTTATAGGTGTTTTTGGATATATATATATAGAAAACTACAATTTAATAGATGCACTATACATGACCTCTATTACCCTTTCTACAGTAGGATTTGGAGAGGTTCAGGCACTCAGCCCTAATGGGAAAATCTTTACATCGATCCTGATATTCTCTGGAATAACTGTAGTTGTTTATACATTGGGAAATATTACTAAATTTTTTATTGAAGGGGAACTAAGATCTTATTTGAGGTGGAGAAAAATGGATAAAAAAATAGCTAAATTAAATGACCACTATATAGTATGTGGGGCTGGTAGAACCGGAACTAAGATTATAAGCGATTTTTTAAAAAAAGATCTAAATTTTGTAGTTGTGGAAAATGATGAAAAGACTATTGAAAAACTAAAGGAGATATATAGGGAAAAAATACTCTATGTAATAGGAGATGCAACTAAAGATGAAACCCTCCTCCAGGCCAATGTAAAAAGTGCTAAAGTATTGATATCGGTATTATCAACAGACGCTGACAATCTTTTTTTAACCCTTACTACAAAAGATTTGAATGAAAAAATACAGGTGATTACAAGGGCTGTAGATGCAAGCAGTGAAAAAAAATTAAAGAGAGGGGGAGCTGATTTTATAATCTCGCCTTTTGAGATAGCTGCTGATAGAATAATTGCCACAGCTACACAGACTAATTTAATTAGTTTCGTAGATGTTTTTAGTAAAAAATCAAAGATAGAGGGATTAACATTTGAACTGGTTGAGATAAAAAAAGGATCCCAGCTGGAGAACACAACTTTGATGAAAGCAAAGATACCTGCTAAAACCAATCTAATAGTTATTGGTCACGAAGTGGATGGAATCATGAAGATAAACCCTATGTCCCATGAGTTACTCAGAAAGAATGAAAAATTATTGGTGCTGGGGACAAAGGATCAAATAAAAAAATTAATAGAGATAGCTTCGAATTAATGACTTGAGGAGAGTTTATGTATTATTTAATAGGTATATTTATATTCTATACAGTATTTGTTATAACAGGCAGCAGAAAACAGAGGATGAAAATCAAGATAAAAAGAACTATAACTTATAAGAATGTTAACATCATTCCTGAAAGTAAAAGTGAGGAGAATTTGGAATCTTTGGAGGATCTGACCCTTGAAAGTAAAAATTTTATTGTTCAGAGTTTAAAGATAAAGAGTAAAAACGTAGATGAAGAGATGGCATATTTAGCAGTAGTACCCAAATCTTATACTCCTGAAAAAAGTTATCCAGTGCTTTACTTGCTTCATGGGTTACGGGATAATGCCCATGACTGGATAGAAAAAGGAAGGCTTTTGGATAACTTTGAACTTCTACTGGAGAAAAAAGATATAGGGAAGATGATAATTATCCTTCCTAATTCAGGATTTTGCGGTGAATCTTGGTATAGTGATTTTAAAAAAGTAAAAAATAAAAAATATGAATCATATTTTATAGATGAATTGATGTTAGATGTTAAAAATAGATTTAATGTAGACAATGCCGGGATATCTGGGTTTTCTATGGGGGGATATGGTGCTTTTAAATTAGGCTTAAAGCATCTGGAGTTATTTAAAGTGATTGGTAGTTTTGCAGGAGCTGTCAGCCTGGTAAGACTTACTATCAATAAGAGGATAACGAGAATAGTTAAGTTTATCTACTTGCCTGAATTTTTGTTTAAAGATCAGGATAAGGAGAGGTTTATTAATATATTCGGATCGTGGGGAAAGGGAATTATCAAAGAAGACCCCTATACTCTTATAAAACAATTGGATACTACAAAACAACAGGGAAAACATTTTTATCTTTCAGTTGGTTCGGAAGATAAAGAGCCTTATTATATGGTTCACCAATGGGTAGACATGGTAGGAAGGATAAAAAGATTCAACCTTCCTTTTGAAGCTTATATCTATAAAGGTGAAACTCATACTTGGGATTATATAGCCAAGGATATAGGCAGGTTTTTAAAGTATAGCTGGAAATATTTAAAATAGAATTTCTTATGAAATTCTATTTTTTTTATTATCCAGGAAATGATACTACTTAGTGGAATCAATAAAATACTACAAAAGTATCACCAAAGTATCATAAATTCACGATGTGAATTAAGAAATTTGAGATAAATACTATTATATAATTTAAGATCCTTGAGATAATAGTTTATCTTTTAGACATAGAAATTTACGATAAAATTTATTGAAAAATTAAAATTTATGAAAAAATTTATTAAAATGTTAGAATTTCTTGTGATTTTTTTATTCGAATTTAAGAATAACTGTTGAAATCATGGACTTAATGTTGTATACTCAGATATAGACAACAAAATAGGAGGTGAATAAACTTTAAATATAAATATTTAAAGTTTAAACAACATGAAAAAAATATTATTATTATTATCAGTTTTACTCTTCGTTATATCTTGTGGAAAGAAAGAATCTGAAGTTACAGCTGAAAAAACAGGTCAAACTTTGACATTCTACGCAGGATTACAGGAAGATCATGCAGCAATGGTTGCTAAGGAATTTGAAAAAGAGACAGGAATTGAGACAAATTTTGTAAGAATGAGTAGTGGAGAAGTTTTGGCTAGATTAAAAGCAGAAAGAAATAACATGTCTGCGTCTGTATGGTACGGCGGACCTTTAGATGCGTTTGTAGCAGCAAAGGAAGCTGATTTAATCGAACCATATATGTCTCCTGAAGCGGCTAATATTAAAGAGGGATTAAAAGGACCTGAAGGATACTGGACAGGAATATATGTAGGATATTTAGGATTTGTTGGAAACCAGCAAATGTTAGATGAAAAAGGATTAAAAATGCCTACATCATGGGCAGATCTATTAAAACCTGAGTATAAGGGAGAGATCGTAGTAGCTCATCCTGGGTCATCAGGAACTGCTTATACAATGTTAGCTACTCTAGTTCAGCTTATGGGTGAAGATGAAGCTATGGAATATTTGAAAAAATTTAACGGGCAGGTTAGACAATACACTAAATCTGGTACTGCTCCAGGAAGAATGGCAGGACAAGGGGAAACAACAATTGGAATAACATTCTTACATGACGCAATAAAATATAAAAAAGAAGGATATAAAGATATCGTAATCTCTGCACCGTCTGAAGGAACAGGATACGAAATTGGTGGAGTGGCACTATTGAAAAATGGACCAGATCAAGAAACAGCTAAAAAATTCATTGACTGGGTATTAACTAAAAGAGTTCAAGAAATGGGACAAACAGTAGGATCGTTCCAATTTTTAACTAATAAAGATGCAATGCCGCCATCAGAAGCAGACCCAATAAAAAATACAAAATTAATTAAATATGATTTTGATTGGGCAGGAAAAAATAGAATAAGATTAGTGGAAAGATTTAGTACTGAGACAAGTACTACAGCCCCAAAAAAATAATTAAGATACTTCCCTTAGTTCTTTGGCTAAGGGAAGTCTTTATATAAAGGGAAATTGGAGGAACTTATGAACAACCTTAAATTAAAAATAAATCAAGAATTAAAACATATGAAAAAATTAACGAATGATCCGACATTATTTTTAACAATAATATTTTCATTGATAGTTGTGTCTTTCTTTGTACTGGTACCACTTTACAATGTATTGAAGGAAAGTTTCACTTTTAAAGATGTATTTAGTTTTGAAAATTATAAAAATGCTTTTGGAAGAAGTGGAAATGTCGCGATAATTTTAAATACTTTAAAATTAGGTTTTATAACTGCAACATTATCGCTGATTATTGGATTTTTCTTTGCATATAGTACGTCTTATATGAAGATTAAAGGGAAAAAAATATTTGATTTTATAGCAATGCTGCCTATTATATCACCCCCTTTTGTTGTAGCATTATCAGCAATATTATTATTTGGAAGACAGGGGCTTATCACCCGTGGGATTTTAGGAATTAAAGATTTTGAAATCTATGGATTTCATGGATTAGTCTTAGTACAGGTTTTAAGTTTTTTTCCAATAGCATATTTAATGTTAGTTGGTTTATTACAGGGGATCGATCCATCTGTAGAGGAAGCCTCTAGAGATTTAGGAGCATCTAAACTAAAAGTATTTACAAGTGTAACATTTCCATTGGTTATTCCAGGGATAGCAAATGCTTTTTTATTAGTTTTTATACAATCTATTGCAGATTTTGCCAACCCTGTAGTAATTGGTGGAAATTTCACAACAATTTCTGTAAAAATTTACCAGGAAGGGATAGGGAATTTCCAATTGGGAATAGCAACTGCTCTTGCAATGATACTGCTTTCAATGTCTATCTCGATGTTTGTAGTACAAAGATTTTATATAAATAAGAAATCTTATATAACTGTAACTGGAAAGGTTTCCAGAGCAAGGGACTTAATAAAGGATAAAGCGGTAACAATACCTGTATTTATAACTTTAATTACCCTTACTTTATTTGTAATATTGATGTATATCTTGATCCCTATAGGGTCATTTGTAAAATTATGGGGAATTAATTACACTCCTACCCTAGATCACTATAAGTATATTTTTGATTTTGGTATGGATCCTATAATACAGACTACTGTATTAGCAATAATAGCAACTATAATAACGAGTATTTTCTCTATGGTTCTTGCGTTTTTAATTGTAAGGAAAAAATTCATAGGGAAAACATTTATAGAGTTTACAACGATTATGGCTCTAGCTATCCCTGGGACAATAATAGGTCTAGGATATGTAATCAGTTATAATATTACTTATAAGATACCATTTACAAATATAACATTGATACCGCCCCTTACAGGAACGGCACTTATTATTGTTATAGCCTTTATCATCAGAAGTTTACCTGTAGGAGTTAGAAGTGGAATGAGTTCCCTTCAACAAATTGACCCTTCTATAGAAGAAGCAGCGAGTATATTAGGAGCTTCAAGTAGTAAAGTTTTTTCAAGTGTAACTATACCAATGATAAAAGAAGCGTTTTTCAGTGGATTGATCTATTCATTTGCAAGAAGTATGACCTTGGTTAGTACGATTATCTTTTTAATATCGGCTAAATGGAAGTTATTGACACCAACAGTAATGGATAATATAGATACTGGAAGGATAGGAATAGCATCGGCTTATTGTACAATATTAATCATAATCGTATCGACGGTAATGATAGCTATGAAAATTTTCATCTCAAAAATAGGTGTAAAAAATAAAGCAAATTAGGGGAGTATTTTAATGAAAGAATCTAAAAGAGTAGAGATAAAGAATTTAACAAAAACATTTATATCAGGGAAAAATAAAGTAAAGGCAGTTAATGATATTAATTTAATTGTAGAACCTGGGGAATTTATATGTTTATTAGGGCCTTCTGGATGTGGAAAAACAACGATGCTTAGAATGTTGGCAGGATTTGAAATACCTACTTCAGGAAGTATATTTATAGGGGATAAAGATGTAGCAAACCTTACTCCAGATAAGAGAGATACTGCCATGGTATTTCAAAACTATGCACTATTTCCACATATGAATGTATATGATAATATTGCATATGGACTTAAAATACAAAAAAAATCTAAAAAAGAAATAGATGAAAGAGTAAACAAAATTTTAAAATTAATGAAGATGGAAACCTTTGCTGAGAGAACACCTTCGGAGATGTCTGGGGGACAGCAGCAGAGGGTATCCCTTGCAAGAGCATTGATCATGAATTCAGGGGTATTATTATTTGATGAACCGCTGTCAAATTTAGATGCTAAATTAAGATTGCACATGAGAGATGAGATCAGAAAACTTCAGCAGGATGTTGGGATAACTTCAATCTATGTAACACATGATCAGGCAGAAGCCATGTCATTGTCTGATAAGGTAGTAATAATGAAGGATGGAGAGATAATGCAGGTAGGATCTCCAATAGAAATATATCAAAAACCAAACAGTGAATTTATTGCTAAGTTTATAGGGAGAGCCAATATTTTAAAAGCGACAATAGTTTCAAAAGAGGATGGAAAGACAAAAATAAAATTATTAGATTCTGAATATATAGTAGCTGGTGAAGCTGACTATGGTGTAGGAGAGGTTGTAGAAGTAGTGATAAGACCTGAATCTATTAAATTTAATTCGGATAAGCATCACGGAGAAGTTATAAAAAGTGTCTTTATGGGAGAGAACCATGAATATGAAATTATGGTAGAAGATGAAAAAATTGAGGTATCTTTAAATAATCCTCACGGAAAAGAGATTAGAAAAGTCGGAGAAAAGTTAACCTTTGTTTTTGATGAAGAGTCAATACACATAATATAAGAAATAAGAGAGGAGATTATATAATCTCCTCTTTTTTTATTGTATAGAGAAAGGTAGAAATATTAGGTGAATTAGTGGTGGATAAATTTTGATTATACCTAATTGGATGCAACGTCACGTTGCTTTTTTCATTGACTCAATAATTAAAAAAATAAAGATATTGAGATCTAATCTTAAAAAAATTTGATATTTTTTTTCACTTACTATAGAAGTTTTCTAAAAATAAACTTAAATTATGGTTAAAAAAACAACAAAAAATAGTTTGTTTTTCTATTTTTTTGAGGTATAGTTATATTGAAACATGTTAAGGCACTTAACTTTTTTATTTTTAAGATGTTGTGAATAAATACTTTAACTAGGTATTTAAAACCAAGATTAGAAATTTAAAGTTAGATGAGAAACCTTTTTTATTAAAAAAATTATTCATCTTTTGCACTTAATACTCTAAATTTTCAATTAATTTTTTAACAATATTAAAAGGGGGAATAAAAATGTTATTTGATCTTGTAAAAAGTATGAACAATTTGTTTTGGGGCTATCTATTGATTTTTCTGCTGGCAGGTACAGGGATTTACTATACCTTTATATTAAAATTTGTCCAAGTCAGAAGATTTTTCGACAGTATAAAAAAAGCCATAGGTGGTGCTAGCATAGGTGAGGAAGCTGGAGATAAAGGGATGAACTCATTCCAATCTTTAACTACAGCAATTGCAGCACAGGTAGGTACAGGAAACTTAGCCGGAGCAGCTACAGCAATTGTATCTGGTGGACCAGGAGCAATCTTTTGGATGTGGATTACTGCATTTTTCGGTATGTCTACTGTCTTTGCAGAGGCTGTATTAGCTCAAATGTTTAAAAAAGAAGTAAATGGTAAGATGAGAGGAGGACCTGCTTTCTACATACAGGAAGGTATTAAAAATAAAAAACTAGCCAAATTTTTAGCTAGTTTCTTCTCAATTAGTATTATTATAGCGCTTGGTTTTGTAGGTAATATGGTTCAAGCCAATTCCATAGGAAATGCGTTTAAAGAATCTTTTGATGTGAACCCTATTATTATTGGTGTAATTGTAGCAATTTTAGCTGGATTAATTTTTAAGGGTGGGGTAAAGAGTATCGCTTCATTTACAGAAAAAGTTATTCCAATTATGTCCGTTCTTTATATTGTTGGAGCATTAATAATTTTATTTAAAAATCCTCAGGGTACCATGGAAGCTTTCAAATTAATTTTTGTATGTGCTTTCTCTCCTAAAGCTGCTGCTGGTGGAGTTCTAGGTGTTACAGTTAAACAGGCTGTTAGATATGGAGTTGCACGTGGACTCTTCTCCAATGAAGCCGGAATGGGTTCTACACCTCATGCCCATGCAATTGCAAAAGTTAAACATCCTTGTGATCAGGGGTTAGTAGCTATGTTTGGAGTTTTCTTTGATACATTTGTTATACTTACGTTAACTTCTCTTGTAATAATCGCTAATACACCTTTAGGAGGGGGAGGATTGATAGGAATTGCTCTTACTCAACAGGCTTTCATAGCGTCTCTTGGTTCTGTCGGTGGAGTATTTATTGCGGTTTCCTTGTTTTTCTTTGCTTTTTCAACTATTGTTGGATGGTATTTCTTCGGGGAAGCAAATATCAGGTTTTTGTTTGGAAGTGATAAAGCTACAAATGTTTATACAGCTATTGTATTGATCTGTATTGTTATTGGAACAGGGATAGAAGTTTCAGTTGTTTGGGAAGTCGCAGATTTCTTTAATGGACTTATGATCTTCCCCAACTTAATTGCGATTTTACTCATGTCTAAATTAGTCAAAGAAAAGCTAAAAGACTATGAAGATTAATTAAAAAATAGAGTGGAGGTTTTAACCTCCATTTTATTTTTTTTGAAATAAAACTTCAAAAAAAGTTGACATTGTTTAGAAGTTGATGTATACTGATCCTGTCTTTGAAAGTGCGGGAATAGCTCAGTTGGTAGAGCGTCAGCCTTCCAAGCTGAATGTCGCCAGTTCGAACCTGGTTTCCCGCTCCAAAGACTTTAAAAGAAATCCATGCCGCGGGATAGAGCAGCCTGGTAGCTCGTCGGGCTCATAACCCGAAGGTCGTAAGTTCAAATCTTGCTCCCGCCACCAAAAAATTGAATAACCATATATGTTGCGGGAATAGCTCAGTTGGTAGAGCGTCAGCCTTCCAAGCTGAATGTCGCCAGTTCGAACCTGGTTTCCCGCTCCAAAGATTAAAAAAGAAATCCATGTCGCGGGATAGAGCAGTCTGGTAGCTCGTCGGGCTCATAACCCGAAGGTCGTAAGTTCAAATCTTGCTCCCGCCACCAACAAAAACATAAACTAGATTATACTAAAGTTAAAAGAAATCCATGTCGCGGGATAGAGCAGCCTGGTAGCTCGTCGGGCTCATAACCCGAAGGTCGTAAGTTCAAATCTTGCTCCCGCCACCAACAAAAACATAAACCAGATTATACTAAAGTTAAAAGAAATCCATGTCGCGGGATAGAGCAGCCTGGTAGCTCGTCGGGCTCATAACCCGAAGGTCGTAAGTTCAAATCTTGCTCCCGCCACCAATTAAAATACAAACCAGCTTTTAAAAGCTGGTTTTTTTATATATCTTTATATTTTTTCGTTTGTTTTCATCTGATAGTAATGATTTCCAAAGAGGTCGATATTATTTAAAATTTTGAACCCCATTTTTTCATAGAGTGATCTTGCAGATGTTTTTTCTACATCTACAATTAATCCACAAGGGTTAAATTTATCGGTGATAAACTGCAGGAGGGACTTGCCTATTCCTTGTCCTTGGTACTTATCTCCTACAGCGATACTATCTATATAATAAGAGTTCTTGATCCCTTCGATTGGAAAATTTACATCCACATTATATTCCTCTAATAATATAGAACTCTGATTTTCTCCCAAACTTATCTCTAAGTTTTGATCGTAGACGATGACCATTCCCATAATAGTATTATTTTTTTCATAGACAAAACAATTTTCAAAACTTAATTTATTATATTCACTTTGAAATAAAAATTTGCATACCTCCCTTGCTTTTTCGTTTTTAAAAGATGGATCCATAGGTAGGAATATCTCCCCTGCTGCACTCATAATGAGATCTACAACTTTGTCCTCTTTTTTAGCTTTTCGAATATTATCTGCTTTCATAAAACCCTCCAAATTTTTTATTTTTTAGCTTACAATTAAATATAGCACTTTTTTTTTGTTTTCTTCTAGTTTTTTATAAGGTATAATGTAAAATACATTATTGAAGGTGTATTTTAGGAGGAAATTTATGAAGATAAAAAATCAAAGTTTGTATGGACAAGATTCTGAGATAGAGGAAAAAATAGGAGACAGGTCCATAGATTCATTTGTTAAGGTCAGAGGATGGATATTGATCATAGCTACTTTAGGGTTGGCGATATTCAGTCTTTTAAATATAGCCAGTGCAAGTTTTTATACCTCTATGAGATTTTATAAAACAGAGTATTTTTTTGTGAAGAGACAGTTTTTATTTCTTTTAGCTGGAATAATCCCTTTATTTATGGGATTAGGGATCAATTATAGATGGTATGAAAAAAAACAGGCGATTAAATTGATCGTCATACTTACATTTATTTTATTTGGAGTTGTTGCTATAGGAACAGCTTTTGGAATAAACTCTATAGTTCCAATCATTAATGGAAGTAGACGTTGGATAGATTTTAAAATTATCAGGCTTCAGCCGTCAGAACTATTAAAAATTGCATATATTATCTTGATAGCCAAGGGACTTAATGCCTGTAAGAAGAGGAAATATAAAGATATGGATGTAATCTTAACTATATTTCCATTTGTAATGTTCTTTGTTCTATCTGTTTTTTTTCAAAGAGACCTTGGAACTGCACTTCACTATATAGCGATCTCATTTATAATGATATTTTTTTCAGATATAGAGCTAAAACATATTTTTAAATTTATTGCTGTAATTGTTGTGATAGGAGTTACCTATGGTAGTTACGCATATTTTTTAGGAGATGATACTTCCTATAGAAACAGGAGGATAAGAGCCTATGTAAACGGTGTAATATATGATGATTATGACAATGGAGATGGGTATCAAATAAAACAGTCTCTGATCGCTGTAGGAAATGGTGGGCTTATTGGTAAGGGATTAGGGAATGGAACACAGAAATATAGTTATCTTCCAGAAATTCATACGGATTTTATAATGGCCTCGGTAGGAGAGGAGTGGGGATTTGTAGGAGTTGCCATCATGTTTTTAACCTATATAATTATCTTGCAGATTGGAATAACCATTGCAAAATCAACAAAAGATCATTTTGGTAAGTACTTAGCCATTGGAATTACAGGTTACTTATTCAGCCAAATAATAATGAATGTATATGTAGTTACAGGACTTATGCCGGTTACGGGGATACCGCTGCCTCTTATGAGCTATGGGGGGACTTCTCTGTGGACCACCCTGTTTTCTATTGGTGTACTTTATAATATTAATAAGCACTCTTTAAAGGAGGGAACAAAAGATGCAAATCAAGAAGAAAGAGGTTCAGAATAAGATCTATCAAGGAGCTATGGAAGTATTTAAAGAGAAAGGATATAGGGGAGCAACTATGAAAGATATATCCAAAAAATCTAAAGTTCCTATCGGTAATATATATCGATATTATCAAAATAAAGAAGTACTTTTTGATGAAATAGTATTTGAACTCTACTCAAGTCTTAAATATAATCATATCCATGAGAAATTAGAGAGAGTATCTTCTGAGTGTGATCAAAGACCGAAAAACTTTTTAAATAACTATATAAACCTGGCTACTTCTAAGCCTATGGAATTTTCTATCCTCTTCGACGCTTCTTCAGGAACGAAATATGAGAATTTTTTAGAGGAACTGGTAGAGATCAGAGGAAAGAAATATCTGGAATATAAGAGGGAAAGTAGTGTTGAATATGGAAATATTGATGAAGATTTCATTATGATCTTAATGAAATCAGCTATTACCAGTATCATTGATATATGTAAAAAATACAGTAACAATGAAAAATTATTGAGAAACTATTTAATTAAATTTGATTGTTTTTTTAGGAGTGGTATAAGTGATAAATTTAAAGAAGTCAGTTTTTATACAAAGGATTAGTTTGTTCTTTCTCCTTAGTTTGTCTTTATTTTCTGCTCCTTTAAAAATAGGAGTGAGTTCGGATTTTAATGCTGAATTAGTGAATTTCATAATGGAACAGGATAAAACCCTGGATATAGAACTGGTCAGGTATGAAAAGAATAAGAATTTAAATAGAGAGCTTTTAGATGAAAAAATTGATGTTAATATCTTTCAGACCTTAGATTATTTAAATTCATATAATGACTTAAATGATAGTTCTCTTGAGTCCATAGGAGAGACCTATACAGAGCCTATAGGAATTTATTCCGATAAACATAGCACTATCAAAAGTATGGTGGCAGGAGATATCATAGCTGTTCCTAATGATCCCTCTAACAAGAAAAGGTCGTTGATTTTTTTAGAGAAGATGGGACTTATAAAACTAGATCATAGAAAACAAATCACAATAGACAGAATTCTTTCGAATCCATTTAAAATAGAGATTGTAGGTGTAGATGCTTCTATACTGCCTAGGTTTTTAGAAGTTGCTGATTATGTGATCCTAAATGGTGGAATGGCTTTTAGTGTAGGATACACTCCAGAAATAGATTCATTATTTTTAGAAGACTTCAATAAAAAATATATAAATATAATAGCTTCTAGGGAAGAAATGCTTGAAAACAAAAAAGTTGTTCGATTTTCTAAGCTGATTCAAAGTAAAGAAACTAAATTATTTATTCTAGAAAAATATGGAAATAATGTAAGTTTTTTTTAAAATTTTCATAAAACAAAAAAATCCAATGTCAAGTAAGAATTTTTTTATGTTTTTTTATCTTTTTCAACCCCTTATTTATCAATCTTAAACCTAAATATATAAATTTTATATACCTATATCTTGAAAAATGAATTAGACAGTTTCTACTATATGTGGTAATATTTTTATCGGAATCAACTAAATATAGTGGAGTGGTGTTTGATGAAAGTAGTTAAGAGAGATGGACAAAAAGTTAACTTTGATGCAAATAAGATAGTTTGTGCTATAAACAAGGCGGCTATTGCTTCTAAAGAGGATGTTAGCACAAAATTTGCATTGGAAGTTGTAAATAAAATCGTAGATTTAAATAAAGATTTAAAGGTAGAAGAGATACAAGATCTTGTAGAAAAAGAATTGATGAAAACATATCCAGATATGGCTAAAAACTATATCTTGTATAGAGATATGAGGAATATAGAGAGACACAAGAGAACAACTATAAAAAAATCTTTCGACGGTATAGTTACTGTGGAAAAAAATAATATAAATAATGAAAATGCAAATATGGCTGGAGATACTCCTGCTGGTCAAATGATGACATTTGCAAGTGAAACAACAAAGGATTATACACATAAATATCTATTAAATCCTGAATATTCAAGTGCTCATATGGCCGGGGATATTCATATCCATGATTTAGATTACTATCCTACAAAAACTTCTACGTGTGTGCAGTATGATTTGAAAAAATTATTTTCAAAAGGATTTAAGTCAAAACATGGAAAGATCCGTGAACCTAAATCTATCTCAACATATGCTACACTAGCAACTATAATATTTCAAACAAACCAAAACGAGCAGCATGGAGGACAAGCTATACCGGCATTTGACTTTTTCATGGCTCCAGGAGTATTGAAATCATTTAGAAGACATCTTAGATATAGATCATTGACATTTTTAGATGCAGACTATATTGAGAATAAAAACAAGGAATTAAAAGAGATTATAAATAACTCTATCACTACTATATCTGTCAGTGAGGAGATTAAAAATACACTATCTGAAAAATTAGGTATGGACATGAAAACTGTCGAGAAATTAATTAAAATTGCCTATGCAGATACGAAGAATGAAACACATCAAGCTATGGAAGGATTTATCCATAACTTAAACACAATGCATTCTAGAGGTGGAAACCAGGTAGTCTTTAGTTCTATCAACTATGGTACTGATTTCTCTCCTGAGGGTAGAATGGTTATAGAGGAACTATTCAAAGCTACTGAAGAGGGGTTAGGAGATTCTGAGACACCTGTATTCCCTATTCAAATATTCAAAGTGAAGACAGGAATATCTTTCTCTGAAAAAGACTTTGAATTAGCTGTAAATAACTGGGCAAAAGCATCTAAGGGAGAATTAGAATTTGAAACTCCTAACTTTGATCTTTTTATCAGAGCATGTGAAGTTACTTCAAAGAGATTATTCCCTAACTTTGTATTCTTAGATACACCATTTAACTTCCATGAGAAGTGGGATATAAATGACCCTGATAGATACTTATATGAAGTAGCTACAATGGGATGTAGAACGAGAGTATTTGAAAATGTCAGAGGAGACAAAACTTCTATTGGTCGTGGAAATGTATCATTTACATCTATCAACATGCCTAGACTAGCTATTAAAGCTAGAAAGGAAGCTATAGAAAGATTAGGAGCAGACTCATCAGAAGTAGAAACACTAGCGGTAGAGTTATTCCATGAAAATGTAAAGGAGATGTCTTACTTTGTAGCGTCTCAATTAAAAGACAGATTTGAATTCCAAGGGTCAGCAGTAGCTAGACAATTTCCATTTATGATGGAAAATGGTATTTGGGATGGAGGGCAAAACTTAGGTCCTAACGATGACGTTAGAGATACATTTGCCTCAGGAACACTAGGTATAGGATTTATCGGTGGGCATAACGCAATGATGGCTCTCTATGGTGAAGGTCATGGAAAGAACGATAAGGCGTATAACACGCTGTATAAGGCTGTATCGGATATGAAGGATATTGCTACAGAAAAGAGTAAGGAACACAACTTAAACTTCTCAGCATTAGCAACTCCTGCTGAAGGGTTATCTGGAAGATTTACAAAGATAGATTGTGAGAAGTTTGGAGTTATTGAAGGGGTAAATGACAGAGATTATTATATCAATTCATTCCATGTAGATGTTAAAGAAAACATCTCTTCTATCGAAAAAATAAAGAGAGAAGCTCCATTCCATGAACTTACTCGTGGTGGACATATCACTTATGTAGAGTTAGATGGAGAAGCTAAAAAGAATGTAATGGCTATTATGAAAATCGTAAAAGCTATGCAAAAAGAGGGAATTGGATATGGATCTATCAACCATCCTGTAGACAGATGTAGATTATGTGGACACAAGGGGATAATAGAGTGTACTTGTCCTGTATGTGGAAGTAAGGAAATATCTAGAACTAGAAGAATCACAGGTTACTTAACTGGAGATTTAGATGGTTGGAACTCATATAAGCAAGCTGAAGAGCAAGATAGAGTAAAACATAACTAGAAAAACCTAGACCTCATCCTAGCCTTCTCCTAGATTAGGAGAAGGGATAGTGGAAGAGGTAAAATATTTATTGTAGAGAGGGAATTTTGATAATTCCCTCTTTAGTTTAGACTATAGGGGTGATTTAATGTCTAATCTAATACTTGAGAAATCAGATGATATGGAATATTTATTTAAAAACTGTAAACTTGAAAGGGAACCCATAGCAGATAATTTGACTAAGATTATTGAAAATCTAGGGGGGAAGGGAAGTTTTGTTCTCGGAATAGATTCACCTTGGGGTACTGGAAAGACTACTTTTATTAAGATGTGGCAGAAAAAACTAGAGTTAGAAAAATCAGATAAGATTTTTACAATCCACTTTAATGCTTGGGAAAATGATTTTTATGGAAATGTTCTTTTATCGTTGATTGGAGAATTAGATAAATATTTAGATAATTCCAATAAGGATGTAGATAAAGAAGATTTAAAAAAAGTTACAGGGAATATTGCAAGCAGTGTTGTTAATTTTATGACTCTAGGAATAATTAATCCAAAAGAACTCTATAAGGAGCTAGATGGGACGAAAAAAAGAGGTCTTTTTAATAATTATAAAGAGTATAAGGATTTAAAAGAAAGAATAAAAGAAGATCTAACTAAGATTAAAGAAAAACTCGGAGTAGAAAAAGTTATTTTCTTTATAGACGAATTGGATAGGTGCAGACCTGACTACGCCATTGAAACCTTAGAGAAGATAAAGCATTTATTTGGAGTAGATGATTATATATATGTTTTATCTTTAGACAAAGAGCAACTATCTCATTCTGTATCTACAATTTATGGAAGCGGAATGGATTCAGAAGGTTATTTGAGGAGATTTATAGATTTAGACTATTCGCTACCTAATCCAAGTAAAGAAAATTATTTAAAGTATCTAATGGAAAAACATAATTTAGACGAGAATATGGAAAATACCAAGCATTTTTGGAAAGTTATAAGTAATTTTGCAAAAATGGAAGATATAAGTTTAAGGGATTTAGAAAAGTTATTTTACAGAATTAAGCTAATATTACCACTATCTAAATTGGAATATCATAAAGTAGGAACAGATGAAATGTGTGATTCAATTGATATTTATTGGATGGTATATGGATATTTTATTTGTCTGAATCAAAAATATAATGAACTTTATAAAGAGTTAGTTAGCGGTAAATCGAAAGTTTTATCAAGGTATTCAAGTTATACATCAACTTCTAAAGGATTTAACGATCCACTTCAAAATAATAATTTTGAAAATTTTGAAAAAAGTTTAAAATGGCTGATTTTTGAAAAAAGAATATCTCAAAATGAAATATTAAAAATGTTAAAAGTGATAAATGAAAACTGTAATGGAGTTAAAAAAATAGAATTTGTTGATTTTACAATTAAAGATGGATTAATGACTAGAGGAAATAGATTACCGATGAATATGCTTTTCAATAGTGAACGTTTTATAATTAAAGATCATATTGAATTTATAAATAATTTTTAACTAAGAAATGACATTATAAAAATTATGCAAATGAAATAGGAAAAAGAGATTTAGAAAGATATTCGACTGTTTGAGCGAAGCGAGTTTCGATTCTTTCAAATTCCTTTGATTATGGAATAGTAATTTTTATACAGTCTTGAACTTTGGATACTTTTTTTCAAGAGAAAGTATCAGAAATTAAGGAGACTAAAACGCTAAATGTTATAAAAGTTAATTTATAAATTTTATGACAAAAATAAGAAGAAAGAAGGAATAAAATTGAAGATAATAAAAATATTTAAAGAAACAATCTCCGATGGATTCGGATTTAGATACTCCATATACTTCTCTGGATGCACCCACTACTGTGAAGGGTGTCATAACCATGATACGTGGAAGGGTGACATAGGAAGAGCCTTAGATGAGGAATATATGGATGAAATAGTGGAAGAGATAAATTCTAACTATATGTTAGATGGGATAACTCTCTCTGGAGGAGATCCATTTTTTAATCCGGCAGAACTTTTAGAGTTTCTAAAGGAGATAAAAGCCAGAACTCATAAAAACATATGGTCTTATACCGGGTATACCTTTGAAACTCTATTGAAAGATCCTACCATGAGGGAATGTTTGGACTATATTGACGTATTGGTCGATGGTAAATTTCAAAAAGCTGACTATGATCCAGATTTATATTTTAGAGGCAGCAGTAACCAAAGAATTATAGACATAAGGGAAAGTTTGGAGAATGATCAAATAATTACCTTAGAATTTTAAAAAAACACCTATTACAGGTGTTTTTTTTGTATATTTCCATTGTAACCGGTCATATGTTATAATATTTCTATATTTATCAATAATTTTATAGTGTTGAGCAGGAGGAAAGGGTATGAAAAAAAGTAAAAGAGTTATCCTTCACTACGATATGGACGCATTTTATGCATCTATAGAGATAAGGGATCAGCCTAATCTTAGTGGTAAACCTGTAATTGTAGGAACCAGTGTTATAACTACTTGTAACTATGAAGCCAGAAAATACGGCTTACATTCTGCAATGAGTGTAACGAAAGCCAGGGGACTCTGCCCCTATGGGATATATCTGAAAGTTGATAAAGAAAAGTATAGCAGAGTTTCAAAACAGATAAAAAACTTGGTTTTAAAATTGACCAACAAGGTAGAGTTTATAGCTTTGGATGAAGGATTTGTAGATATTACAGAGATTATAAAAAACTACCCATCCTATGAAATCTTTGCCGATAAATTTCAAAGGGGCATATTAAAAAACACGGGATTGACATGTTCTATTGGTATAGGATATAACAAACTCAGTGCAAAATTAGCCAGTGATGCTAAAAAACCTGGAGGAGTAACATTTATCAAAAATCTAGGTGAATTTGCTGATTTTATGTCGGATAAAGGGGTAAAACTCATACCGGGGGTAGGAAAGAAAACCCAGGAGATCTTAGGTCGGAAAAGTATTACACAGGTATCGGATGTTTTAAAAATGTCACTGCAGGAACTTAGGAGTATATTGGGATATAACAGAGGTGAGATGATATATGAATATTGCAGGGGGATTGACAATAGGAAAGTATCTATAGAATCTAAAACACATTCTATCAGTAATGAGAGAACTTATTCGACTCCCTTAGAAGACAGGGAATTTATATGGTCTGAATTTTTAAATCTGTTGGTAAAAACTCATAAGAGGTTGAAACAGCAGAAATTTCATACCAAAACTCTGACTTTAAAGGTGAGGTATTTGGATAGAAAAACTATCACCAGATCTAAAAGTATCTATATATCCACTCAAAGTATAGAAAATTTAAAAAAGTTGATGGTTGAGCTATTCGAGGAGATTAATTTAGAAAATAAAATAAAATTATTGGGGGTAAATCTAGGGAATTTGAGTGAAAATAAGGAGTATCAATTGTCTTTTAAAGATGTAGGGGAAATAAAGAAGGAAAGAAAAATACAAGAATTAAAAGATAAAATTAATAATTTTAAGAATTAAGATATTTTAATTTCATGAATAATATTGTATAACTAATATTAAGGATAAAATAAGTATAAATATATATAATTTTAGGAGGAATAAAATGAAAAAACTTGCAAATGACTTTATTAACTTTTCCCACTCTTCAAAATCTGTATTTCATGCAGTAAAAAATACTGCGGATATATTGATGGACAATGGATACAAAGAGATCTTCGAATCTGAAAAATGGAATCTAGAGGCCGATGGGAAATATTTCTTCAAAAAAAATCATTCTTCATTGATTGCATTCTCTATTGGAAATGGAAAGTTAAATGAATGTGGATTTAAAATATCAGGAAATCATACAGATTCTCCAGGGTTTAGGATAAAACCTAATCCAGAGATGGTAGGAGATTCATACCTTAGATTGAATACAGAGGTATATGGGGGGCCTATTTTGAATACATGGCTAGACAGACCTCTAAGTATTGCAGGAAGGGTAGTTATGAAATCAGAAAATGTTTTCAAACCTAAAACAGTCTTAGTGAATATAGACAAGCCATGTTTAATCATCCCAAACCTTGCAATCCACCAAAATAGAGAGGTTAATAAAGGGGTTGAATTGAACAAACAAAACGATACTCTACCTATCTTAACATTGGTAAATGAGGAGTTAGAAAAAGAAAATTTCTTATTGAAAATAATTGCTGAAGAAAATAATATTGATATAGCTGATATTTTAGATTTCGACCTATATCTTTATGAATTTGAGAAGGGAACTCTTGTAGGATTAAATGAAGAGATGATCTCTGCTGCCAAAATAGATAATTTAGGAGCGCTCTATGTTGGTTTAGATGCTTTTATCGAAGCTAAAGACTTTAATGGAGTAAATATATTAGCTTGTTTTGATAATGAAGAGGTAGGAAGTAGTACGAAGCAGGGAGCGGACTCAAATATGCTTTTAAATGCTCTAGATAGGATATCTCTATCTTTAGGACTAGATAGAGAGGAGTTCTTTTGTGCACTATCAAATTCATTTATGCTTTCTGTAGACGGGGCTCATGCAGTTCATCCAGCTCAAAATCAAAAGACAGATCCAATTATAAGACCTAAGATGAATCATGGTGTGGCACTTAAAGTTACTGCTAATCAATCTTATACTTCAGATGCGCATTCATTGGCTGTAGTAAAACAAATATTAGAACCTAATGGGATTCCATATCAATACTTTGTAAATAGATCAGATACACCAGGAGGGTCTACAATAGGGCCGATTTCTTCGACACATCTAGATATAAATGCTGTAGATTTAGGGTTAGCAATGATTGGAATGCATTCCATTCGTGAACTATGTGGTGTGCAAGATCTTATGAATTTAAAAAAGTTACTTAAAAATTATTATTCCCTTTAATACAAATATTTGATTTGTTGAGGGTATACAGAGGAGTGAAAGAATGAAAATATTATTAGTAGAAGATGAAAAACAGATATCGGACTATATAAGCAAGGGACTTTTAGAAGCAGGATACGATGTAGATACTGTAGATAATGGGGAAGATGCTATAAGTTATGCTACAAATTACGACTATAGTTTAATATTACTTGATATCATGATTCCTAAAAAGAGTGGGATAGAAGTGGTGAAATATCTTAAAAAACAAAAAGACAGTACTCATATAATCCTTATATCAGCAAAGGATCAAATCCAGGATAAAGTTGTGGGGTTAGATGCAGGAGCAGACGATTATTTAGTAAAACCATTCGCTTTTTCTGAGCTGTTAGCTAGAATAAGAGCTATATTCAGAAGAAATAGCGAGGGGAACGACAATATTTTAACAGCCCAAAACCTAAAGATGGACTTAGTAAAGAGAATTGTTTCTAGAGATGACCAGGTAATAGAGCTGACAACTAGAGAATTTAATCTTTTGGAGTATTTTATAGAGAATAAAAATACTGTTTTAACTCGTATGATGATAACGGAAAAAGTATGGAATATCAACTTTATCTCCGATACAAATGTAGTAGATGTATATATAAATCATTTAAGAAAAAAAATTGACAAAGCATTTGATAAAAAATTAATCCATACTGTTAGAGGAGTGGGGTATATATTAAAAGATTAACTAAATTTAAAAAAAATAATTTAATATTTGTAACTTTGGTTAAGAGTAGTGTTCGGAACTTTATTGCCTTGGGTATTATCTTTACAGGAGTCTTTTTCTTAACTTCAAGTCTATTCAAGAACTATGTGGATAAAGAGTTAGCTACTGAAGCTGCGGTATTTCAATATCTTCTAAAGGAGGAAGGGGTAATCTTTGAAGCTAATACCATGATAGATTACCTGGATCTTCTCCCTGTACGTTTAGATATGGTAGTAATAGATGCAGAAGCTAAAAAACCTGTATATGTGGAAATAAGCGATGATTCATTTCTTTTCAGTAATTCAAAGGCTTTGACAAAGCTTATAAAAAATATAGATTTGAAGAAAAATTTATATGCTACAGTTGAAAACAAAAGACTCCTCATAGGGAATTTTACCAATGGAGAGAAACCGTACATCTATGCTCTTATTAGAGATATATCAGATGTAAAGCTCTACCTTTCGTGGCTGACCATAACCTTTGCTATAATAAGTATTTTGGCTATAGTTTGGAACTACTATAATACCAACAATATAGTTGATACCCTTTTGGTAGGAATAGATGAGATAACTAAGTCGACTAATGACATTAAAGTTAAAAATTTATCTGAAAGGATTGAAACTACATGTACAAATAAGAGTATAGCTAATTTGATATCCACCCTGAACTCTATGCTAGACAGGGTGGAAAATAGTTTTATTCAGATAAGTGAATTTACAGATAATGTCAGTCATGAATTGAAGACACCTATAATGTCTATAAGAAGTATGATAGAAGTGGAACTTAGCAATGAGAGGACTATAGAGGAGTACCAGGAGGATTTAGGGAAAGTATTGGATGAAGTCAACTGGTTAAACAGTATCATCCAGAAATTATTAATCTTTACTAAAAATCCAGAAGCATTGGAGGAGCATTTCAGACCTGTAAATGTTGAAAGGATGACCATGGAATTATGTGAATTTATGGATGTTCTCACTCTAGAAAAAGAGATAACCTTAAAGTGTGCCTTAAAAGATCATGAGAGGGAAATTTTGGGTGATGAATCGTTGCTTAGGGATGTATTTTTAAACATAATCTCCAATGCTATTAAATATAATAAGACTGGAGGAGAGATTAAAGTTACCTCTTTTATGACTCAAGACAAAATTGGGATTCGGATCTCAGATACAGGGATTGGGATTAAAAAGAATAATTTAAAGAAAATAACAGAAAGATTTTTTAGGGAAGATAAGGTTAGAACTACTAAAAAATCTGGTTCAGGACTGGGCCTATCTATTGTATCTCATCTAGTAGAAGTACATAAAGGAACGCTGGAAATAGAGAGTACAGAAGGAGTAGGGAGTTCATTTACGGTATATCTGCCGAAATTTAAATAAAAGATAAGATTAACTATATAAAAAAGAGGCTTCCCGGATTTTACTGGGAGCCTCTTTTTTATATGAATATATTTATTAAATATTTATATGGAATTATAGATAGACAAATAGTGAAGAGTGGTTCCTGCAATGACAAAAAAGTGCCATATAACATGAGTGTATTTAACTTTTTTCATGGAGTAAAAGATCGCTCCTACAGAATAAGAAATACCTCCGACTATCAATAGGGTCAGTGACACAGAGTTTAAACTACTCTTTAAATTTCCGAAGACAAAAACTATCATCCATCCCATAAATAAATAGATCAGAGTGGATAGTAATTGAAATTTACCTGCAAATTTAATTTTAAATAAAACTCCTAAACTAGTTAGAGTCCATTGAATAACCAAGATTACCCAGCCTGTAATTCCCCCTAATATCAATAAAAATGGTGTATATGATCCGGATATAAGTACATAGATAGCTGAATGATCTAATATTTTAAAAATTTTTCTATATTTTCCCATGGGAAGGATATGGTATATTCCCGACATAAGATATAAAAATATGGCTGAAAGACCGAAGATACTAAAGCCTATAATCTGCTTTACTCCTCCCACTTTTACAGCATGGATAATTAAAAAAGCTAAGCCGCTTATCGCCATCCCAGCTCCTAACAGATGAGTTATTGAGCTCATGTATTCCTCTAATTTTGAATATGGATTAATAACCTTCATTTTTCCTCCTTTAACACTTCAAAATAACACTTGTTTTTATATTTATATTGTAACACATATAGGAGTTTAATTCTCATATTATTAATTAAATTTAATTATAGAAAAAATCTATTTAAAACTCTACTTTAATAACAAGTTAAGAATGGGCTGGATTAAAAGAAAAAGTAGGATATAAATAAAATTATGTTATAATGCTAAGTATACTAGTGGAATAAAAGGAGGAGATTATGAAAGCAGCATTTTTTGATATTGATGGAACTATATACAGAGATTCTCTTTTAACAGAGCATTTTAAAAGGTTGATAAAATATGAGTTGATAGACCCTAGACAGTGGGAAAATAAGGTGAAAGACCTCTATACCCAGTGGGACATGAGAGAAGGGGGCTATGATGCATATCTTCTAGGTCTGGTAGAGAGTTATGTAGAAGCTATTCAAAATATAACGGTGGAACAAAATGAGTTTGTTGCTAACCAGGTAATGGATGTAAAGGCAGGAAGAGTATATAAATATACTAGAGATAGGATAAAATGGCATAAAGCTCAGGGACATAAAGTTATATTTATATCTGGAAGTCCGGAATTTTTAGTATCTAAGATGGCTAAAAAATATGGTGCAGATGATTACTGCGGGACTATCTACCACTATGACGGGGAAAAATTTACCGGTGAAACTACACCTATGTGGGATTCTGTCAGCAAACAGAGAGCTATAGATGAATTTGTAGAAAAATATGATATACATCTAGATGAATCTTATGCTTATGGAGACACCAATGGTGACCTTACTATGATGAAATCAGTGGGACATCCAATTACAATAAATCCGGCTAAGGGTCTTTTAAAGAATATCCAGGAGAATGAAAGTTTAAAGGAAAAAATTCAAATTATTGTAGAAAGAAAAGATGTAATTTATAAACTTAATTCAAATGTAGATATATATGAGTGCTCATTTATTGAGGAATGGGAAGAGGAATAAAAAAATTAGGAGAAAGATATGGAAATGAAAGAAAAAGTGGATCTGTTTACGGAATTTAAGATAAAGGGAATAACGCTTAAAAACAGGGTAGTTTTACCGCCTATGGTAAGGTTTAGCCTTATTGGTAAGGATGGACATGTTACCGATGAATTGGTGAAATGGTATGAGGATATTGCTCTTGGAGGAGTCGGGATGATCATCTTGGAAGCCTGTTGTGTTGCCAAAGATGGGAAATTAAGGGATAATCAAATCGGAATATGGGACGATACCTTTATAGAAGGTCTGACTAAGGTAGCAGATATATGCAGGAAGCATAAAACCCCTACCCTTATCCAGCTGCACCATGCTGGTTTTAAGGATGAGATAGCTACTGTATCTGAGGAAAAACTAGATGAAATCTTAGAAGAATTTATCTCAGCTTTTCACAGGGCAAAAAAATGTGGATTTGATGGGATAGAGATCCATGGAGCACATACTTACCTTATATCTCAGCTTCATTCTAAACTTTGGAATAAAAGGACAGATAAGTACGGTGAGAGACTTTATTTTACCCGTGAATTGATAAAGAGAACAAAGGATATTTTTGATGACAACTTTATTTTGGGGATTAGGATAGGAGGAAATGAGCCTACCTTAGAAGAGGGAATCTATATTGCAAAAGAAGTTGAAAAAGCAGGGGTGGATCTAATCCATGTATCTAGTGGAGTCCCTGACCCTGCGTTCAAGCAGGATAGGAAGGTAGATATGCCATCAGACTTTCCTCTGGACTGGGTAGTATATCTGGGAGTAGAGATAAAAAAACATGTTAAAACACCTGTAATAGCTGTAAGAGCTATTAAAAAAGAAGTTGAAGCCAGTTATTTAATTGAAAATAACCTGGTAGATTTAGTGGCTGTTGGAAGAGCCATGATATCTAGACCCCACTGGATCTCTTGGGCTAAAAAAAAATATAGGTTTAGGAAAAATACAGGGGGAAAACTCTTATAAGTTAGACTTAACAGTAAAAAAAATAGGAGAAATGCTATGAATGAATTTTATAATACAATCACTGAATATTTAAATGTAAGCGGACATTATCAAAGGATTTTTATTGTAGGGATAATAATGGTACTCACCTTAATAATAGCTATCATTATGCATTATATTACAAGCTACATAATAAAAAACCATTTGATTAAATTGATTGAAAAAAGTGAAACCAAATGGGATGACTTTTTAATTGAAAATAATGTTTTTAAGTATTTGAATGCTTTAGTACCGTTAATTGTTTTTGAAATTATGATAAGAAAATTAAATTTTTTTAAATCTTTTTTTGAAAAGACTATAGATATTGGGATGGTAATAATATTTACCCTTATTGCAAATGGGATTTTGTCGGTATTCAGTGATATTTATAGTACATACAGTATTTCTAAAAGGCGACCTATTAAGAGTTACCTCCAGGTTATGAGTTTATTTTTAGTGGTTGTAGCTGCGACAATATCTGTAGGAATAATTATGGATAAATCACCCCTTAAAATTTTAAGTGGGATAGGTGCAATGACAGCTGTGATTATGTTGATTTTCAAAGATGCTATTTTGGGGTTTGTTGCCAGTATTCAATTAGCGGCTAACAATATGGTCGGGATAGGAGACTGGATCGAGATGCCGAATCAACTGGCTGATGGAGATGTTATAGAGATCAATCTAACCAATGTAAAGGTTCAAAATTTTGATAAGACTATTACAACTATTCCCAGTTATGCCCTTGTCAGCAACTCTTTTCGAAATTGGAAGGGAATGCAGTCTACAGGAAGCAGAAGGATAAAAAGATCTATATTTTTAGACAGTAATAGTGTAAAATTTTTATCTTTGGAAGAAGTTAAAGAGTATAAAAAAATAGACCTTTTAAAGGATTATATTGAAAAGAAGGAAAGGGAGATAGATGATTCCAATAGGGATAAAAATATTATGTCTACTCCTATCAACGGTAGAAGACTTACAAATATTGGAATGTTCAGAGCTTATGTAGAACTATATCTAAAAAGTAGTCCATATATCAATCAAAATTTAACTCTATTAGTTAGGCAGCAAGAACCTACATTTCAGGGGATTCCCCTTGAGATATACTGTTTTGCCAAAACTATTGTATGGCAGGAGTATGAAGGGATTCAATCGGATCTCTTTGAACATCTCATACCGACAATCCATGCATTTGATCTGGCAGTATTTCAAAATCCTACGGGGAATGATCTGAGGATGTTAAGGAAATAAGAGGCTGAGGCCTCTTTTTTTGATAAAAAATTGTTTTAGATGGTAAATGTAGTATACTTAAACTGAAAAAATTGTTTTATAGTTATCAATAATTAAACTAATTTAAGTAATAGAGGAGAAGATGTATGAAGAGTGAAAAAGAAAAGATGCTGGCTGGGGAGTTATATTTTTCTGGAGATCAGAATCTGATGGATGATAGGCTTATGGCAAGGATGTTAATTTCTGAGTATAATTCTACCAAACCAATAGAAGAAGAGGAAAGAAAAGAAATCCTGAAAAGATTAGTTGTTGTAAAGGGTGGGATAAAAATAGAACCTCCATTTTATTGTGACTATGGGTATAATATAGAGATAGGAAAAAACTTTTATGCCAATTTTTCATGCACTATATTGGATGTAAATAGAGTAATCATTGGTGACAATGTGATGTTTGGACCAAATGTCCAGGTGTATACAGCAACACATCCATTAGATGCCAAAGAGAGGGTAAAAGGGCTGGAATCTTCTAAACCCATAACAATAGGTGACAATGTTTGGATTGGAGGAGGAGCTATCCTTCTACCAGGTGTAACCATTGGGAAGAATACCACTATAGGAGCAGGAAGTGTCGTAACCAAAGATCTTCCGGAAAATGTGTTTGCTGGAGGGAATCCTTGTAAAATCATAAAAAAAATATAAAGTTTATAGATGAATTAAAGTTTATAAAAATTTGGGTTATGACAGATTTGGATCTAATGTCACATAGCTGATGAGTATAGTAAAAATCTTAGGGAGAAATTTCTCCCTTTTTTTATTCTGTAAATGGAGGATATAGTTTTATTTGAAAAGATATGATAAGATGATTTTAAAGGGAAATTTCATACGATCCTTGAAAAGACCGATAATTTATTAATATAAAATTAAAATCAAAGGAGCTAAAATGAACGAATTAAAATCATTTATAAAATATTATAGACCCCATATTAAATTATTAATGTTTACATTAGCCTGTGCTGTACTACTTGCATCACTGGATTTAATTTTTCCAAAAGTGATTCAAATAGTAATAGATAAAGTAATTCCGGCAAAAGATCTGAAAACATTTTATTATATATCTGTTGGATTAATATTTATGTATTTAATGAGATATGCTGTCAGTTACTGTCAGCTGTACTATGGAAATGTTCTAGGAATTAAGATAGAGACCAAGATGAGAAAGGAATTATTTACTCATATTCAAAAGTTATCTTTTGGTTATTTTGATAACAATAAAACCGGAGTAATTATGTCAAAATTAGTAAATGATCTGAGCGGGATATCGGAGTTAGCCAATCATGGCCCTATAGACCTATTTATTGCTGTAATCAGATTAGCAGGAGCTTTTGCATTAATGATCACTTTAAATGTAAAATTAACCTTGGTTATATTTTCAGTTTTACCCTTTATGATCTACTTTTCTATCACTCAAAAATGGAAGATGAAGATGGCATTTGGTAAAACCAGAAAAAAAATAGCAGATATAAATTCCTGTGCTGAGGAAAGCATTGGTGGGATTAGGATAGTAAAGCAATTCAATAATGAAAATTATGAGATAGATAAATTCGAGGAAAAAAACCAGGAATTTCAAGAAGCTAAAAAAGAAACTTATAAAACTACTGCTGTTTTTTTCTCAGGAATCCATATATTTATGAACCTTATGCAGTTTATAGTAATATTTTATGGAGGATATTTAATATTGCACGGAGAGTTAACCTATGGTATCTTAATTAGTTTTCTCTTGTATTCCTATAGATTTATGGAGCCTATCAGAAAGATGATGATCTTGGTTCAAAGTTATCAAAAAGGAATGGCAGGATATAGAAGGTTTCAGGAGATGATGGAAATAACTCCACAGATAAAAGAGGTGGAAAATCCAATAATTTTAAAGGAAATAAAAGGAGAGATACAGCTGCAGGATGTAAATTTCTCCTATAAAAAATCATCTTTAATTTTAAATGAATTTAATTTGAAAATAAAATCTGGAGAAAATATAGCCATAGTAGGATCTAGTGGTGTAGGAAAATCAACTATTTCAAATTTGATTCCAAGGTTCTATGATATTGATTCTGGAAGGATAACTATAGATGGAACAGATATAAGTAAGATAAAATTAACTTCTCTTCGAGGGAATATAGGGATTGTCCCTCAGGAGGCATTTTTATTTGGGGGAACGATAAGGGAGAATATAAGCTATGGTAAGTTAGGTGCAGCTGAAGAAGACCTTGTAGAAGCATCTAAGAACGCCAACATATATGAATTTATAATTAGTTTACCAAAGGGATTTGATACTTTGGTAGGAGAAAGAGGAGTCAAACTTTCCGGAGGGCAAAAGCAAAGGATATCTATAGCCAGGATATTTTTAAAAAATCCAAAGATATTGATATTGGATGAAGCTACTGCATCTTTAGATAATATTACAGAAAAATTAATCCAGGAAGCCCTTACGACACTATCCAAAAACAGAACTACTATAACTATAGCTCACAGGCTTTCAACTATCATAAATTCTGACAGAATTGTAGTTATGGATAAAGAAGGTGTGGTAGAAACTGGAACCCATGAGGAACTATTAAAATTAGAAGGATCCTATGCTAAACTTTATCGTTAGACGAGTAACTAGTAACTCTCTTTATGACAGTTTTCCAATTTTGACATAAAAAAGGAAAGTAATATAACTCACGGCATACATTCAATTTTTAATCTGTATAAAAAACAGTTACTTTTTATTAAAAAATATTAATTTTAAATTAAAAAAATTAATGTTGAATTAAAAGAAATACGTTGTAAAAAAAAAGTAAACATGGTATAAAGTTAATGACAATTTAATAAAATATAATCTTGGTTCGATTTGTATCGATTAAAAGGGAAGTGGGTGAAAATCCTACACGGTCCCGCCACTGTAAGACAGATGAAAATAGTATACCACTGAAGCAATTCGGGAAGGGCTATGAGTAAGGTGAAGTCAAGTCAGGAGACCTGCCAGATTATTTTTACGAACTTGCGAGGACAAGGATGTAGACATTTGTAGCTTTTGCTGTATAAAATGTTCTAGTTCCCTAAGTTTTAGGGGACTTTTTTTTACGAAAAAAGAGACAATTTCATCTTATTTTTTATTCTCAAAATTAAACTCAGGAGGAAAAAAATGAAAAAAGTGTTAGTAGTATTAGTGATGTTGGTAATGGGTGTAACATTATTAGCAAAGGGAGCAGTACATGAACCATCAAAGGATCTGTTTAAGGCAGAAAAAAAAGCTATTGTATTAGTAAGTTTTGGGACAACATATCCAGAAACAAGAGCAAAAACGATTATGGCTTTAGAGAAAGAATTTAAAAATTCATATCCAGATTTTAAAGTAGTAACTGCTTTTACATCTAGAATTATCATGAGAAGAATTAAAAAGAATGAAGGGATTACTTTTAATAATCCAAGTGAGGCACTAGATATATTAAAAAAAGAAGGATATACACATGTGTTAGTCCAAGGAACACATATTATGAACGGATTAGAATCTGAAACTTTAAAGAAAGAAGTTGCCTTACATGAGGGAGATTTTAAAGTATTAAAAGTTAGTGACCCCTTATTAACATTGTTAGCTGATTATAAAGATACTGCATCAGCATTAGCTCCTACTTATAAAGTTTTAAAGAAAGATGAAGCAACTGTATTTATCGGGCATGGTACTCACCATCCAGCAAATTCTGCATATTCTATGATCGAAAATGTATTCCATGAGTATTATTCTGAAAATGTATTCTTTGGAACTGTAGAAGGGTACCCTACATTAGATACAATAATTAAACAATTAAAAACAAAGAAAATTAAACATGTAAATTTATATCCATTTATGATAGTTGCTGGAGATCATGCACACAACGATATAGCTGGAGAGATGAAGGAAGAATTAGAAAAAAATGGGTTTACTGTAAAAGCTCACATGGTTGGTTTAGGAGAGAATGAAGGGATCAGAAAGATATATGTTAAACATGCAGAATTTGGGTTGACTCATGAAAAAGAAAATATGTTAGCTAAAAAGAAAGAGTATGCAAATGGGATGCAACCGTAGAAATTTATGAAAAAACATTTTAAATTGTGGACAATAATTGGAATAATACTATTAATTCTTTCAGTATTCTTCTACCTTCAAATGGGATATATAAAAATTCCATTAAAGGAAGTGATAGAGAGTATAAAAGGCGGGGAGGGAGCTCCTAATTGGTATATTATCCATGAAGTGAGATTACCGAGGATTCTCACTTCGATCTTAATAGGTTCAATTTTATCCATGTGCGGATTGGTATTTCAAGGGGTTTTATTAAACCCCTTGGCTGATCCATATACATTGGGGATCTCAAGTGGTGCTTCATTTGGTGCTGCTCTTGCTATAGTTCTAAACATAACAGTTTTTGGAATTTTCAGCACACATATAGTTTCATTTATATTTGCAATACTCTGTTTGGCAGTTGTTATCAAGATGGGATCTTTTGAGAGGAAGATGAATCCTACTTCTATAATATTAGGAGGAATAATAATTGGAGCTTTCTTCTCTGCAGGATTAAGTTTTTTAAAGTATTTAGCTGACGAGGGTGTAGGGGCTATTATATTTTGGCTGCTTGGGAGCTTTACCGGGAAATCATGGATGGAAGTCAGTATCTTGAGTGCAATATGGGTCTTTGGATTCGTATTTTTTTGTTATTATGCAGAAGATTTAAATATACTAGCATTGGGAGAAAAAAGTGCTATCTCGTTGGGGATAAACCCCAGCAGGATCAGGAGGATATTATTGGTTGTCAGTTCGATCTTATCAGCTGTAGCAGTTTCTACCTGTGGAATAATAGGATTTGTAGGACTTGTAGTACCTCATCTTCTCCGATTCATCATGGGAACAGACAATAAAAAATTAATTATAGGCTGTGCTATATGGGGTGGAGTTATTATGGGAGCTGCTGATAATGTAGTCCGAGTAGTATTACCTAATGATATTCCTGTAGGAGTAATCACATCACTACTAGGAGCACCTTTCTTTGCTCTGATTTTTAGGAAAAAGATGGGAGGAGGAAATCTGAGATGATAGATATAAAAAAAATAAACTATTCTATAGATGGAACTCAAATCTTAGATGACCTGTCTTTCAAATTTGAGAAGGGTAAATTTTATGGAATATTAGGACCCAATGGAAGTGGAAAAACTACTTTTTTGGATATCTTAAGTGGATATAAGAATGCCACAGAATCTGAAATTTATATTGAAAAAAAGGAATTAAAGGAATATTCTCATTTAAAGTTAGCAAAAAAAATTGCAATAGTACCGCAAAAATTTGATATAGTTTTTCCTTTCTCTGTTTCTGACATATTGGAGATGGGAAGATATCCCTATAAGAAAAAGTTTTTTAGTCTTCAGAAAAAAGATTATGAGATTATCGACAAAGTAATAAAAGAAATAGGGTTAGAAGAATTTTTAGATAAGGAAATAACTACTCTAAGTGGCGGAGAGGAACAAAGGGTAATATTTGGAAAGGCATTGATTCAGACAACACCTATTTTATTTCTAGATGAGTCAACTTCGAATTTGGATCCTTATTATTCCCATACTTTACTGAGCCTTGTAAGAAAAAGAGTGGTAGAGGAACAAACCACAGTGATAGGGGTATTTCACGACTTTAATTTAGCTTCACTTTATTGTGATGAAATCCTCTTATTGGAGAAGGGAAGGATTGTAACCAGCGGAAAAACCCAAGATGTGCTTAATTCAAAAAAATTAGAAGAAGTATTTAAAATCGGATGGGAGAAATATAAAACAGAAAAGAACACATTTGTATTCCCAAGACTAGGAGATGATTTAGAATGATTAAAATAATAAAATTATTATCGATCTTTATTTTTATGACACAGTTATGTTTTCCTTCTAATACAGAGATAATAAGTGAATCTGGGAAAATAATAGATCTGACTAAACCTCACACTAGGATAATCTCCCTCTATGGAGCTCATACAGATGTTTTAGTAAATATAGGTGCTGAGAAGAACTTGGTAGGAGTAGAAAAAAGTAATGCTGATCTGGGGATAGAGGTTTTTTCGTATAAAGACAGTGTAGAAAAATTTATATCTGCGAAACCGGATTTGATCTTAATAAGACCTATGATTAGAGACAGGTTCAGCGGATTAATAAGATCATTAAAGAATGCAAATTTGACTGTAGTAACTATAAAGCCTACAAAATTTGAAGAATTAGATAACTATTGGCTGACACTAGGTAAACTAAGCGGTTATGAAAAGGAAGCGGTCCAATATACAGATGATTTTCATATGAACTTAGCGAAATTAAAGAAAAAGGCCGATTCAATACCTACTAATGAAAGGAAAACAGTGTTCTTTGAGGCTAGACATAAAACCAATCAAACAACCTCCCTAGATGGGATACCAGCTTATATTTTAGGAGTATTGGATATAGAGAATATAGCTTATGATGCTACTCCTACAAAAAAAGGGTCCAGTGTGGCTGATTTTCCCAAAGAATTATTGTTAGCACGAGGGGAAAAGATAGATGTATATTTAGCACAGTATGGAGCTATGAATAGGCCCACTGTGGATATAATAAAAAAAGCACCTGGTTACAAAGCAATAAGAGCAGTAAGGGAAGATGAAATCTATATAATAGATGAATATAATGTATCGAGACCAACAAATGGATTATTAGATGGGATAAATGAAATTGGACATGTTGTCTATCCAAAATATTTTTAACAGGGGGATAAAATGAGTTATGTAAAAAAGCCTATGGCAATTGAAAATAAGAGTTTTGAGATAATCACTAATGAATTAGGTGAAAAAGCAATGCAATTTACCGAAGGTGAGTTAAAAATTGTAAAGAGACTTATTCATACTACTGCTGACTTTGAATATGCTGACATAGTAGAGATATCAAAAGATGCGATAGAAAGCGGAAAAAAAGCCATTGAAGAGGGAAGTAAGATCTATTGTGACACCAATATGATCGTAAATGGTCTGAGTAAGAAAACTATGGAAAAATGGGATGTAGGTGCTTATTGTCTGGTTTCAGATGAGAAGGTGGTAATAGAAGCAAAGGAAAGAGGATTGACTCGTTCGATAGTGGGGATGGAAAAAGCAATAAAAGATGCAAAAACAAAGATATTCTTGATCGGAAACGCTCCTACAGCTCTATTTACATTGATGGAAGCTATTGAAAAAGGGTATAGACCTAATCTTGTAGTAGGAGTGCCAGTTGGATTTGTAGGAGCTGAAGATTCCAAAGAAAGGCTGAGAGAATTGGATATTCCTTATATTGTAACTAGGGGAAGAAAGGGTGGAAGTACAGTAGCTGTAGCTACATTCCACGGTATTTTATATGATATGTATGATAGAAAAGGATTTTTAGGAGAATAATTTTAATTATGAAATTAGATAAATATACCGTCCAAAACGGAAAAAAGATGAGATATGGATATACTACTGGGTCAACTGCAGCAGGAGCCTGTAAGAGCGCAGTGGAAATATATTTTCAAAAAGAAGACCTATCTACTATAGAGATAGAAACTCCTAAGGGATGGAATTTAAATCTAGATATAAACAGTATTGAAATAGGGGTTATCGATAACTATAGATATGTTAAAACTAGTATTATAAAAGATGGTGGGGATGACCCCGATGCTACTGACAAAATAGAAATATTTGCAACTCTCAAAGAAATTTTAGAGGATGAGAAGATAGAAGACAGGGGAGATAACTTTATCAATGATAAAAAGAATATATCCCTATGTGGCGGGATAGGTGTAGGAAGAGTCACTAAAAAGGGATTGCAGGTAGCTATAGGAAAGCCGGCAATAAACCCTGTGCCTGTCCGGACTATATTTTATGAGATAGAAAAGGTCTTACCTAAGGGAAAAAAGGTCGAGGTTACTATAGATATTCCAATGGGAGTTGAAGTAGGGAAAAAGACCTTTAATCCTAAACTAGGAATATTAGGCGGGATATCGATATTAGGAACTACTGGTATAGTAAAACCGATGTCAGAAGAATCTTGGCGGGACTCTATAGTCATAGAATTGAAGATGCTTTTAGAAGAATACTCAGAAGACACGGTAATTATTACTCCTGGAAACTACGGGAAGAAGTTTTTGGTAGAAGAACTGAAGGTAGATCCTAAAAAGATCATCATCATCAGTAATTTTATGGGATTTATCCTAGATAACATAAAAGTATTAGGATATAAAAAAATAGTTTTAGTGGGACATATAGGAAAACTCATCAAGGTGGCCGGAGGAATATTTCATACTCATTCAAAGATATCCGATGGACGAATGGAAATATTAGGAGCCAATGCTCTATTAGCAGGAGAAGCCCCAGAAGATGTAATTAAAATTATAGAGGCTAATACTACAGAAGAGGGATTGTCTTATCTAAAATTAAAGGAAACCAACAAAACAATTGCAAAAAAAATTAAACAGAAATGTGAAAAGAGAGTTTTCGATGAAGTAGAGGTTGAGGTGTTGACTTTTTCCTTTGATCATGGAGAATTAGCCAGAACAGATGGATTTAACAGGATGGTGGATAACTATGAAAAAAATTAATATACTGGGGCTAGGCCCTGGGAATAAAAAATATATCCTTCCTATCACTAAAGAATATATAACAAAATCTGATATATTGATCGGAGGCAAGAGAAATATAGAATCTTTAGGAACCCTTGCGCAGGGAAAAGAGATAAGATATATAGACAGGTATTTAGATCAGTTAGCCGTCTATATTAAAGAAAATAGAGAGAAAAGAATTTCCCTTATAGTCTCAGGGGATACAGGATTTTATAGTATGATTCCCTTTATGAAAAGGTATTTTGAGATAGAAGATTTAAATATTATTTCAGGTATCTCCTCCATGCAGTATATGTTTTCGGCAATAGGTTATTCCTATGAAGATACTTTTATAGGTAGTGTTCACGGCAGGGAATGTGACTATATTACTCCTATAAAGGATGGTAAAAAAGCAGGACTTCTTACAGATAATAAAATGACTCCCCAGGTAATAGCACAGATTTTATTAAAAAATGAAGTGAAAGGGACTATATTTGTAGGAGAAAGATTAAGTTATGATGATGAAAGAATAACAAAACTTAGTTTGAAAGAGATGGCAGAGTTAAAGATTATTTTTGATATAAATGTAGTGATAGTAATACCCGACAATCTTTCTTCCTAATGAAAGAAGGAGCCTTATAGGCAATACAATAGGAAAAGGAGGAGAAGATAATGGTTCATATAGAAGATAAAGAATTTATCCGCGGCAAAGTACCTATGACTAAGCAGGAAGTTAGGTGTATATCTGTAGCAAAGCTAGACCTAAAAGAAGATAGTGTCTTAATCGATGTAGGAGCAGGGTCCGGCAGTGTTGGAATAGAGGCCGCTAACTTTACACCAAAAGGTAAAGTTTTTGGAATAGAGGTAAACCCTGATGGAATAGAAGTGATCCATCAAAACATAGAAAAGTTTAATGTGACAAATTATGAACTGGTGGAAGGATTAGCTCCAAGTGATATCCCTGAAATAGAAGTAGACAGGATGTTTATAGGAGGATCTAAGGGAAACTTAGAAACTATTTTGGAATGGTTCTTGAGTCATTCTAGAGAAAACGCAAAAGTGGTTATAAATACTATAACTTTAGAAAGTTTGGGTGAAGCTATGAAAGGATTAGAAAAACTTAAATTTTGTGAGATAGAAGTAGTTAATATAAATATAGCAAGAAATAAAAAAATAGGTAGATATAATATGATGATGGGTGAAAACCCGATATATATTATATCGGCCAAAAGGAGTAAATAAAAAATGGCAAAATTATATGGAATAGGTGTAGGTGTAGGAGATCCGGAGATGTTAACAATGAAAGCTGTAAGAGCCCTGGGAGAATCAGATGTAGTAATCTTACCCCGTGCAAATACAAAAAACTATAGTACAGCATTTGAAATTGCAAAGGGATATATGAAAGAAGATATCGAAAAGGTATTTTTAGACTTCACAACTGTAGATAACGATAAAATACGTGAAGATGATAGATTAGAATACTCAAAGATTGTAAATAAATTGGTAAAAGAAGGGAAAAATATAGCATTTATAACTATTGGAGACCCTATGACCCTCAGTACATTTGTATATGCAATGGAGTTATTAGAGGATAAGATAGAGGTTGAATCTATCCCTGGAATCACTTCATTTGCTTCTATAACTTCAAGACTGAGAACACCTTTACTTATGGGAGACGAAACACTAAAAGTTATCCCTATTGCTAAAGAAACAAATTTAGTAAAAGAGATAGAGTCGGCAGATAATTTAGTCTTTATGAAAGTCACTAGAAATTTAGAGAGATTAAAGGAAGCTTTTAGAGAAACTGGAAATATGGATAATGTAGTTTTAATCTCTAACTGCGGGAAAGATTCAGAAAAAATCTATTATGATTTAGAAAATATCACTCGTGATGATATCTCATACTTCACGACTATATTACTTAAAAAGGGTGGTGTAAGACAATGGCAAAAGTATTTTTCATAGGAGCAGGCCCTGGAGATCCAGAATTAATCACAGTAAAGGGACAAAGACTAGTAAAGGAAGCTGATGTTATTATCTATGCAGGATCATTAGTACCAAGACAGGTAATTGAGTGCCATAAAGATGGAGCAGAGGTATACAATAGTGCATCTATGAATTTAGACGAAGTGATAGAAGTAACAGTAAAAGCTATAAATGATGGGAAGATGGTAGCTAGAGTACATACAGGAGACCCTGCTATCTATGGAGCTCATAGGGAACAAATGGATATATTAGCCAGCCACAATATAGAATTTGAAGTTATCCCAGGGGTAAGTTCTTTCCTAGCATCAGCCGCTGCTATAAAAAAAGAGTTTACACTTCCAGATGTTTCTCAAACTGTTATTTGTACTAGGATGGAAGGAAGAACACCAGTTCCAGAATTAGAAAAGTTAGAGTTATTAGCGTCTCACAAGACATCTATGGCAATCTTCTTATCGGTACAGATGATAGACAAGGTAGTAGATCAATTATTATCCCACTATGATCTAGATACACCAGTAGCGGTAATCCAAAGAGCTACCTGGGAAGATCAGAAGATAGTAATGGGAACATTAGAAAATATTGCAGAAAAAGTAGAAAAGGCAAATATCACGAAAACAGCTCAAATTTTAGTAGGTAGATTTATGGGGGATGAATACTCAAAATCAAAATTATATGACAAGCACTTTACCCATGAATACAGAGAAGGAATAAAGTAAAGACCCTCTTCCCTTTTTATCGGATTTCTCCCTTGTAGGGAGAAACCTATAGTAATTACCTCTACTTTGTTACTCCCTACGAGGGAGCAACGTAGGAGGATGAGGGTCATAATCAGGGAGAGAGACAAAGAGAGAGGGTAAGGTTGCATCAAGAAATATACAACAAGGAGGGTTTTATGAGGTTAGCTATTATCACATTAACTAAAAAGGCTACTAGAAAAGGTATTGAGATAAAAGACCTGCTTACTCCTACAAATAGATTTAAAACTATAGATGTATTTACATTATCAAAATACAGTGATGATAAAACCATCCCTATGGAGAATGGGTTTAAAGACACCATCTCTAAGATATTTGATAGTTATGACAGTTTATATTTTATCATGGCAAGCGGGATAGTAGTGAGAACTATAGCTCCCCTCCTAAAAAGCAAAGATGTAGATCCTGCTATAATTACAAGTGATGAAGATGGTAAGTTTATCACATCACTACTTTCTGGTCATTTAGGAGGAGCTAATGAATTAGCTTCTATGATTGCAGAAAATATAGGTGGAATACCGGTTATTTCCACAGCTTCAGATGTGTCTGGAAGTATAGCAGTAGATACTATAGCTATGAAGTTAAAAGCCCACCTGAGAGACCTTGAGAGTGCTAAAGATGTAACTGCTCTTATAGTTAATGGAGAAAGGGTAGAGCTAAGGTTACCGAGTAACATGTCGGTAAACTTAAATTCTAATTCCCCTGTTTGTAATAAAACAAAAGGGATAAAAAAAGGTATATCAGGTATAGTGGTTATGTCTAACAGGCTAAACATTGAGGTAACACAAATAATTCCTGAAAATATAATACTGGGGATTGGATGCAGGAGGGATACACCTGCTGAAACTATACTAGATGGTATAGAGTTAACTATGAAAGAGTGTAACCTGCATATGGATAGCATAAAACATATTGCCACTGTAGATGTAAAAGCAGATGAGGTTGGATTATTAGAAGTCTGTGAGAAGTTAGGCAAAGAATTGATAGTTATAGATAGGAAGCAGATAAAGCTTATCCAAAATAACTATGAAGGATCTGACTTTGTAGAAAAAACTATAGGAGTGAGATGTGTTTCTGCTCCTGTAGCGTATCTATCTAGTAATAAAGTTGGTAAATTTATAAAAGAGAAGAAGAGATATAATGGTGTGACAGTATCAATATATGAAGAATAGACTTGGAGGGAAATAATGAAAGGAAAAATATATGTAGTTGGAATGGGGCCTGGAAATAAGGACAATATGAGTTTTAAAGCCTTTGATTCTATGAAAAAATCAGATATATTAATTGGACATAAGACATATATTTCATTGGTAGAAGATATGTTCCCTGAAAAGGAATTAATTAGATCTGCTATGAAAAAAGAGATAGACAGATGCAACGAAACATTAAAACTAGCTGAAAGTGGAAAAACTATATCTCTAATCAGTAGTGGTGAATCAGGTGTCTATGGAATGGCAGGAATTATGCTGGAAGTAGCTTTAGACAGCGATATCGAGGTAGAGATAGTACCTGGAATTACAGCTTCTAATGCTGGAGCAAGTGTTGTAGGAGCACCTATAATGCACGATCATGCAACGATTAGTTTGAGTGATCTGTTAACTGACTGGGAATTAATAACGAAGAGAATAGATCTAGCTTCTCAAGGTGATTTTGTAATCTCATACTATAACCCTAAGAGTTTTTCTAGAACTACTCAAATTGTAGAAGCAAGAGAGATCATGCTAAGACATAAAAAGAAAGATACGCCTGTAGCAATAGTAAGAAATGCAAAAAGAAACGGAGAAGAATATGTTCTAACTACATTAGAAGATATGCTGAACCACGAGATAAATATGTTTACTGTGGTAATAGTAGGAAATTCTAAAACTTATGTAAAAAATGGGAAAATGATAACACCAAGAGGATATAAACTTTGATCTTGCTTGCTGGAGGAACTAAAGATTCTAGAATAATAGCTGAAAAGCTTTTAATAGATAAACATAAGATCATAGTGACTACAGCTACAGAGTATGGTGGACAGTTGATCTCTCACTTAGATTTAGAAGTCAGAGTAGCAAAACTAGATTTAGAAGGTCTTGAAAATTTGGCTAATGAGATGGATGTAAGTTGCATTGTAGATGCTACTCATCCCTATGCCATAGAGATTTCTAATAATTTACTTAAATTGTCAACAATTTTAGGTGTACCCTATTATCGATATGAAAGAAGTATGTTAGAATATAAAAAAGAAAATAGTTTTTATAGTTTAGAGAAATTAATTAATTTTTTAGAAGGTGTAAGGGGAAATATATTACTTACTTTAGGAAGTAATAATATCCATCTATTTAAAGATTTAAAAAACAAAAAGTCTATCTATATCAGGGTACTACCTACTGAATATGCCATAAAAAAATGTGAGGATGCAGGGTTTAGGCCCTCACAGATATTAGGTCTTCAAGGCCCTTTTAACACAACCTTTAACGAGGCTATCTACGGAAATTATGATATAAAATATGTCGTGACCAAAGAGAGTGGTGCCACAGGTGGGGAGTTGGAAAAAGTAGAAGCAGCTTCAAATTTAGGAGTAAAAGTAGTAGTTTTAAAAAGACCGGTAGTTCAGTATAGAAACCTTTATAATGAGATAGATGATTTGATAGGAGCGATTAAATGAGAGTTGAAGATATAATATTGACTGGATTTATTTTAGATCTGGTATTTGGAGATCCTAGGAGTTTATTACACCCAGTGGTAGTAATCGGGAGAATCATTACTTTTTTAGAAAAAATATTATATAAATATAAAAAAATAGGCGGGATAATATTAAATTTGATAGTAGTAGGATTAACTGTTGGTATAACATACCTAATTTCAGGTTATCTGGAGATAATTGAGATCTATCTGATATACACTATATTTGCTACTAGATCACTGGCTCTTGAAGGAGTGAAAGTATTTAATATATTAAAGAAAAAAGATATGCAGTTGGCAAGAAAGGAACTCTCCTACTTAGTCAGCCGTGACACTGGCTATATGCAGGAGAAGGATATTGTTAGAAGTGTTATGGAAACTATCTCTGAAAATACAGTAGATGGAATAATATCGCCATTATTTTTTATGGTAGTAGGATATTTAATAGCACCTGCAACTCCCCTTGGAGTGGCCCTTGCAATGGGATATAAAGCTATTAATACATTGGATTCTATGGTAGGGTATAAAAATGAAAAGTATAAAGATTTTGGATGGTTTTCAGCTCGTGTAGATGATGTAGCTAACGTGATTCCTGCCAGATTAACTGGAGGAATACTCATTCCTATATCGGCACTTTTCCTTAGATATGACTTTAAAAATTCATGGAAGGTATTCTTTAGAGATAGATATAATCATGCCAGCCCAAATTCAGCACAATCTGAATCAGCTGTGGCAGGAGCATTGGGGGTTCAATTTGGAGGAGCTACCAGTTATTTTGGTAGACTGAAGGAGAAGCCTACAATAGGAGATAAGAAAAAAGAGTTTGAATTAATGGATATAAAGAGAAATATTAAATTGATGTATGGGTCATCTATACTAGGTATGGGAATGGCTTATGCTGTACTTATATTAAATGGTTTAAACTAAAAAATTATAATTAATGGTAAGGGAGAAGATGAGTATGGAACTACATGGGGGAAACATATACAAATTGAAACGGGAAAAAGGTTTAGAGGTATTGGATTACAGTGCTAACATAAACCCAATGGGTCTGTCTGACAGACTCAAGGAGGAGATAGGTAAAAACTTAGATCTTCTGGAAAAATATCCCGATCCAGATTATTTGGAGATGAAAGAGGTAATAGCGAAACACAACAAAGTAGAGGTTGAAAATATAATCGTAGGAAACGGTGCCACAGAGATTATGTTTTTATATGCTAAAAACCTAAAACCTAAAAAAGTTCTGATCATCTCTCCTACCTTTGCAGAATATGAAAGAGCATTAAAAACTGTAGATTGTAAAATTGATTATTTCCAATTAGAAGAGGAAGAAAATTTTATATTAAATATCCCAAGATTAAAGAAAACTTTGGATAATGAATATGATCTATTGGTAGTATGTAATCCTAATAATCCTACAGGAAAATTTATAGACAAGGTTATCTTAGATGAATTGTCTCTATCTTGTAAAGAGAAAGGAATAAGTATCCTTTTAGATGAAGCTTTTATAGAGTTTGTAGATGGAAGTATGGATAGGTCACTGGTAGAATACAAGCATAAAAATGTATTTATTGTGAGAGCTCTTACTAAGTTCTTTGCTATACCTGGATTACGTTTGGGATATGGGATAACCTTTGATGAGAAATTAAAAGGTAAGATAGAAGGGAACAGGGAGCCTTGGAGTGTTAATGCAATAGCTGAATTAGCTACTAAAGTTTTGTTAGAAGACAGAGAGTATATAGCCAAGTCAGAGAATTGGATCAGGGAAGAAAAAAGATTCATGTATGAGGAATTAGAAAAAATAAAAGGTATAAAACCCTATATTACAGAAACAAATTTTATCCTGGTAAAATTAATGACTGGTATGGGAGTAAAAGATTTTAGAGAAAAAATGATTTCATTGGGTGTTTTGGTCAGAGACGCCAGTAATTTTAACTATTTAGATGACAAATATTTTAGACTGGCTATAAAGGATAGAGTTAACAATATAAAAGTCTTGAGGTGTGTAGAAGATGCAATTAAATAAATTTTATATATTAGGAGTTACCCATAAGGATCTTACTTTAAAAGAGAGAGAAGCATTTATAAAGGGTGGGCCTAAAAAAATAATGGAGAGTCTTGTAGAAGATGAAGTTGTTAAAGGTTATGTTTTGCTAGAGACTTGTCTTAGAGTTGAAATCTATATGGAATCTGAAAATATAGAGCTGGTAAAAGAAAAATTTAATATCGGTCCCCTGTTTGTTAAAAAAAGTGGGATAGAAGCTGTGAAATATTTATTTGATGTAGTCTGTGGTTTTAATTCTATTATTAAGGGGGAAGATTCTATCTTATCCCAAGTAAGAAATAGTTTTTTAAAGGGACTAGAGGAAAAACGTACTACAAAAACTTTAAATGTTATTTTTAATAAAGCTATTGAGGTAGGGAAGAAGTTCCGTCATAGAAGCCAAGTTTCAAAGAATGCTATGTCTTTAGAAGCTATAGCCCTAAAGTTTATAAAGGGACACTTTGAGAACTTAGGTGATAAGAGAATATTCATCGTAGGAACGGGAGAGATGGCTGTAGCTATACTCAATATATTTACTAGAAATAACATAAATAATATTGTTATGACAAATAGAAGCCGTATAAGAGTTTTGGAATTAAAAGAAAAATATGATATTGATATAGTTGACTTTGAAGACAGATACTCTGAGGTAGAAAAATCAGATATAATTATAAGTGCAACCTCTGCGCCTCATGCTGTATTATTAGAAGAAGAGATAAAGGGATTAGATATGGAGAAGGAAAGAATATTTTTAGATCTAGCAGTCCCAAGGGATATAGAACCGTCTATCGAAGACTATCCAAATATAAACCTCTATAATCTAGATCATCTATGGGCAGTAGTCAGAGGAAATGAAGAAAAACGAGAAAAACTTCTAAAGGAATATAAATACATATTAGAGGATCAGATAAGAAATTTATTAAAATATTGCGAATATAAAGGGGATTTAAGATGCAAAAAAAGATAGTTATTGGAACTAGAGCAAGTATTTTAGCGGTAGCTCAGGCAGAACTGACTAAAAAGATGTTGTTAGATAGCTGTGATAATTTGGAAGTGGAAATAAAAAAAATTATTACCAGTGGAGATAAAGATCAAAGGACCAATTGGAATAAAGATAATAAATCCCTTAAGGACATGTTTGTAAAGGAGATTGAAAGAGCACTTTTAGATGGTGAGATCCACTTGGCTGTACACTCTATGAAAGACATGCCTGCGGTATCTCCTAAGGGCCTTACAATAGGAGCAGTTCCAATGAGAGAAGATAACAGGGACATTATAATAACTAATTCAGGGGTTACTTTAGATGAGTTACCACAAGGCTCAATAATTGGAACCAGTAGTTTGAGAAGGGTAGAGAGTATCAGAAGCTTGAGACCTGACCTGGTAATAGAACCCATCCGTGGAAATATCCATACCAGGATAGAAAAATTAAAAAATGAGAACTTTGACGGAATCATCCTTGCTTACGCAGGATTAAAAAGAGTTGGATTAAAAGGAGTGGCTACTGAAATATTTGATTCATCTAGAATAATGCCAGCACCGGCTCAGGGAGCCCTATGTATCCAGTGCAGGGAAGATGATAAGTTTACATTGGAACTATTAGATAAGATAAATCATAAAGAGACCAGCTTAGTTATTGATGCAGAGAGGGAGTTTTCCAAGATATTCGGTGGAGGATGTACTACTCCTATGGGATGTCATGCAATTATAGATGGTGAAAGTATCAAGATACAAGGAATGTACTTCCATGGGGATAAGATCTACAAAGATGAGATAGTTGGAGATAAAAAAAATGGAAAAGAATTGGCTGTAAAATTAGCTGAGATGATTAGGGGGCAGATATATGGGTAAGGTTTATATAGTAGGAGCAGGCCCTGGAGATTTAGAGTTATTGACATTAAAGGGTAAAAGATGTGTAGAAGAAGCCGATTGTATTGTCTATGACAGACTGGTAAATCCTCAGATACTTTCTTTAGCTCAAACAGAGTGTGAATTGATATATTTAGGGAAGGGTAATACCGAAGGCGGAGTTATTCAGGATGAAATAAATAGAACTATTGTAGAAAAAGCTCTTGAGGGTAAAACAGTTACAAGATTAAAGGGAGGAGATCCTTTTGTATTTGGTCGTGGAGGAGAGGAGATATTAGCTCTAAATGAAGCTGAGATAGAGTTTGAAGTAGTTCCTGGGATTACATCTTCTATATCTGTACCATCTTATTCTGGAATACCTGTTACTCATAGAAATATAGCTCGTTCATTTCATGTGTTTACAGGACATACCTCTAAAGAGGGAACTTGGCATAATTTTGATGCCATTGCTAAATTAGAAGGGACCTTAGTGTTTTTAATGGGAATTAAAAATTTAGACCTGATAGCTGGTGATTTGATTAAATATGGAAAATCTCCTACAACTCCTGTGGCTATAATAGAAAAAGGTAGCACAAGTAAACAGAGGGTAGTAGAGGGAACATTAGAAACCATTGTTGAGATAGCAAAGGAAGAAAAAGTTGTACCACCTGCAATTATAATTATTGGAGAAGTAGTTAACTTGAGATCTGAATTCAATTGGTTTGAAAAATTACCATTATTCGGTAAGAATATATTAACTACAAGAGATTATAAAAAATCTGTAGAGTTTGCCTACGAAATAGAAAAATTAGGCGGTAAAGCTACAGTCCTGCCTCTTATAAATATAGAGCCTTTAGATATTGAATTGGATATAAAAGATGCTAAAGCAATATTATTTAACAGCCAAAATGGAGTAAAAACTTTCTTTGAAAAGTTAGATGATGTACGTGTGTTAGGGGATAAAAAAATAGGTGTTGTGGGGATAAAAACCTATGAGGAGCTGTTAAAACATAGGATTAAACCTGATTTTATGCCTGAAAAGTATCTGGGAGAAAGGTTAGCAGAAGAGAGTGTTAATTTTACAAAGGATGGAGATAAGATCTTATTTATAACGTCGGATATTTCACCTGTCAAGACAGAGGAATGGTCTGAAAAGATGGATAGAAGATTTGTAGCTACCAGAATATTTAAAACAGAAAAGGTAATAACAACTGATATAGATGATAAAATAAAAGAAGTGGACATGATTACTTTTTTAAGTTCATCAGCAGTAGATGCATATATAGAGAGTTTAGGAGATAAAAAACATAACCCTGACATAAAGATAGCATCTATAGGAAAGATGACGACAAAAAGCATTGAAAGTTATGGTTTGGAAGTAGAGATCGAAGCAAAGACTTCTACAGCACAGGGTTTATTAACAGAGGTTAAAAATTATTATACTAACTTATAACAGAGGAGAAGAGTAAATGTTTAAAAGACACAGAAATTTAAGAAAAACAGCTGGAATTAGAAAATTAGTGAGAGATGTATATATAAGTGTGGATGATTTGGTATATCCAATATTTTTAGAGGAAGGTACTGGAATAAGAACTGAGATCTCTTCTATGCCAGGACAATACAGAATGTCACTGGATATGTTAGATGCAGAGTTAGATACATTGAATGAATTAGGAGTTAATTCGGTATTATTGTTTGGAATTCCTTTGGAAAAGGACTGTGTTGGAAAAGAAGCTTATAATGATACTGGTATTGTACAAGAGGGAGTTAGACAGATCAAGAAACATTCACCTGAGATGGTAGTTATAACTGATGTTTGTATGTGTGAGTATACTTCTCATGGTCACTGTGGTATCATAGATGAATCTGGGGTTATAAACGATACTACCATTGAATATATGGCAAAGATTGCTTTATCACATGCAAAAGCTGGTGCAGATATAGTAGCTCCTTCAGATATGATGGATGGTAGAATAAAAGCAATAAGAGATATCTTAGATGAAAACGGATTCAAAGAACTAGCTATTATGAGTTACAGTGTAAAATATGCATCATCATTCTACGGACCATTCAGAGAAGCTGCTGATTCAGCTCCTACACATGGAGATAGAAAGCAATATCAAATGGACTATAGATTTAGTATAGATGCAGTATCTGAAGCCAGATCTGACCTGGAAGAAGGAGCAGATATGGTAATAGTGAAACCGGCTCTATCATACCTAGATGTAATTAGAAAAATAAGAGATACATTTGAAGTTCCAGTAGTTGCATACAGTGTAAGTGGAGAATATGCAATGATAAAAGCAGGAGCATTAAATGGATGGATAGATGAAAAAAATATAGTTATGGAAAAAACATATGCAATGAAAAGAGCAGGAGCAAATATAATCATTACGTATTTTGCAAAAGATATAGCTAGATGGTTAAAAGAAGAGAAGTAAAAAAATTAAAATAAAATATTTAGCCACCAATTGTAAAATTTGGTGGCTAAAAAAATAAAAGGGGAGAAATTATGAATTACAAAAATTCTAAAGATATATTCGAAAAAGCAGTAAATATAATTCCAGGAGGAGTAAATAGCCCGGTTAGAGCATTTAAATCAGTGGAAAAAGAATTTCCTATCTTTGTAAAATCAGCAAATAAAGCTCATGTTATAGATGAAGATGGGAATAAATATATAGATTTTATCCAGTCGTGGGGGCCTATGATCTTAGGACACAATGATGAAAGGGTAATAAAGGCTGTTCAAGCTGCTATCTTAGATGGATGTTCATTTGGATTACCTACTAAAAAAGAAGTGGAGCTGGCTGAACTAATCATATCTATGGTTCCTTCTATTGAAAAAGTAAGATTAACTACATCAGGTACAGAGGCTACAATGGCAGCAGTAAGGGTAGCCCGTGCATATACAAAGAAAAATAAGATATTAAAATTTGAAGGATGTTATCATGGTCATTCAGATTCATTGTTAGTAGCAGCTGGATCTGGATTATTAACTGAAGGTTACCAAGATAGTAACGGTCTTACAGAGGGTGTATTAAAAGATACATTAACACTGCCATTTGGAAACTTAGAAAAAGTGGAAGATTTAATGAAAAAAGAAGAGATAGCTTGTATCATAGTAGAGCCTATTCCTGCTAATATGGGTCTTATTGAAACTAAAAAGGAGTATTTAGAAGGATTGAGAAAGTTATGTACTGAGCATAATACTATATTGATCTTTGATGAAGTTATTAGTGGATTTAGAATTGCATCTGGTGGAGCACAACAGCATTATGGAATTACTCCTGATCTTACTACATTAGGAAAGATAATTGGTGGAGGATATCCAGTCGGAGCATTTGGTGGAAAGAGAGAAATAATGGATATGATTGCACCTGTAGGAGATGTATATCATGCAGGAACACTCTCAGGAAATCCTATCTCAGTAACAGCTGGATTTGAAACTTTGAGTATATTAAAAAATACTCCATCTCTATACACAGATTTAGAAGCCAAAGTAAATTATATTGTAGAAGGGATATATAAATTATCTGAAAAATATGATGTACCAGTGTGTGTTAATAAGGCAGGCTCACTATTCACTATATTCTTTACAGATAAGAAAAAAGTTGAAACATTAGAAGATGTAATGGCTAGTGACACCAGTAAATACTCTAAATACTTTAATACTATGTTAGAAAGTGGAGTAGTAGTACCACCTTCTAAATTTGAAGCACACTTTATGGGAGCAACTCATAGTGAAGAGATCTTAAATGAAACTTTATCTGCAATGGAAAAAGCTTTTATTGAAATTTCAAAGTAATATTAAATAATTTGTAAGGTTAATATCTTATATTTAATCAATAAAGAAAATTTTGCCACCAATCTACAATGATTTGGTGGCAAAATTAATTTTTTAATAAACAAAAATAGGAGTCAAAATGAAAAAATATTTTCCAATATTATTGGATTTAGAAAAAAAAGATATCCTTGTGGTTGGAGGGGGAAAGATAGCTTACCGTAAGATAAAGACACTTTTAAATTACGGAGCTGAGATCGAGGTTATAACTCCTCAAATTGTAGAAAAAAAGATTGATCTTTTATTTGAGGAAAAAAAAATTAATATTACACTGAGAGAATTTAAAGATAGTGATCTTGAGAATAGATTTTTAGTTGTAGGTGCGACTAACAACAAGAAGTTAAATAAAAAGATCTATGAATTAGGAGACTCTAAAAATATTTTAGTTAACAATATAACGACTAAGGAAGACCTCAATGCAAGGTTTTGTGCTGTTCATAAGGGAGAAGATTTCCAGGTAGCCATTTCTACAGATGAAGGGGACCCTAAAAGAGCATTGGAATTAAAAAAGCAGATTGAAAAAAGTTTAGAAAAATAAAATACAGAGTATTATATGGGGGTAGATCATGAAAATAGATCAACTAGCAATATTTAAAGGTCTAAATCCAGAAACTATAGATTTGTTAGAGAAAAAATTAAAAGTCAAGAAATATAAAAAAGGTGAATTTGTTTTTTTTGAGAAAGATCAAGTTGAAAAGATATATATAATAGTCTCTGGAAAAGTTACCCTCCATAGATATACTCAAAAAGCACAGAAAAAAATAATATATATACTGGGGAGCGGAGAAGTTATAAATGAAGTAATTTTTGATAAACTCCCTGCAAGTATAAATGCTGAAGTCTTTGAAAATGCTATGATATTAGAATATTCAGCTGCTGAATTAAAACAAATAATGTCTCAAGATTTTGAACTGGCATATAGAATCATACAATCTACAGGGCGAAAGGTCAGAAGGCTGTACAGGCAGTTAAAGAATACCGTCCCCATCAGTCTAGATAAAAAGGTAGCCTCTAAATTATGGAAGTTATCAAAGGATTATGGTGTGATTTGTGAGATAGAAGAAAATCATTGTATATCTTGCAAGAATGATTGCTGGATAGGGTTAGAATTTAAAATAAGTATAACATACCTCGCTGATATGCTAGGTAGTACCAGGGAAACCATATCTAGAGAATTAAAAAAACTAGAGGGATATGGTTACATTAAATGGATTGATAAAAGAATTTTTGTAAAAAGAAAGGAATTAAGACAATTTTATAGAAAGTAAGAATAGCGTGATGAGTATCACGTTATTTTTTTTTATATTTTGTTAGAATACAATTAGAATTTATAGTGAAAAAAATATTTTGGTCTTATTTGGAATCCAAGAATCATATTTTGGACAAATATATTTGATCTGACATGATATTTTTGATATTTACTATGGTGAAAATATTATATTTAGGAGGAAAAAATATGTATGCAGAAACACTGGAAAAATTATCTAATGCGGCATTTGGAAAAAAGAAACTGATAGAAGAGAGTAAGGGTAAATATTTTTTAGCATCTGTTATGGCAGGACTTTATGTAGGACTGGGAATATTTCTTATTATGACTATTGGTGGGTTAACCAAAGGAATGGGTCCACATTTTAAAATATTTATAGGTTTAGGTTTTGGAATTGCACTGAGTCTTGTTTTAGTTATTGGATCTGAGCTTTTTACAGGAAATAATATGATCATGACTGCTGGACTTGCAAACAAAAAAGTATCTTTAAAGGATACGTTGAAAGTATGGGGAACAAGTTATGTAGGGAACTTAGTGGGGTCTACTATCATTGGTATGTTATATGTATTCAGTGGTGCTCCTAAAGGTAAGGTAGGAGAATTTATTGTAGCTCTTTCAAAGGCTAAGATGTCTGGAGACCCTACATCTTTATTTTTTAAAGGTGTTTTATGTAATATCTTAGTTTGTTTAGCGGTATTAGCTTATATCAAGATGAAGAGTGAATCAGGAAAATTAATTATGATATTTTGGTGTCTATTTGCATTTATTACATCTGGATATGAGCATAGTATAGCTAATATGTCTATATTTACTGCTGGTTTACTACTTAATCATGGGCCTGAAGTATCTTTAGCCGGGTATGGACATAACATGCTTTGGGTAACTTTAGGTAATGTTGTAGGTGGAGGAGCTATAGGATTGGTATATTGGTATATGGGTAGAAAATCTAAATAGATTTTAAAAGTAAAAAAAATAGAAGCTGGAGGGATGAATTTGAAAATTTCAATGAGTAAGATGAATTTTAATGAAAGTTTGAAAAAATTAGAAGAGAAATACAAGATATATGCGCCTAAACTTTTCCCGTATGCAGGAAGATTTTCTGATACAGATTTAGTAAGATATGCAGAGGTATCTACTATAGAGGAGATGGTATTTGATAAAAAATCAGATTTCTCACCTAAAGAAATATTATTGCCACAATCGGAAACGATGTTTTATTTTACCGAGAAGGAATACAAGGAACCAGATGTAGAGGAAAAGGGGACTTTAGTATTTTTAAAATCTTGTGATCTTCACAGTGTAAAAAGATTTGATGAGATCTACTTAAAAAATAAATTTTCTGATATCTATTATAGCCAAAGAAGAGACAAGATAAAATTTGTGATTGTAGGGTGTAAAACAGGTTTTGATAGTTGTTTCTGTGTAAGCATGGGGACTAACATTCCTGAAGACTATCATATGGGAATAAACATAAGAGAAGATGAAGTGGAGTTAGAGATCTTAGATGAAGGGTTAAAGGCTAATTTCCAGGGACAAGATAAAGAATTTGAAATAGATAAAGTTGCTATGAATAAAATTGAATTAAACGTTCCAGAGGAGATAAATTTAGAGGATGTAATCAATTTGGATCTATGGAGAGAATATGATAAAAGATGCGTAGCATGTGGTAAATGTAATTTTGTCTGTCCAACATGTACTTGTACAACAACTCAAGATATCTTCTACAGTGAGAATGAGAACACAGGTGAAAGAAGAAGAGTATGGGCATCGTGTCATGTAGACGGGTTTACAGATATGGCAGGAGGTCATGAATTTAGAAAGAAACATGGTGACAGAATGAGATTTAAAACTATGCATAAAATTGGAGATTTTAAAAAGAGGTTTGGATATCACATGTGTACAGGTTGTGGAAGATGTGACGATGCCTGTCCTGAATATATTTCTTTTTCAAATTGTATAAAAAAATTAACAGCAGTACTAGGAGGAGAAGATGAATAATATTTATATGCCCAGTCCTTATAAAATTTTGGATATTCAACAGGTAACAAATATAGAATGGCTTTTTAAGGTTGAATTTGATAGAGCTGATGAGATCAACTACGGCCAGTTTATTCAAATATCAATTCCTAAAGTTGGAGAAGCTCCTATTTCGGTGACAGAATTCAATGCAGAAGAGGGATGGATAGAATTTTTAATCAGAAAAGTTGGAAAAGTTACAGATGTTTTATTTGATTTAAAAGCAGGAGATACACTATTCTTGAGAGGACCTTATGGAAATGGATTCCCATTTGATGAAAAGTATAAGGATAAACACCTGGTAATCGTAGCAGGAGGGTCTGGATGCGGGCCGGTAAGATCTATGATCAATGCAGTTCATAAAAAGTTTAAATCTGTTAAAAAAATGGAACTTATTTTAGGATTTAAAGATACTAATTGTATAATTTTTAAAGATGAGATTACAAGCTGGCAGGAAGAAAACAACTTAGTACTTACTGTAGATAAGATGTGTGAGGGAGATAGTTGTGATTTAGGAGTCAATGAGGGACTTGTAACGCAACATGTGGATAAATTAGACCTTTCAAATATAGATGATTTAGAAGTGGTAATTGTAGGACCTCCTATGATGATGAAGTTTGCAGCTATTGAATTTGAAAAACATGGAGTACCTGAAGATAAAATATGGTTATCCTTTGAAAGAAAGATGTCGTGTGCTGTAGGAAAATGCGGTCACTGTAAGATAGATGAAACGTATGTATGTTTAGAAGGGCCTGTATTTAACTATACAAAAGGAAAAAAACTTTTAGATTAAGGGGGATAAGATGATTTTAGATATAAATAGAAAAAAAGTCACAAAGAATGCTTATAGATTAACAAAAGTAAGAGATAAAACTGCCCTGAGAGTAAGAGTTCCTGGTGGAGAAATTACAGGAGACCTAGTAGAGATAGTGTCTAAAATAGCTAATACCTACGGAGATGGAAGGATCCACCTGACTACAAGACAGGGGTTTGAAATTCTAGGTATAGACTGGAACGATATGGATAAAGTAAATGAGATGGTAGCTCCTCTAATGGAAAAATTAGAGATAAATCATATCGATGCCAATGCAGGTTATCCAGCCGCAGGAACAAGAAATATAGCTGCCTGTATAGGTAATAAGGTCTGTCCTAAAGCACAATATAATACAACTGAGTTTGCTAAGAAAATAGAAAAAGCTATATTCCCAAATGACTTTCACTTTAAAGTAGCACTTACAGGCTGTCCTAATGACTGCCAGAAAGTAAGAATGCATGACTTTGGAATAATCGGGATGACACTGCCTAAACTGGATACATCAAAATGTGTATCTTGTGGAAGATGTGTAAAAAAATGTAAAGGGTTGTCTACAGGTGCATTAACATCTGTTAACTATAAACCTCAAAGAGATCATGACAGGTGTATCGGGTGTGGAGAATGTGTTTTAAACTGCCCTACATCTGCCTGGACTAGAGATCCTAAAAAATATTATAGATTGGCTATAATGGGAAGAACAGGGAAAAGAAATCCTCGTTTAGCTGAAGACTGGATTATCTGGGCTGATGAAGCAAGCATTATAAAGATAATTAAGAATACTTACGATTATGTAGATAAATATATCGATAGAAGGTTGCCAAAAGAGCATATAGGGTATATAGTAGATAGGACAGGATTTATGGAGTTTAAAAAATGGGCTCTTAAAGGTGTGGATCTGCCTGAATATTCTGTTATGAAAAATAATGTATATTGGTCTGGTATGAAATATCCTGGAATAAAGTAGGTGATTTGCATGAGAGGAATCTTAGTAGTAGGACATGGAAGTAAAGTTTTAGAAGTAAATGAAAAATTTAAAGAGTTGATTAAAATTTTAAGAAAAAACACAGGAGAAGATGTTAGGGGAGCAAATTTAACTCTGGCTGATCCAAGACTGGAAGAAGTTATAAGGTCTATGTATTCGGAAGGATTTAGAGAGATCACAGTAATTCCTTATTTCCTATCCAATGGATCACATGTGACAGAACATATTCCTAGAATTTTGAAAGAGTTGGAATCAGACTTAGAAAATTTAAGTTTTTTATTGGAAAGTTCATTATTACTTAATTCACTTGTAATAAAAGCTGTAGAGGAAAAGATTAATAATAGTTAGGTTAAGAGCTTCAGTTTAAATACTGGAGCTTTTTTTAGTTATTGATCATTACTTTGACTACTTTGTATATAATTTTATTACTTTAAACAATGGAAATTCATAAAATTATATTATTTTTTATAATCATTACAAATAACTTGCTTATACAGTTTAGATATACTATACTAGGGATAGAGAAATAAAAACTGGAGGGGATTATGAATATTAACTTAGTAAAGGATTTTAACAAGATCTACGATGCATATGTAATGCCAAAATTCGAAGGAGAGGTACACATCTACGACGGATTAACCGATGAGGAAAAGATAGTTTTAGAAAGATTGATTGAAAAAAAAGAGTTTACAGGTAAAAAGAAAACATCTATTAGCTGTGAATTGATGCATAAAGGGAAATTAGTTAACATAACTTATATTGGTCTTGGAAAAAGGGATAAATTAAAGACCTATGATGTAATAGAAGCTTTCTATAAGGAACTTAAAGGTTTAGAGGGAGAGATATTAGTAGGAACTCATGGTGTAGAAGTTACCCAGGTAGTAGAAGCTGTACACTATGCTAAATATGATTTCGATAAATATAAAACAGATAAAAAAGAGAAGAAAGAATCTAACTTTGATATCTTTGTAGAGGAAGATACAGATGCTATCTGTGAAGGGGTAGCTTTAGCAGAAGCAGTAATGTTAACTAGAGACTTAGTAAATGAACCTGCAAATGTTATTTTCCCTGAGAGCTTAGCTCATGAAGTTAAAACCCTAGGAAAAAAATATGAGTTTGAAGTGGAAATATTTGATGAAGAAAAGATAACAGAATTAAAGATGGAAGCATTTTTATCGGTAGCTAGAGCTGCTGAAAAAAGACCTAAATTTATAGTTATGAGACATTTAGGAGATCCTTCAAATCCTACAGAGATTCATGGACTGGTAGGAAAAGGATTAACATATGATACAGGTGGATTATCATTGAAACCTAGTGCAGGGATGGCTAATATGAAAACAGATATGGGTGGAGCTGCTACTGTTATAGGAGCTATGTGTGCTCTTTCTAGAATGAAAGTAAAGAAAAACATAGTAACTGTAGTTGCTGCGTGTGAGAACTCAATTGGAGGGAATGCTTATAGACCGGGAGATATCATTGGATCTATGGGTGGAAAGACTATAGAGGTGGATAACACAGATGCTGAAGGAAGATTAACTCTTATCGATGCAGTACACTATATCATCAACCATGAAAATGTAAAGGAAGTAATAGATGTAGCTACACTTACAGGAGCTGTATTGGTGGCTCTAGGGATGTCTACGACAGGTGTACTAGCTAACAATGATGAGATGTATAAAGACTTAGAGAGAGCTTCTGAGACAGCAGGTGAAAGGGTATGGAGATTACCTAACTTCCCTGAGTATAAAGAACTTTATAAATCTAAGATAGCAGACCTAAAAAATACAGGTGGAAGATTTGCCGGAAGTATTACAGCAGGAATGTTTATAGAGGAATTTGTAGGAGAGACTCCTTGGATGCATCTTGATATTGCAGGAACATCGTGTGCAGATGCACCATATGGTTATTATACTCATGGTGGTACTGGACAAATAGTAAGAACTCTTTATAACTACTATTTAAAGAAGTAGATTAATAAGTGTGTTAAAATAAGAAAATTAAAATGAAGGGCTGATTGTCCTTCATTTTTTATTGTATAAGAAGTGATACCTACAAGAACTAAATTATGCTTACATAAATGGAACGTCATTTGCTTTTTATTATTATCTTTGCAAAAATTTCCAAGGAATTGTATAATTTTAGTATTAAAATTTAGAAAGTGAGATATCTTTTTAGAATAGGGGGAAAAATGAAAAAAATACTTATTGCAGGAACATCCAGTGGAGCCGGGAAAACAACAATCAGTACAGCTATAATGGGTGCTTTAGAAGGAGTCTCTCCATTTAAGGCAGGGCCTGATTATATCGATCCAAAATTTCATGAATTTATAACTAAAAACCCATCTAATAACTTGGACCTTTTTATGATGGGTGAAGATGCAGTAAAATATATATTTTCTAAAAATACTAAAAATATCAGTGTAATAGAGGGAGTTATGGGCCTTTATGATGGTTTGAACCATGAGCTGGATAACTATAGCAGTGCCCACCTATCCCGTGTCTTGGATATCCCTGTAATATTAGTAGTCAGCGGGAAGGGGACTTCTACTAGTATTGCAGCTACGGTACTTGGATTTAAACATCTGGATCCCAGAGTAAAGATAAGGGGAGTTATATTAAATAATGTCGGAAGTGAGGCATTGTATAACCTTTTAAAGGAAGGGATAGAGAGATATACTGAAATAGCATGTGTAGGATACTTTCCAAAGGATGAAAGGGTATCTATAGGGGAACGTCATCTTGGGTTGCAGCAGGCCAGCGAGATAGAGGACTTGAATGAAAAGATAGAGATATTAAAGGATATGGCAAGAAAATATATAGATTTAGACAAGATATTAGAGATTGCAGAAGACGGGAATGAGGCCCAGGAGTTTAAAAATCCAGCAGAATACCTAAAAGATAGATTCAAAGGGAAAAGGGTAGGAGTAGCAAAGGACAGAGCATTTTCATTTTATTACTCTGAAAACTTAAAACTTATGGAATATACAGGTATGGAGATAGTAGAATTTTCTCCTACAAATGATTCACATCTGCCCCCTGATTTAGATTATATATATTTAGGTGGAGGATATCCAGAGATATTCAGTAAAAAACTATATGAGAATATCTCTATGATGGATGATATAAGCAAAGCTTCCAAGAAGATACCTATCTATGCTGAGTGTGGGGGGTTCATGTACCTTACAAAGGGAATAAAGCAGTTAGATGGTGACTTTGATCCTATGTGTGGATTGCTAGATATAAAGGTAGAGATGAAATCTAGACTCAATATCAAAAGATTTGGATATGTAGATTATGAGAGTAAAGATGGAGTAACCGGGAGATGCCATGAATTTCACTATTCAGACCTCTATGATATAGATGAAAAAGATTTATATTTTGAGCTGAAGAAAAAGAACGGTAGGATGTGGTCGTGCGGCTATAAAAAGGATAAGATCATTGCAGGATACCCACACATCCATTTCTATGGGAATTTAGAAATATTTGTAAAATTATTTGATAGATAATCAGAAGAAAAAGAGAACTAGGGAGGAAGAAAATGAAGAAATTAATGTTATTATTTAGTTTAATGTTTATAATATCTTGTAGTAATGTTCCTGTTACAGAAAGGAATCAATTGATGCTGGTAGATGAAAGTGAGATCATTGTATCCAGTGAAAAACAATATCAGGATTTTTTAAAGGAAAATAGACCTTTAAACAATAAAAATTCTGAATTGGTAAAAAAAGTTGGAAAAAATATATCTGCAGCTGTGGAGTTATACTTTAAAGGGAAAGGACAGGAAGAACTTCTTGAGGGATATGAATGGAAATTTAATCTGGTTGAGGGGAAAGAGGTAAATGCTTGGTGTATGCCTGGAGGAAAAGTTGCTTTTTATACTGGAATCCTGCCTATAACAGAAGATGAACTTGGAATAGCAGTGGTTATGGGGCATGAGGTAGCACATGCAGTGGCTAGACATGGTTCTGAAAGGTTGAGTCATCAAATGGCTGTACAAACAGGCGCTAACCTTTTAAATTTAGGTTTATCCAATGTGGAGATACCTGTTTCAAGTGATTTAGCACTTCAGGCGTATGGAGTAGGAACCAACTTGGGAATCTTGAGTTATTCCAGAAAACATGAATTAGAAGCAGATAGGTTGGGACTTATATTCATGGCTATGGCAGGATATGATCCCAAGGAAGCAATAGAATTTTGGAAAAGAATGTCAGAACTTAGTAAAAATGAGGGAAATGAATTTATGAGCACTCACCCATCCCATGAACACAGGATAGCAGATATTGAGAGATATCTTCCGGAGGCTATGACCTATTACAATAAATAATGTTGACAGAGTAAATTGATATGGTTTATAATCAATTATAAATTATATAAAACTTCGGGGCAGGGTTTGATTCCCTACCGGCGGTGATAGTCCGCGAGCTTAGGCTGAATCAGTGAAATTCTGATACCGACAGTATAGTCTGGATGATAGAAGTTATTAAAAAAATCGGAATAAATATCCTAAATTTTAATGCCCTAAGTTTACTTGGGGTATTTTTTATTAGGAGGAAGAAAGAAATGGACGAAAGAAAAAGCAAAATAGGTGGATTGGCAATAGTTATAGCAGCAAGTTTATGGGGATTAGATGGGATAGTACTGACACCTCGTCTATATAACCTGGATACAAAATTTGTGGTGTTTATGCTTCACCTGCTGCCATTTATAGGAATGAACTTTATATTTTATAAGGAATATAAAGCATTAAAAAAGTTTACTAAGTATGACTATATATTTATGACATTAGTTGCACTCTTTGGAGGAGTCATAGGGACATTATCCATTGTAAAAGCACTGTTTTTATTAAATTTTCAGCATCTGACAATAGTAACACTTCTACAAAAATTACAGCCGGTATTTGCCATTGTTTTAGCTAGGTTTATCCTCAAAGAGAAAATTGCTAAAAAATTTGTGGTATGGGCTATGTTAGCTTTAACAGCAGGATATTTTTTAACTTTTGAATTTAGTAATCCGTTCTCTATTGAACATCAAAATATGTTAGAAGCATCTATGTATGCTATAGTTGCAGCTTTTGCCTTTGGTAGTTCTACCGTTTTTGGGAAAAGAATGGTTTCAACAATTACGCATAAACAGACATTATTCTTCAGGTATGGGCTTACAACACTGATTCTTGCAGTTGTAAATGTTTTAAGTAATAATTTTGGTCAGTTTTCTAAAATAACTACCCTTAACTGGCAAATATTTATAATTATTGGATTGACAAGTGGAAGTGGAGCAGCATTTATATATTATTATGGATTGAGACATGTAAAAGCAAATGTAGCTACAATTTGTGAACTTTCATTCCCTATCTCAAGTATCTTATTTGACTACCTATTCAATGGAAGTATCTTATCTCCATTTCAATGGGTGAGTATGAGTATTATGATTTTTTCTATAATTAAGATAACTAAATTAAAAACAAACTAAATATATAAACCACCTATTCAATAAGTTTGAATAGGTGGTTTTTTTCTAAATAAAAAATCAACGTGATATTATATCCAAAAGGAAAATAAATTAATATTCCTCTATTTTTCTCACCCCTTGGTGTGCGAGAGTGTCTCTAGTTAATTAGGTGGATATGAAGAATGAGAATGATTAGTAGTTAGTTGTTTAATTTTAGGGAGTATGTTACTTGTAAAGGAAGTGGATAGAAACATATGCCAGAGTTTGTCTCCTCATAAATAAATAAATAAATAAATAAAAGATCCTAATTTTTTAGGAACTTTTATTTATTTATTTATTCTTTAATATTCATTAATGGTATCGGCATTATTTTTAACTGCGCTTATTTGAGGTAGTAAATAGGAAAAGAATAATTTAATTCTATAGCATATAATGTATGAAAAAACAATCACTAAAGGTAAGGAGAAAAAAATTAGAGCTTATTATAATTGAAAATATATATGAGAAATTTATAATTAATTAGAATCAAAAGTAAGTCACTTTTATAAAGAAAAGAGGTTGATATGGGAATAGAATTAGATTTAATTTTTCGTTTAAGATATGAATTGATAAAGAACAAAAAATTAAAATTAAAAAATGACAAGAAAGAAATTGACTGTCTTCATGATCTTTTGGATGAATTAGAAAAAAGAATGAAAAATTTATTAGAAAAGTAATTAATATAAACTTATATATAAATAAATTTACAGGATAAATATGATGGGAGTTTGGTTTGCAAGCACATTCTTAGCCTCAAAAGCTTCCGGATATGTGCAGTTTTTTGTGGATAAATTGGGCCCATTACAGGTATTTTTAGGATTCACTGTAGCGTTGGTTGTAGTAGGTCTGATCTTATTTTCTATAAATAAACCAATTGAAAAAATGGAAAAAGGAGAAAATTTGGAAAAAAATATACAAGTTTATTAAATAAAAACACCTAGTATCATATTTGAGACTAGGTGTTTTTATTTTTTAGAGTCCAAAAAGAGTTAACATATGGTGATCTTTTTGATTTTCTAGTTATCAATTTAGCATTTCATCCTTTTAAAATAAAGAATAGAGTTTTTTCTTTGCTTTTTAATTTTATTACTTAATGATATTAGTATTTTGATATTTTGTTTTAAATTCTTTTTTTAATATAGAAAATATCATTTGATCAAGATATCCTCTTTCTGATTTATATGATTCTCTGAGAGTTCCTTCAAATGTCATGCCTAATTTTTTATATAATTCTATCGCTACTACATTATCTGTATAAACATCTAACCAAAATCTATTTATATTTTTTTTATTAAAGGCATAATTCATTAAACCAAATATAGACTCTCTTCCATATCCTTTTCCTTTTTCAGAAATTACTATTCTTCTTAATTCAAAAACATTTGATTTTTTATTAATATTTACAAGTGAAAAACCAACTATTTTTTTACTTTTGCATTCTTTAAATGTAAGCAAAAAATCTGAAGAGCTATTTATTTCTTTTATATGTTCTTCATAAGTTCCTTGCCATACAAACTTTTTATTTTCTTCTTTATTTTCAAGAAGTATTATTTTTTCAATTTCTCCTATTTTTGCAGATGAAATTTTTAGATTTTCTGTTTTAATTTTTAAAGACATAGTTGAATCTCCTTATTAAATTTTATTAGGGAAAACTTTTTTTACTTTCTGAAGTTAAATTATGTTTATTTTAATAATATTTTTAGGTCGACCTCCGCCTTTTGGAGCTTCTTTACCATAAAGAGTTGCAAAATTATTTTCAACTAGTTTTTTCAATATTCTACGGGCACTTCTTTCTGTAATATTAAGGTAAGCTGCAACTTCTTGAGAGTCAAATTCATTTTTTTTAGTTTTTTGAGAAAGAGAAATTAATTTTACTATGTGTAATACATTAACGCCTGAAGTTTCGGCTATTTTTATAACTTTTTTATCTGATATCTTTATATCATAAAAAAGTTCACTTTTTTCTCCAATCGGCCCACTAACTTCATTTCCATCCATTATAAACAAAGATGGTTTATTATATGAAATTGAATTATTAAGAGCTTTTCTAGCAGACATTTCAGCTATATATGATGTGCTTCCATATCCTATTCCAGTAAATATTGTGAAGTTTGACTTTGTTTTTATTTTTAATATTTCTAAAAAATCAATCATATTTTCTCTATTTTTAATTGCTCCACGAGTAGAAAATATAATATATTCGTCCCTTCCAAAATTAAAGAGAGAACCTTGTATTTTTTTTACGTATTCTAAAAGGTCTATTTCAAAAAATCCTTTATTTTTTTGCATCTCATATTGACATAAAGAAGTTGCAGGGGAAGTTAATTTGATAACTTGTACTGCAATTGCAGAGTCACTTATAATTTGTGTTTTAATTTTTGAAATTAATTTTTCTACTGTTTCTCTTACTTGAATATTTGTAGGAGAAAGTCTAAATACAGGGTATTTTTTTTCTTTTAAAGAAGTATAGACAGAGCCATAGGCTGTAATAATAGCTTCTGATTGTCCTGAAAGATATCTTTTTTCATGGAATTCTAAATATTCTTCTTCACTTAATAACGAGGAATATGGAAGACTATAAATTTTATCAAAGGATATCTCAAGTTCTTCTAGAGTTTCATTTAATAAAAAATCACTAGTTACATCTATACTAATTGTTTTAGGAAGTATTCCATATTGTTTCATTTCCCAAAGAGCTTTAAAAATACTAGACCCACTTCTAGGGATATATTCATACTCTTTTTTGATAACTTTATTAGAATTTAAAATACTTTTCATTACTCCAATTCCAGTAAAGATGATTCCATCATTTTCATCTTGACACTTATCAAAAACTTTAAGTGCATCTATTATTTTTTCTTCTATATATATATTTATTAATATTTCTGGGAAAATTTTATTTATTATAGTTTTAACTTTAGTTACTGAATCTTTGGGACCAATTATTCCTATTTTCATCGGAACCTCCATAATTATAGATTGTGTATATGTATATATTACCATAGAATCTTAGTGTATCTAAAAAAATTAAAAATCCTCTTATAGTTTAGACAATGTTAAAGTCTAGGTTATAAGAGGAATTTAAGAATATATTTAATTTTTGATAACTTTATTATTTGTTTCCATAAATTCAAGATATTGAGTTTTAGTCATTACGGGCTTAAAATCATTTAAAATATTATTAGCGGATTCCGCGTTATTGAAAAGAAGGTCAACTACCGTCATCGCCATTGCTTTAGCAGGGACTATATATGCTAAATCTTCATCTATGATATTAAAATCAACGGAATGTAAAGCCCCTTTAACACCTCCTATCATAGGATGAAGCGTAGGCATTAGATGTGAAACATCACCGAAATCAAAAGAGCCTGTAAAATCCCCACCTTCTATAATTTTTCCCTTTAATCCTAAATTTTCAAGATTTTCTTTAAAATGCTTATCCATATCAGAATATTTTAATATTGGAAGATACCCAGGGATTTCTGTTATTTCAATATCTGCTCCTACAGCCATTGCTCCAGCTTTAAGAGCTCTATTTACTTTAACATTTGAACTCAACATTCCTTCAATAGTTCTAGCTCTTACGTAAGCTTCCATCCTTACATCAGCAGGAATAACGTTGACTATGTCTCCTCCCTTAGTAATAATGGGATGCACTCTTACTCTATCTGAATCTTTAAAAGTTTCTCTTTGAGCATTAATGTTATTTATAGCAAGCATTGCTGCATTTAATGCATTAATACCATCTTCTGGAGCAGAACCTGCATGGGATTCTTTTCCTATAAATTTTATTTTTTTACCTATAAAACCGTTGCTTACAGGTCCAATTAAAGCGTTGTTTTCTCCTAGATCTAAAGAATGAAACATTATAGACATATTAACATCATCAAAGGCTCCTCTACTTATAAGCTCTTGTTTGCCTCCAAAATATTTTATCTTACCTTTTGATCTTAGTTGCTCTCTATATTCTAGTTCTATAAACTCTTCAGCAGGAGTTGCCATAATATCAATTTTTCCATCTAATTTTTCTAATATGCCTGATTTAACAAGTCCAAGAGCTGCACCTAATAATCCACCCATTTGAATATTATGACCACATGCATGTATATTACCGTTAGCATTGGCATCTGGGTGGTTAGTAACAGATATAGAATCAAGTTCTCCTAAGATGGCTATTTTAGGTCCTATAGAGTTCTGATTCAATCTTGCTCTACACCCAGTAATAGCAATATTTTCCTCTACTTCTAACCCTAATTCTTTAAGGAAAGTTACCGCAGTCTTTGTTGTTTCTACTTCTCTGTAGCCTAATTCAGGAGTAGAATAAATCTTTCTTCCTGCTTCAATAATAGAGTACCGATTATCATCAATAGTTTTTATAATTCTATTTTTTAACTCTTGTTTATTCATTTTAGCTCCTTTTTTTTATGTAAGTTAAAATTGCTTCTGTTGTGTAAAATAAATCTCTAGTATCTAAAGTTTCATACACTGTATGTACATTATACATTCCTACTCCAATTATAATAGAATTATAACCGTTTGAAGCTAAGATATTACTATCAGATCCACCACCAATAACTGCTAATTCTGATTTTATACCTAAGGATTTATATATTTCTTTAAATTCATTAGCAAATTTTAAATTATCTTTTGGTTTTAGTGTTGGATAGTCACATATATATTTAAGACTATATTTGCCTCCAAATTTTTCAATAGCCAATTCACAACTTTTTTCATAAGACTTAATAATTTCTAAAACTTTTTCTGTAGAATGTCCTCTTACCTCTGCTTTTACAATACATTCTTCGGCTACAACATTAGTTGCATAATTTGAAAATATAGATCCTATATTTGAAGTAGTTAATTCATCAATACGTCCCATCTTCATATCTGCGATCGCTATAGAAGCTAATTGGATTGCATTAAGCCCATTTTCAGGTTCTATTCCAGCATGTGCAGTTTTTCCTTTAAAAATTAAATCTACATCATATTTGGTAGGTGCTGTATGAGCAATTAACCCTGCTCTTCCTGCATTATCAATTACAAGCATATTTTTAGCTGGTTTCATATGTTCTGGGATTAAATTCCAATTAATATTTTTAGCTCCTAACATTCCTAGTTCTTCACATGGTGTTAATAAAACAAATATATCTTTATGTGGAACATTTTTTTCTTGGATTACTCTTAAAACTTCTAATATAGAAGCTATTCCTGCTTTGTCATCTCCGCCTAGAGTAGTGGTTTCATCTGTTTTTATAATATGTCCATCAATTATAGCATTTACAGATTCCGAAGGTTCAACTACATCTGTATGAGCTGCAAGTGTTACTCCCTCTCCTGCTATTTTACCATTTAATTTTCCAAAAATAGTTGGAGCATTTCCATCATAGTTTTTATACCCATGATCTAAATAAACTTCTAATCCTAATTCATTGAGTTTTTCAACTAAATAATTCGTATAGTTTTTCTCGTTTTTTGAAGGAGAATGTATTTTAATCATTTCTATAAAATTTTCGATTATCCTTTCTTTATTCATAATTTTACTCCTTATTTATTTTTTAACATTAATTTTTTAGCAAATATTATAGTCGCAAATACAGATGTTAAAGTTATTAAAAATGATGGGTTACCAGGAATTAAAGCAACAACTTTTGTCATTATAAATGAGATAACTAGAGCAAAAATACCAGTCTTAGGAGATTTTATTGCGAATTGTCCAAATACTCCACCAAATAACGCTGGAATAATTAATTTAAGCATAGCCATTAAAGAAGGCGGTAAACTTGATAAAAGAGCTTGTCCTGCTAAAACAGAAATTGCTAAAAAGAAAATACCAACCCATATAGAAACACCAATTCCTATAGTACCCATAATTGATCCTTCTTCAGTTCCGGCAGAATGCCCAGAAGCTTCTTGCGCTGAAATAGCTGCGGGTATTCTCATATTTACTAAATTACCAGATAAAAACCCCATATATAATCCGGCTCTACCAACTATTGGATAATAACTAATTGGTTCACTGATATAAAAAGCTCCAGAGACTGACATTTGCGAGATTGCCCCTGCCATTATTGCCGCGATTCCAGGATTAATTCCAAAATAAAATGTCATGATTAAAGCTGGGAATAAAGAAGCCAGTGCTCCTAAAACCATAGTTGTTCTACCTATCTTTGTGATATCATCAATATACGAATCATATGATATAATATTACTTGCTTTTATATTTGTATTCATTTTTCATCTCCTTAATAATATAATATTAAACAATCAATGTTCCTATAGCTGCTCCACCAAACATTGCAAATGTTAGAGCCCATTCCTTCAGCCAAGTAATTTTTTTTGTGTCTCCAATTTTTAGACAGGCAACCATAATGATCAATCCAGTTCCGCCTGAAAGAGTTATCTCAGGGTTTGTAGTTACTTTCAGTAAATTGCCTACGTTAAAGTAGGCAAAAGATCCTAACATAGCTCCTAGTCCCACTGCTGGAAGAAGTGCTTTTCTACCATTGGTTAACAACCCATTTACTTTATCCATCTTATGTGCGAATAAAAAAACAAAAGTAATCCATCCTAATGAACCTAATGCCATTGTCCAAAGAGCATTTGTAAACACAACTGGAAGCATATTCGTAGATAATTCTGCTCCCATTGCTTTAGCACCAAAATTGGCTGCCATTGCTTCAAAATTAGAACCTCCAATTAAACTTAACCTTACTGCTGAAACCGCTGAGCCCATTGTTACTAATAGTGCTAGCAAACTTCCTACGACACCTAAAGCTGGACCGATACTGGCAATAGCACTAGTTCTTATTCCCTTATTCATATCATTTTCTGATATCCCAATTGCTTTACCTACCTTAATTGATTTTTTGATTATTAAAGCCGATTGAATTAAAACGATAGAGATTCCAAAGATTGCACTCGCCCAAATTAATGGATGATTTGCATAAAACATGTGATTCTGTGTAGTCATAATATATCCCCCTTTTTTAATAAAGGACTCTTTAGGACAAGTCCTTTTGTATATTTATACAGTATAAAATCAAAAATGTCAATAATAATACATTTTTTGTAAAAAAAGAGGCTTTCATTAAGAAAGCCTCTACCATACCTAAAAAAATAAAAATAATTTTTTCTTTTTATATTCTTGCTACTTTTTTCCCAACCAATTTTATTGTACTAATGGCTAGTATTTTGGTTGGATCTAAAAAATTTCCCTTTATTGCCATTTTTTCAAAAGCTACAGGAAGTTCTGTACACCCTAAAATAATATTATCAATTCCTAATTTAGAAAAATATTCTACAACAGAATTTATAGGGACCTCGTTAATATCACTATTACCATCTTTTACTCTATAGATTAACTCCATTACAGTTTCTTGTAAATGCATAGGAGGGACAGCTACTTCAATTCCATATTTTTTAAAGATATTTTCATAAATATTACTATAATAAGTTCCCTTGGTAGCCAAAAGACCTACTTTTTTTATTCCTTTTAATTCTTTTGCTATTTCCTCTATCATATTTATAAAGGGTATTTTTACAGATTTTTTAATATGTTCATAAAAATAATGAGCTGTATTGCAGGACATAACTATAAAATCAGCCCCCATAGCTTCTAATCTTAAAGCTGAATCAATCAGATATTTTTCAGGGTTTTCTCCCTTTCCCAAAATATATGCAGTTCTATCTGGGATTTCTGTATTATTATCTATTAATATATGCACATGATCGCTATCTTTTTCTGCATCAGTATATTTTATTATTTTATTTGATAAATCCATTGTGGCAAGGGGTCCCATCCCACCTAAAATACCTGCTATATTCATTGTCTTAGCTCCTTCTTTTTTATAATATTTTCTAGGTAACCTTGCAATCTAAAACGATCTATTACTCATAAGTACCTTTTACTATAGTTTCTTTATTTTTCATCATAAGTCGCCCATTTATAAGAACAGAATTCAGATCCAAATTATCATCTAGAATAAGAATATCTGCAAATCCATTTTTAGATATGACGCCTCTCCCCTTTAAATCAAGAGCCAATGCCACATTTTCCGTACCAAGAGTTAAAGCTTCTTCAAAAGAAAGAACACCTTTGTTTGTTAAGTCTTTGATAGTTTTATATATAGTGTCACATGCTGCATGGCCAATTTTCTCTAATTTTCCCAGTTTATCATAAGTAGACCAACTTCCCCTTCCATCTGAACTAAGAGTTATATTTTTTAAAGGAACTTCGTTTTTTTTAATGATATTAAAAAGTTTAGGAAGAGGAACTATATTAGAATTATTGCATGCGGTAATATCTATAATTCCGCCTCTTTTAGCAAAATCCATGCCTTCCTCAAACAATTCTTTACGTCTCCCAACGTGAGTAGGCCTGAAATGAGAAATAGAGAGATCAGTTTCATTTAATATTTGATTAATGATAGAAAATCTTTCGGAACTATTTCCCATATGTAATTTAATATAAGAAGATTTCCCAGAAAACATTCCGCTTACTCTGATATCACTTACTAATTTTGTAAATTCATCTTTGGTAATATGAGAAGCCCTGTGGTCTGAAATAGCAAGCTTTACTCCTAGAATTTCTTGGATAAAAGTAATATCTTTTTTCACACTTCCAGTTATAGTAGGACTAGGATATTCATATCCTCCAGTAAGGCAGTAAGCTGTAATCCCTTCCTCTTTAAGAGCTTTAGTTTTTGCAAGGAGATTTTCAACACTTCGAGTAACTGTATCTGTACCAAGGAGACCAACTACAGTTGTTATTCCACTTTGTACTAATTCGCTTAACATAACCTCGGGAACTCTGGTATTAAAACTGCCTTCACCCCCGCCTCCAGTGACATGAACATGCTGATCTATAATTCCAGGTATAATAATTTTTCCAGCAGCATCTATTACCTCTAATTCTTTATGTGTAAATTGTATGTTACTTTCTATTTCAATAACTCTATCGTTACAAATCAAAATATCCTTTATTCCCAAATCTTTAGGTGAATAAACCCTTGCATTTTTAATTAATTTAAACATTTGTTTCATCTCCTATTGAATTCCGAAAGCAGCTTTAAATTCAGCTTTTTCTTCATCCTTTAATTTTGTAACTCCTATACCAGTAATAGCAAGAATAATTGCAACTATAATACCTGCATAATTTAAAACTGCCCATGGAAGATATTGAAATGTCGGAACCCCTAATGTTGCCGCCATATATGCTCCCGCTGCCGACCATGGCACTAAAGGAACTAGTACTGTTCCCGAATCTTCAAGAGTTCTTGAGAGATTTTTGGGATGAAGGCCTCTTTTAATATATGTATTTTTAAATAATTCTCCAGGAATAAGAATTGAAAGGTATGAACTACCTGTTACAAATGCCATTGTAAAACATGAGAAGATAGTTGATAAAATAATACCACTGTCTGAACGAACTCTTTTTAAAATAGAATTTAGAACAGTGTCTAACATTCCTGTAACACTAATTATACCTGCAAAGCCCATAGCGCAGAAAATTAAAACTGTGGTACCTGTAACAGAAACTACTCCCCCTCTGTTAATCAGCCTGGTAACTTCCCAGATAATCTTAGTTTCGGTACCAGTCATACCAACGTTAAATCCTTTAACAAGGGAAGCTAAACCGTCTTTAAGAGCAAACCCCTGTATAAAAATACCTAGAATTATAGAAACAAAACTTGCACTTAACATCGTAGGAACAGCAGGCCATTTTTTTACTGAACCAAAAATAATTATAAATACTGGCAATAATAATAAGATATTCCAACTATACATTGAATCTAACTGAGAAAGCATAGTAGCTACAGTCTCAGGATTAGTAGTCTGACCACTAGAATTTAGCCCTACAATTAAATATACTACAATAGAAATAATAGCTGCAGGTATTGTAGTATAAAACATGTGTTTTATATGTTCATATAATTCACTCCCCGCTGCAATAGGAGCAAGGTTAGTAGTGTCTGAAAGTGGAGATACTTTATCACCGAAATAAGCTCCAGCAACGATAGCTCCGGCTGTAGCAGGAAGAGATATACCTAACCCGCCAGCTATTCCCATAATAGCTACTCCTATAGTCCCGGCAGCTCCCCAAGATGTCCCGGTAACTGTAGAGACAAGAGCAGTAATTATAAATGCAGATACAAGTAAAAATTTAGGATTTACAATTTGAACACCATAATAGATAATCATAGGAACTGTTCCTGAAAACATCCATGAACCGATTAGAAATCCAACACTCCATAAAACCAGTGTAGCAGGCATAGCTTTAGTAATTTTTTCAACTATAGCCCCCTCCATCTCTTTCCAGCCATACCCTAATTTAAGTGCTATAGTTCCAGCAACAAAAGCAGATGCTACCAAAATAGGCTCTGTTCTAAACCCAAAATAACCATATCCAATAGCTAAAGCTAATACCATAAAGACTATTGGAAACAAAGATTGCCCAAGTGTAGGCGTTTTTTTCATAATAATTCCCCCTTGAAATATTTTTTAGTATACCTGTGTATACACAGGTATTCTTAGAGAGTATATTACTACATTAATTTATCCTTGTAAAGAGAAAAGATTGACTTATATGGGTATAGAGAAGTATAATTAAGACCTATTGGGAGGGTGAAATGTCTAAATATATGAACTTAAAAGAAAAATCGTATGAAATTATCAAGCAAAACATAATAAATTTAACCTATGTTCCTGGGGAATATCTAGAAGAAAAAAAAATAAGTGATTCGCTGGAAGTCAGTAGAACTCCAATGAGAGAAGCTTTAAGCCGTCTTGAGGATGAAGGGTGGGTAAAAATATATCCAAGAAAAGGGATATATGTGTCTAAAGTTGATGAAAATTTAATAAATAATATATTTGATGCTAGGAAAAATTTAGAAGTTTCAGCTTTAAAATTAACTACAAATAAACTTCCAAAAATAAAATTGGAACTTTTAAAAGAAAAATTTGACGGTCTTACTGTGGATGATAGGAAAAAAATGGATGATATAGATGATGAGTTTCATAATATGATACTTAGTTTTTATGATAATTTTTTTCTAAACAAAGCATCTATAAATATCATGGAACATGCAAAAAGAATTAAAATGTTTTCTTTAGGGAAAAAATTAAAAGCAAGAATTTTACAATCTACAGAAGAACACATCATATTAATAAATCTTCTTTTAGAAGAGAAAATAGAAGAAGCAGAGGAAGTTCTCTATGAACATTTAGAAAGAGCCCAAAGATACTATTTAAAAATTTTAATAGTATAGGGAAAAAAATAAAAAAAGAGCAAATTAAGTATATTAGTTTGCTCTTTTTTTATTTTTTTGTTTATATAAAACTTTTAATTCTTTCTTTTCTAAATTTAGGTGGTTCTGGGTCTTTAAGAAAACAGGTAGAAGAAGGAGCTCCTGTTGATTTTATCTTTTTAGCTTCTGAAAAAGATTTAAGAAAATTACTGCAGAAAGGTCTTGTAGAAAAAAAAGAAGATTTACTTGAAAATAATTTAGTAGTTATAGGTAAAAATAAATTGGAGGAATTAAAGGATATAACTGGATTAATAGCGATAGGAGATCCTGGTTTTGTTCCAGCTGGGAGATACGCTAAAGAAGCTTTAATAACAGAAGGTATATGGAGCAGCGTAAAAAAAAATATTTTATAAACAAAGGATGTAAGGTCAGCATTATCATATGCTGAAAGAGGAGAAGTTGATTATTCATTTGTTTATAAAACCGATACAAATCCCAAAAAAGGGTATCAAATCTATCAGGTGGATAAAAGAAAACATTCTCCTATTATATATTCTGCAGGAGTTAGAAAAGGAAGTGTTGAAGGAAGTAAATTTAATGAATATCTGATGAAAAGAATATCAATTTTTAAAAAATATGGATTTGTGGTGAGATAGAATTCAATTAGTGTTTACTTGAAAGGCGGGCTTAATAGCTTGTATAACTATATGTATTAACTTTATATAAAGTGAAATTATAACTATTGTTGGATAAATAAAAAAGGGATGAGTCTATGAAAGATAAGTTTGGCAGAGAAATAGATTATATGAGAATATCTGTAACAGAGCAGTGTAACTATAGGTGCTTTTATTGTATGTCTCAAGAAGAAAATATTGAATTGAAAAAAGAAAATCCTATCACTAAAAATGAAATACTAGAGATTGTAAAGGTAGGGGTAAAATTAGGGATAAAGAAAATAAGAATAACAGGCGGAGAACCTTTAATTCGAAAAGATATAGATAAAATATTATATGAAATATCTAAAATAAAGGAAATAAAAGAATTATGCCTTACTACAAATGGGAGTATTTTAAATGAAAAAATAGAATTTCTCAAAATTTGCGGAGTGACAAGAATAAATGTAAGTTTAGATTCTTTAAAAGAAAAAAAATTTAAAGAAATAACTAAGACAGGAGACTTTAATAAAGTTTGGAAAGGAATAAAGAGAGCTATGGAAAATGGGATAGAAGTGAGGATTAATAGTGTAATAATAGATGGAGTAAATGAAGATGAAATAATAAATTTAGCTAGTTTAACCGAAACATATCCTATAGATGTAAGGTTTATAGAATTAATGCCTATAGGAGAAGGAAAGAGGTATAAAGGATTTACAGGAAATGATATAAGAAAGATCATATGCAAGAGTAAAAAACTAAAGAATTTAAAAAGAAAAGAGGGGGCTTCAGAATATTATAAATTAGAAGGGGGAAAAGGGAAGATAGGATTTATTAATCCAATAAGTAATTGTTTTTGCCGGGAATGTAATAGGATAAGAGTCACATCAAAAGGAATAATGAAACAGTGTCTTAATAAAAAATCAACCTTTAAATTAAGTAATATTATGAAAAATAGTATAAATGAAAAAGAAAAAATAGAAATTATTGCTAAAGAAATATATAATAAACCTGAAAAGCATTTATTTAATAACATAAATAAATTCGAAGATAAATATAATATGAATCAAATAGGCGGGTAATTTATAATGATAGAAAATAAAACAGAGTTAATTCAGATAGAAAAACATGTAAAACAATACGCTGCTATAATTTCTTCAGCAATGAAGGTAGATGTAGAGATAATTGATAAAGATATGATAAGAATAGCAGGAACAGGAATTTTTAAAAAAAGTGTTGGAGTGACAGCCAAAGGATCAGTTTATAAAGATGTATTAAAAACAGGAGAACCTCATATAATAAGGGAGCCGGGAAAAGATAAATTGTGTATAACATGCCCAGAAAAAGATAGGTGTCCAGAAACGCTGGAAATATCAACTCCAATATTTTATAATAGTGAGATAATAGGAGTAATAGGCTTAGTATGTTCTACAAATTATCAAAAGGAAAAAGTTCTAGAAAATTTAAACTCACATCTTAAGTTTATAAAACAAATAAGTGAATTTATTTCTATAAAAATAAATGAACAAAATGATAATTTATTTAGAAAGGAAAGGGCAAAACTGTTCTATGAGATATTGAGTGTTATAGATAAAGGTGTAATCGTATTAGATGAAAATAGTAAGGTGGTCAACTTAAATAACTCTGCCATGAAAGAATTAGAGTTATCCCCTAATTCATTGAATAAAAAGATAAATATAGAAAATAAGGATGAATTTTTATTTGGGAAAGAGACATATGAAGTAACTATAACTGCAAGTAAAAAGAGCTATATTATTGTAGGAAAAAAGTTTAAAACGGATGGCCTAAAAAAAGAAACATATCAGGTCTTTATATTTGATAGTATTAAAAAATTAAATGATGAATTTCAGCAATTATCAGCGGAGAGAGCTTTAGGGATAGAAGCTATAATAGGGGAATCTTACCCGATGCTCAGGCTGAAAGGAAAGATAAAAAAAATAGCTCCAACTAAATCTACTGTATTAATAACCGGAGAAAGTGGAACGGGAAAAGAATTAGTAGCTAGAGCTATCCATGCTCACTCTGATAGAAAGGATAAACCTTTTATAGCCATAAATTGTGCAGCGATACCAGATTCTCTTCTTGAAAGTGAATTATTCGGTTACATAAAAGGAGCTTTTTCAGGGGCTAGTTCTAATGGGAGAATGGGAAAATTTGAATTAGCGAATAAAGGGGTAATATTTTTAGATGAAATAGGAGATATGCCTCTTTATTTACAGGCAAAACTTCTGAGAGTCCTGCAAGAAAGAAAATTAGTAAGAATAGGATCTAATAAATTAATGGATTTAGATATAAGGGTTTTAGCAGCTACAAATATAGATCTCAAAGAGAGGATTGAAAAGAAAAAATTTAGAGAAGATCTTTATTATCGATTAAATGTAATTCCTATTGAAATTCCAAATCTAAAGAGCAGAGGAAAAGACATACTTTTAATAATAGAGCAGCTGATGAAAAAATATAATAAAGTTTTAAATAAGTATGTTCATACCATAGACATTGAAACTAAAAAAATATTAATGTCTTATGAGTGGCCTGGAAATGTCAGGGAATTAGAAAATGTAGTAGAATTTATGATAAATTTATCTGATGAAAGTGGTATTATAACAAAAGACTTACTTCCTGACAATTTAATTTCAGAAGAAAAATCTGATGTAAATATTTTAGAAGGTATTTTAACTATAGCTGATGCAGAAAAGATTTTAATAGATAATGCAATAAATAAATATGGAAATAATACAAGTGGGAAAAAAGAAGCTGCAAAAGAATTAGGGATAGGAATAGCAACATTATATAGGAAAGTTGAAAAATATAATATTTAAAAAGGTTAGTACAGTTAAATCTGTACTAACCTTTTTTTATTGTAGTAAAGGTTTTCTCTAATTATCAAAATGATAACTTTGAGATGAAAATCACTATATATATTTTTAAAAGTCAATAAAAGGTTAAATAAAATGCATTCTCATTTTGATAATAATCGATTCTCATTTTGATAATTTCGTTTTTTATATCAGTTTTAAATAGTATTTTAACAACAAAATAAGAGTAAATATAATGAGTAGAAGAGGAAATAGCCGAAAAACTTAGGGTTCAACTTTTTAAAATATGCTTTTAATTTTATTAAAAGAAAAACACTTGGCATAAAATTTGCTTATACTAATTTATAGATGGCAATAGGATAATTAAGTGAAACTTTTAATTTATTTAAAGTAGACGAAAAAAGAATAACTTATATGTGACTTTAACTATTCTAAGAAAATCAATAAAATTAAAATATAGGAGAGTGACATGGAAAAAAATATAAAATGGACTAAAAATAATATCAAGAGAACCAACTATAAAGAATGTATTGAATTTTTAAGTGAAAAAGAAGTAGGAAAAGCAAAGAGTTTTCATGAAAGTTTTGATCAATATACAGTAACTCCATTAGCTGACTTAGGTAACCTGGCTAACCATATTGGATTAAATGGAGTTTATCTAAAAGATGAATCATATAGATTTGGGCTAAATGCATTTAAAGTATTAGGTGGGTCATTTGCAATGGGAAGATACCTTGCTTCTAAATTAGGTCGTGATATTTCTGAATTGGGATATAAAGAACTAATTTCAGAAGATGTAAAAAAAGAATTAGGAGATATTACATTTGCTACAGCAACTGATGGAAACCACGGTAGAGGAGTAGCTTGGACTGCTAATAAATTAAATCAGAAATCAGTAGTTTATATGCCAAAAGGATCTTCTATAACAAGACTTGAAAATATAAGAGCAGAAGGTGCTGAGGCAAGCATCACAGAAGTGAACTATGACGATGCAGTAAGAATTGCAACAGATTACGCAAATAAAAATAATGGGGTAGTTATTCAGGATACAGCGTGGGAGGGATATGAAGAGATCCCGGCATGGATTATGCAGGGATACGGAACAATGGCCTTAGAATCAATAGAGCAGTTAAAAGAAAAGAAGATAGAAAAACCTACTCATATCTTTTTACAGGCAGGAGTAGGGTCATTAGCAGGTGCAGTGCAGGGAGTTTTTGCTTCAATATACGGAGATGACTGTCCGACAACTGTAATAGTGGAATCAAACTTAGCAGATTGTTTATATAAATCAGCAAAGGCAGGAGAAATGAAATATGTTGGTGGAGATATGCAGACAATTATGGCTGGTCTTGCTTGTGGTGAGCCAAACACAATAGGTTGGGAAGTATTAAAGAATCATTCGGCAGCATTTGTATCTTGTCCGGACTGGGTAGCTGCAAATGGGATGAGAATATTAGGGTGCCCTATTAAGGGAGATGACCAAGTAGTCTCAGGAGAATCAGGAGCAGTTACAGCGGGATTATTATTTGAAGTAATGACTAACCCTGAATATGCTCAAATGAAAGAAGATTTAAAGTTAGATGAGAATTCAAAAGTATTATTATTTTCCACTGAGGGAGATACAGATCCTGAAGTATACAAAAAGATAGTATGGCATGGAGCTCATACAAAATAACTCAAATATTTACGGTGTTTTGAGTTTCTGGAAATACAATAAAAAAATAATATAAATTCAGGAGGAATAAAATGTTAAATCAAACTAGAGAAGAGAGGTTAATTGCATTATGTCAGGAGTTAATTAGAAATCCATCTGTTTCTGGAGAAGAGGAGAAGGTAGTAGAAGCAATAAAAAAGGCAATGTTAGATGAATTTGGATTTGATGATGTTCAGATAGATAGATATGGAAATATCATAGGAAGAATTAAGGGAAATAAACCAGGAAAAGCAATATTATTCGATGGTCATATTGATACTGTCCCGGTAACGGATGATTCAGTATGGAAATATGCTCCATTTGGAGGAGAAATTGTTGACGGTAAGATTTATGGGAGAGGAACTTCAGATATGAAAGGACAGGTATCTGCAATGATTGCTGCTGCATCTTATTTTGCTGAAGATATAAAAAAAGATTTTGCTGGAGAAATTTATGTAGCAGGTGTAGTACATGAAGAAATATTTGAAGGGATTGCAGCTAGAGAAATTTCTAAAAATATCAAACCTGATTATGTAGTAATTGGAGAATCTTCAGAGCTTAACCTTAAAATAGGTCAAAGAGGTAGAGGAGAAATTGTAGTAGAAGTATTTGGAAAACCTGCACATTCAGCTAACCCGCATAAAGGAATTAACTCTGTAGTTAAAATGGCCGGAATAATAGAAAGAATAGAAAAACTTGTGCCCACTGAGCATCCAGAATTGGGAAAAGGAATTCTTTGTTTAACTGATATTAAATCGTCACCATATCCAGGAGCATCTGTAGTCCCTGAACACTGTAGAGCAACTTTTGATAGAAGGCTTCTTGTTGGTGAAACAAAAGAATCAGTTCTTGCTCCAATAGAAAAATTATTAGAAGAAATGATGGCAGCAGATCCCCAATTGAAAGCAAAAGTATCCTATGCAATAGGTAAAGAAATGTGTTATACAGGAAACCATATCGAAGGAGAAAGGTTCTTCCCAGGTTGGCTTTACTCTGAAGAAGATGAGTTTGTACAGGCGGCACATAAAGGATTAAAAGAGGCAGGAATTAATTCTGAAATTACTCAATATTCATTCTGTACTAATGGTTCTCATTATGCAGGTGAAGCAGGAATCAAAACTATAGGATTTGGACCATCAAAAGAAAATTTAGCTCATACAATTGACGAACATATTGAAATAGAGCAACTTTGCTTGGGAGCAAAAGGATATTATGGGATTTTAAAATCAGTTTATAACAAATAATCTTAAGAAGGTGTGAAAATGGATATTCTAATAAAAAATGGAAATATAGTTGATGGAACACTGGCAAAACCTTTCATAGGAGATCTCCATATAAAAGACGGGAAAATACATGCAATAGGTGAAAATATTCATATTGATGGAATAAAAATAGTGGATGCCAAGGGCCGTGTAGTTGCTCCGGGATTTATTGATACTCATAGTCACTCAGATTTAGTGATGCTCCTCAATCCTTACAATGAAGTAAAGATTAGACAAGGAATAACAACAGAGGTGCTGGGCCAGGATGGAATATCTATGGCTCCACTCCCTATTGAATATATCAGTCCTTGGAGAAAAAATCTGGCTGGTCTTGATGGTGATTCAGATGATATAGACTGGGAATATGAAACAACAGAAAATTATCTTAATATGATGGCTAAAAAAGGCGTGGGTTTAAATGAAACGTATTTAGTCCCCCACGGGAATATAAGAATGGAAGCTATGGGGTTGGCTGGGAAAGCAGCTACAGATAAACAGATAGAAAGGATGTGTGAAATAACAAGAAGAGAGATGGAAGCAGGAGCCTATGGTCTTTCTACTGGACTCATCTATATGCCGTGTGCTTATTCCGAGACAAAAGAAGTTATAGAGATGTGTAAAGTAGTAGCTGAATATGATGGAGTATTTGTAGTCCATCAAAGGAGTGAAGCCGACACCATATTAAATTCTATGAAAGAGATTATAAGAATTGGAAAAGAATCGGGGGTAAAAGTTCATTTTTCTCATTTTAAAGTATGTGGGAAGCAAAACTGGAAATACATCGATGAAGTTATTGAGTTGTTGGAAGAAGTTAAAAAAACCGGAATAAAAGTATCGTTTGACCAATACCCATATGCAGCAGGAAGCACTATGCTTGGAGTTATTTTACCTCCCTGGGCACATAATGGGGGAACAGATGAATTAATAAAAAGGTTGAAAAGTAAATCTGATAGGGAAAAAATGAAAGCTGATATAGAAAAAGGGATTCCAGGCTGGGATAACTTTGTGGATTTTGCTGGAATTGATCAAATATTTGTAACATCTGTTAAAACTGATAAAAATCAGGAAGTAGTAGGAATGAGTTTAGAAGAATTAGGAAAATTTAAAGGGAAAGATCCATTGGATGCAACTTTTGATCTTTTAAGGGATGAAGAGAATGCAGTTGGAATGGTAGATTTTTATGGAAAAGAAGAGCACATAATAAAATTCATGAAAAGACCGGAACATAATGTTTGTACTGATGGATTAATGGCTAAAGGGAAACCTCACCCAAGAGCATATGGTTCTTTCCCAAAAATACTTGGAAGATATGTAAGAGAGAAGAAAGTACTTACTATAGAGCAGGCTATCAATAAGATGACTAAAAAAGCTGCAGAAGCTATCGGGATTAAAGGAAGAGGCAGTTTAGAAGTTGGAAAACATGCTGATGTTCTTATTATAGATATGGAAACAGTTATTGATAAAGGAACATTTATAGACCCTGTTCAATTTCCTGTGGGAATAGATAATGTTTTTATTAATGGACATCACGTAATAGATGAAGGTGTTTACAATAAGATCCTTGCAGGGAAGGTAGTTAAAAGAAACTAAAGGGGGGGAAGATGTTTTTAATTGGAAATGGAAGATTGATAACACAAGAAGAAATGAATCCCTTCTATCACAACGGAACTGTTGTGGTAGAAGGGAATGAAGTAATAGAAACAGGTGAAACTCAAACAATGAAAGAAAAATATCCGGATGCAGAATTTATTGATGCAAAAGGTCAATTGATAATGCCGGGAATGATCAATACTCATCATCATATATATAGTGCTTTTGCAAGAGGTATGGCTTCTACAGGTCCAGCTCCAAAAAACTTTGTAGATATTTTAGAAAATATGTGGTGGAAAGTGGATAAAAATTTAAAATTAGAAGATGTAAAGTACAGTGCTCTTACGACATATATAGAAAGCATAAAAAATGGAGTAACAACAATATTTGATCACCATGCAAGTCCAATGGCAGCAAAAGACAGTTTATTCACCATTGCAGATGCCGCTAAAGAGATTGGAATAAGAACCTGCCTTTGTTATGAAGTTTCAGACAGAGATGGTATTGATATATTAGAGGAGGGAATTAAAGAGAATACAGATTTTATTAAATACTACAACACAAAAAACCAAAATATGATTAAGGGAATGTTTGGGATGCATGCTTCTTTCACTCTATCAAGTGAATCTTTACACAAGTGTGTAAAATCTATGGAAGGCCTAGATGCCGGTTATCACGTTCATACAGCGGAAGCTATAGATGATTTAGAAGATTCATTAACTAAATACAACAAGAGAGTCGTAGAGAGACTTGATGAATATGGAATTTTAGGAGAAAAGACAATAGCAGTTCATTGTATCCACGTAGATGACAATGAAATGAATATCTTAAAAAATAATGGAACTCAGGTAGTTCATAATCCTGAATCAAATATGGGAAATGCAGTGGGCTGCTCCCCAGCTTTAGAATTATTAGAAAAAGGGATTAATGTAGGACTTGGAACCGATGGTTATACAAATGATATGTTTGAGTCTATGAAAGTCGCTAATATAATACATAAACATGTAAAATCAAACCCTTCTGTAGCTTGGGGAGAAACACCTCAGATGTTGTTTGAAAATAACAGAAAGATTGTAGCTAAGTATTTTGATGGAAATATAGGAGTGTTAAAGAAAGGAGCTATGGCAGACATAATAATAGCTGACTATAACCCATTAACTCCTATGAATGAAACAAATTATAGCAGTCATATATTATTTGGGCTGATGGGTAGAAGTGTGAATACCACCATCATAGATGGAAAAATTATAATGAAAGATAGAAAATTAGTAGGAATAAATGAAAATGAAATATTTGAAAGATCAAGAGAACATGCAAAAAAAATGTGGAATAAAATGCAATTAAAATAAATTTTAATTATTAGGATGAAAAGGAATGTGGATAGCTAAAAATCACAATAAAAATATTTAGGGGGAATTTTTAATGAGCGATAACAATAAATTATTAATAGGAGAAGCATTACCACTTAGTTTTCAGCATTTGTTAGCAATGTTTGTAGGGACAATTGTACCTCCAATTTTAATAGCAGGGGCAATTGGTGCCTCGATTGAGCAACGAATAACTCTTATTCAATCAGCACTTTTTGTATCGGCAATAGCAACTTTTATTCAGTTATTTCCACTACCTTTATTCAAAAAATACAAATTAGGATCCGGTCTTCCTATGATGATGGGAATGAGTTATGTATTTTTAGGATTAACTGTAGCAGTTGCAAAGGATCAAGGATTACCAGTTTTATTTGGTAGTTTGTTGGTTGCTTCAATAATTGGAGTTTTTATGGGGTTTTATGTTGATAGAATAAAAAAAATATTTACACCACTTATATCAGGAGTATTAGTTATATGTATGGGGATAGGCCTTTACCCATCAGCAGTAAAGAATTTTGCATCTGGGATAAAACCTGAAAACTATGGGGATCCTAAAAATATATTTGTTGGATTATTAGTAGTTTTCATAATAGCTATTTTAAATAAAATTGGTAGAGGTATGATAAAAAATGCGGCTATTGTAATCGGAATGATAGTCGGTTATATAGTGGCAATTCCTTTAGGGATGGTTGATTTTTCAAGTATTGCTGAAGCTGGATGGCTTGCAATTCCAAAACCAATGGCTTATGGAATTGAGTTTGATACAGGAATAATAATTACATTTACAATAGCTTATGCTATTTCTATTATTTCTTTACTCGGGTGTGGAACAGTAACAACATTTGGTGCATATGGAAGACCGCTTAAAGGTGAAGAAATTGCAAATAGTACTATAGCAATGGGAGTAGGCTCTGTTATATCGTCTTTATTTGGATCTATACCAATGGCCGGACTTACACAAAATGCAGCAATTATTTCGATAAATAAAAAAACCCAAAAGGTTATATTTGTTTTAGCATCATTAATGGTACTAGTCACTAGTATATCTCCTAAAATAGCATCCTGCTTAATATCTATACCAAATTCAGTAATAGGAGGCGGAACTCTTGTAATTTTTGGAATGATTACTATCTCTGGGATGGGTCTTTTAAACAGAGTAGGTGATAATGAATATTCAAAATTAATAGCTGGAATATCGATTGCAATTAGTATTGGAATTACTTATAATCCAACAATGTTTTTAAAATTTTCACCAACAATCCAAACATTGATAGGTAAATCATCCCTTATATCAGGAGTTATTATCGCTTTAATACTTCAAGAATTATACAGGTTAATAGATAGTTTTAATAGCAAGAAAAAAGTCATACAAGAAAATATTTAGGTAGTTAAAATCAAATAAAATAAAGAGGTAGCTAATGAAAAATAAAACTTTATTTATAAAAAATGTAAAAGCCATAATTAGTTGTGATTCGAATGATCAAGTTTATGAAAATATGAATATATTCATTGAAAGTGGAGTTATTAAGGATATAAGTAATAAAGTTTATGAAGCTGAAAAAACAATTGATGCTACTGGAATGATCATATATCCGGGATTAATAAATACACACCACCATTTATATCAAATTTTTACCAGAAACCTTCCAGAGGTACAAAATATGGAACTTTTCCCTTGGCTATTACATCTCTATGAAATTTGGAAAAATTTAGATGCAGATACAATCAGATTTAGTTCGCTAGTTGGGATGGGAGAGCTTTTAAAAACAGGTTGTACGACTTGTTTTGATCACCACTATGTATTTCCTAATAATGTTGCCAATAATCTTATCGATGTACAGTTTGAAGCTGCAACGGAATTAGGGATTAGAATGCACTGTTCTAGAGGAAGTATGTCATTAAGTAAAAAAGATGGCGGTTTACCACCTGATGCCGTTGTTCAATCTGTTGAAGAAATTTTAAATGACTCTGAAAGACTTATAAAAGAATACCACGATTCAGAACCATACTCTATGAGACAAATGGTTTTGGCTCCATGTTCACCATTTAGTGTTACAGGGGAACTTATGAAGAAATCTGCTGAACTTGCGAGAAAATACAATGTTAGATTACACACCCATCTTTGTGAAACTATAGATGAAGAAAACTTTACAATTGAAAAATTTGGGATGAGACCACTTGAGTATATGAAAAGTCTTGGATGGATTGGAGATGATGTTTGGTTTGCTCATGGGATTCATTTTAACGATGAGGAACTGGAACTATTAGCTAAAACGAAAACTGGAGTTGCTCATTGTCCAGTTTCAAATATGAAACTCTCTTCAGGAATTGCAAGAATTTCTGAGATGCAGAAAATGGAAATTCCTGTAGGTTTAGCTGTTGATGGTAGTGCAAGTAATGATGGCTCGAATATCCTTGAAGAGATTAGGGTAGCATACCTGCTTCAAAGATTGAAATATAGTAATGAATCTATCGGTGGATATGAAATTTTAAAATTAGCAACTAATGGTGGTGCTGAAATTTTAGGAAGGCAACATGATTTAGGGTCTTTAAAAGTGGGGAAAGCTGCGGATCTATTTATGATAGACTCGAATAGAATTGAGTTAGTCGGAACCCAATATGATTATAAGGCTATGCTTGGAACTGTTGGAGTAAAAGGGAGCGTTGATTATACCATTGTTAATGGGAATGTTGTAGTTGAAAATGGAAAATTAGTTAATATAGATGAGAAAAAAGTGGCTTTAAAAGCCAACATTCTTGTTGAAAAATTAAATTGTTCTAATTAAATACTTATAAGGGCAAGGGGTTAAAATATTACGCTGATATTGATAAATCAATTATTCAAAATATTGAGAGGAAATTACAGAATATAGGGGGAATAAAATGGCAAATATAAAAGTAAATTTCGCAGGACTAGAGTATGAAAATCCGGTAATCGTAGCAGCAGGACCACCATCAAAAGATGCTGAGACTTGCGTGAATGCAGTAAAAAATGGAGCAGCAGGAGTAGTAGCAAAAACTATATCATCTGTAGCAGCAGAGATCCCAAAACCATGTATGCATGATTTTAAAGGGAAACATTTTTTAAATACAGAATTATGGTCTGAAGAATCACCAGAACATTGGGTAAAAAATGAATATGCAAGATGTAAAGCAGCAAATGAGCCATTAATCATTGGATTGGGGTATGTAGAAGCTGATATTAGAAAATTAATACCCATGGTAGACGAGTTTGCTGACGGATACGAAATATCAAGTCATTATGTTGGAAGAGATCTAACTCCAATGTTAAACACATTAAGAGCAGCTAAGGAATTATCTGCGAAGCCGGTATTCATGAAAGTATCTCCAGGTGTAGAAAATTTAGGTGAAGTAGCAAGACAATTAGAAGCAAATGGAGCAGACGGATTGGTAGCTATAAACTCTGTAGGACCATGTCTTTCCATCGATTTGGAAACTGGAAAACCTCATATGGGGTCTAAGAATGGATATGGATGGATGTCAGGAGCAGCTATAAAGCCAATTGCAATGAGAGTAGTATATGAATTATCTGCAGCAGTTGATATTCCTGTATTCGCAGTTGGAGGAATAACTAAAGGTGAAGATGTAATTGAATTCATAATGGCTGGAGCAACAGCAGTACAAGTATGTACTCAAGCAATCATTGAAGGTCCTAAGGCATTTGGAAGAATAGTTAGAGAGACTGAAAAATGGTTAGATGACCATGGGTATGAAAGTTTAGATGATATAAGAGGAATGGTAGGGAAACATTTAGAAAATAGAACAGCTCATAACTATGTAACTACACCACCAGTAGTAAAAGCAGAGAAATGTATCGGCTGTAGTATTTGTGCAAACCTCTGTCCATACCATGCAATTAAAATAAATGAAGATAAGATGGCTGTAATTGATCCTAATGTATGTTTTGGATGTGGAGTATGTGTATCTAAGTGTCCTAAAGATGCTATGACTATTGCCAGATAGGAGGTTAACAATGAAACTTCTACTGAAAAACGGAACTATAGTAACAAGTGGTAAAGTATTTAAAGAAGATATCCTTGTAGAAAATGGAGTGATATCCAAAATTGGCAAAAATTTATCTATAGATAGTGGGCAAGCAGTAGATCTTCATGGACAATACATTATGCCAGGCGGAATAGATGTTCATACACACTTTAATTTAGATATAGGAATAGCAGTTGCAAAAGATGATTTTTATACAGGAACTGTGGCTGCTGCTTGTGGAGGGACCACTACAATAATAGATCATATGGGGTTTGGACCTAAGGGGTGTACACTTCATCACCAATTGGATAAATATAAGGCAGATGCAGAAACAGATGCTGTAATTGATTATAGTTTTCACGGGGTAATCCAGCATATTAATGATGAAATATTAGATGAAATGGACTCAATGGTAGAGGATGGAATAACTTCTTTTAAGGGTTATATGACATATGATTATAAATTACAGGATAAAAATATGAAAGTTATTATGGAAAAGCTGAGTTCTTTGGGAGCAATGACAACTGTCCATGCTGAAGCTCATGATGAAATACAAGAACTTAGAAAAAAGTATATAGAAGACGGGAAAGTTGAACCAATATATCATGCTAAATCAAGACCTGTAAAAGCAGAGGTTGAAGCTATAGAAAGAATGATAAAAATGTCTAAAGAAGCAGGAGAGGCTCCTTTATATATAGTTCATTTATCTTCTGGTGATGGTTTAGATGTGATAAAAAAAGCAAGAGCTGAGGGACGAAATATTTATGCTGAAACTTGTCCTCAATACTTATTTTTGAATGAAGATAAGTATCTTGAGGATAAATATAGAGGCCTTAAATATATAATGAGTCCTCCTCTCAGGGAAAAAAATAATAATAAAAGGCTTTGGAAAGGAATAGCTGAAGGGTATATTCAGACTGTTGCAACAGACCATTGTCCTTTTGATTTTAAATTAAAAAAAGAGCTTGGAAGTAAAGACTTTACCAAGTGTCCAAATGGAGCACCAGGGGTAGAAACTAGAATAGCTCTTATGTATTCTGAGGGAGTAACTAAAAAGAGAATAAGCATAACTAAATTTGTCGATGTTGTAAGTACAACACCAGCTAAATTATTTGGATTATATCCTAAAAAAGGAGAAATTATTTTAGGAGCAGATGCAGATTTTATGATTATAGACCCTAAAAAAAAGATGACTATAGAACATAAAAATTTACATGAAAACGTTGATTATACACCTTATGAAGGAATAGATCTGGTCGGATACCCAACTATGACTATTTCTAATGGGGAAATAATAGTAAAAAACGGAAAATTTTTAGGAAAAAAAGGACGGGGAAAATTTATAAAAAGGAATCGATTTTAGCGTAATACCTAGGGGGGAGTAATGTATAAAATTGAGATAAATGGAAATGTTTATAAATCGGACAAAGTAAAAAATCTATTAGAATATTTAAGGGATGACCTTGATTTAAAAGCTTCTAAAAATGGATGCAGAGAGGGAGCATGCGGTACATGTATGGTTCTTGTAGACGGGAAAGCTATAAAAGCGTGTATTCTTAAGACAGATAAATTAGAAGGGAAAAAGATAACTACTTTAGAAGGGTTATCCCAGAGAGAAAGAGATGTATTTGCATATGCTTTTACAGAAGCAGGGGCAGTTCAATGTGGTTTCTGTATTCCAGGAATGGTTATGAGTGCCACAGCTTTATTCTTAAAAACTCTAAGCCCAACCAAAGTAGAAATAAAAAAAGCACTGATCGGTAATATCTGCAGATGTACAGGATATGTAAAAATAGAACAAGCTATTGAACTGGCGGCAGAAATATTAAGAACAGACAGAGTAATTCCCAAAAGAGAGTGTAAAGGAATGGTCGGGACAAATGCACATAGAATAGACGGTCCGGCTAAAGCAGTAGGTGAAGGAGTTTATGCAGAAGATATAAGGATAGATGGTATGTACTATGGAGGAGCTGTAAGATCAGAATATCCTAGAGCAAGAGTAATATCAATAGATGTAAGTGAAGCAGAAGCAATGGAAGGTGTACTAAAAGTATTAACAGCAGCAGATGTTCCGGGACTTAATAACATAGGGCACCTTTCTTTTATCTCAGATTGGGATGCATTAATTCCAGTTGGAGAAATAACCAGGTATAGAGGAGATGCTGTAGCACTAGTCACTGCTAAGGATAAAGAAACTTTGGAAGCTGCTAAAAAAGCTGTAAAAGTAAAATATGAAGAGTTAACTCCAATACTGACTGTAGAGGAAGCAAAAAAAGAAGATGCACCAAAAATTCATGAAAAGGGAAATTTATTATTTCATCAAACTTTGAATCGAGGAAATGTAGAGAAAGCAATAGCTGAATCAAAACACACAATAACCCATGTTTACAAGACTCCTGCAACAGAACATGCATATTTAGAGCCTGAAAGTGCAACAGCACTGCCAACAGAAGATGGAGTTCAGTTATACACTTCATCTCAGTCTATATATGACGAACAAAGGGAAGTAAGCAGATTGTTAGGGCTAGAACCATCTCAAGTAAGGGTAACTTCTACTTTAGTAGGTGGAGGATTTGGTGGTAAAGAAGATATGACAGTTCAGCATCATGCAGGGTTAATAGCGTATGTTTTACAGGTACCTGTCCAGGTAACTTTATCTAGACAAGAAAGTATTTATGTGAGCACTAAAAGGCATGCTATGGAAATTGAAATGACCACAGCTTGTGATGAAAATGGGATATTAACAGCAATGAAAGCTACTATTTTATCTGATACAGGGGCTTATTCATCTTTAGGAGGACCAGTTCTTCAAAGGGCGTGTACTCATGCATCGGGACCATATAACTATCATAATATTGAAGTAGACGGGAAAGCGTATTATACCAACAATTCTCCTGGAGGAGCATTTAGGGGATTTGGAGTGACTCAATCAGTTTTTGCTACCGAATCAAATATCAACAAATTAGCTGAACTAGTAGGAATCTCAGCGTGGGAAATTAGATATAGAAATGCAATAAGGCCTGGACAAATATTACCAAACGGGCAGATTGCAGATAAAGGAACAGGGCTAGTAGAAACATTGGAAGCTGTAAAGGATGAATTTGATAAAAATAAATATGTAGGATTATCCTGTGCCTTTAAAAATGCAGGAATAGGAGTAGGACTGCCTGACATTGGAAAATGTAGATTAACTGTCATAGATGGAAAAGTCCATTTAAGAACTTCAGCAGCATGTATAGGCCAGGGAGTAGGAACTGTTAACTTGCAAATATTATGCCAGACAACCGGAATTGATCCTAAAAACATAATTATAGAAACTCCGGATACTCATATAACTCCTAATTCAGGAACAACAACAGCATCAAGACAAACTGTATTTACAGGCGAAGCAGTAAGAGTTGCAGCATTCGAACTGAAAAAAGCTCTCAAGGGAAAAACACTGAAAGAGATCAACGGATATGATCATATCGGAGAGTATTCTGGAGTTACTGATAAAATAGGAATAGATAAAGAAAATCCTAAAAGTCATATAGCTTATGGGTATGCAACTCAATTAGTTGTATTAGATGAGAATGGGAAAGTAGAAAAAGTAGTAGCAGCCCATGATGTCGGAAAAGCTATAAACCCTAAATCTGTAGAAGGACAGATTGAAGGCGGAGTTGTAATGGGGTTAGGTTATGCTCTCACTGAGGTAATGTCTTTTGAAAACGGTATGCCACAGGTAAAATTTGGTACTTTAGGATTGTTAAGAGCAACCCAGATTCCAGAAATCAAATCAATAATTGTAGAAAAAAATACCGAAGAGTTAGCTTATGGAGCTAAGGGTGTAGGAGAGATTGTAGTAATCCCTACTGCTCCAGCAGTCCAAGGAGCATACTATAAATTTGATGGTGAATTTAGAACTGAATTACCATTAAAGAAAACAGCATACAAAAAATAAAATTATAATAGAGGGAGAAAAAGATGAATGAACCAATTTTTACAGAAAAAGCACCTGCTGCAGTAGGACCTTACTCACAGGCTATGAAAGCAGGGAACATGTTATTCGTATCTGGTCAAATTCCATTCGTTCCATCAACTATGAAACTAGTATCTCAGGATATTAAAGAACAAACAAGGCAATCATTAGAAAATGTAAAGGCTATCCTGGAAGAAGCTGGAGCGTCATTAAATGATGTAGTAAAGGTAGGAGTTTTTATTAAAGATATGAATGAATTTGCAGCAATAAATGAAGTATACAGTGAATATTTCAATAAAAATAAACCTGCAAGAGCTTGTGTCGAAGTAGCTAGATTACCTTTAGATGTAAAAATAGAAATCGAAGTGACAGCATACCTTACAAAAAATTACTTAGATTAGACATAAAATTTAGGGTGTCTTATGGCACCCTCTAAAATATATTCATGAAATAAAAAAGCTAAAATAATATTTTAGTTTCTTTATTTTATTAATTATTTTTAATAAAATTTTACAAAAGGGACCCTTTTATTTAAAATGTAGTTGGGGGTGTGAGCTATGGAATTAATGAATAGTTTATCAATAGGTTTATCGCAAAAATTATTTCTCACTCAAAAGATGAAGCTTTCTTTAAAAATTCTTCAAATGAATTCGAAAGAATTAAATGAATTTATACAAAAAGAGCAGGAAAGCAATATTCTTATAAAAATAGAAAAAAGAGAAATAGGAAGAAGAAACAGTTATAAAGATAGTGAGTATGATCCCTATGGAGAAGTTACCGAAAAAGAGATATCTTTTTATGACCATCTATACTCTCAAATAGGAGAACTAAGTCTTACTCAAAGGATGAAAGAAATATGTGAATACATAGTTGATAATATAGATTCAAGGGGATATATTAGCCATTGGTTGAGGCATCCTTATAATCAATTTGATTTTGAGAAATGTTTAGAAATAGTAAGAGGTTTTGATCCTATAGGAGTAGCGGGAGATGATTTAAAAAGTTGCCTTTTATTACAATTAAATGAGGATGAAATATATGAAAAAATAATAATAGAAGACTATCTAGAGGATTTAGCTTATGGAGACAAACGAAAAATAGCTAAAAGTGTTGGGATAGACATGAAAAAAATGATTAAAGCAATAGAAAGAATAAAGAGCTTAAATCCGATACCTTCTAATGGGTATTATATAGAAGAGAGAAGAGAGAAGCTTATTCCTGATGCATATGTAAAAGTAGATGGTGAAAACATAAATATAAAGTTAAATGAACAAGTTATTCCTAGAATACTCATAGAGCAATCAGAATCATCCTGCGGGAATAAAAAATATGAAAAATATATATCAAAATGCAGAAAAAGAGCAGAGTTTATAATAAGCTGTATCAAACAACGTCAAGAAACTTTGAAAAGAGTTATTGAAGAAGTGATTATAAGGCAGAAAGAATTCTTTCTAGGTGGTGAGCTAAAACCTTTAACACTTTTAGAAGTAGCAGATTCTCTTGAAATGCACCAATCAACAGTCTCAAGATCTATAAAAAACAGGGATATAGATATAGATGGAAGAATTATGACTCTAAAGGATCTTTTTGCAAAGCAATTTAAACCCAGAAATAATAATGGTACTACTGATGAAATGACAAGAGATTATATCAAAGACATTATTTATAAAACAGTAATGACAGAAGATAAAAATAAACCCTATTCAGATGAAACTTTAGCAAAACTACTTTTGAAAGAAAAAATAAAAATTTCCAGAAGAACAATTGCTAAATATAGGGAAGAAATCTTATTACCATCATCTTCAAAACGAAAACGAAGATCAAAAAACAATAGAATAGGGGAATACATGAAGGAAGTCAAATAAATAAAAATATAGGGAGAGGGTTATGAAAAAAATAAATGTTAAAGATTCAATAGGACATATCCTTTCACATGATATTACAGAAATAATACCTGGAAAATTTAAAGGCAGAGCTTTTAAAAAGGGAGATATCATAAGAGAGATAGATATTGAAAAACTTTTAAAACTAGGTAAAGAACACATCTATATATTTGAAATGAAAGATGATGAGATGCATGAAAATGAAGCGGCTATTATCTTGGGAGAGATTGGTTGTGGAGAAAATATCTATTTAAGTGAAGAAATTAAAGAAGGTAAGATAGAGTTCTATGCACAGGCTGACGGATTACTCAAAGTAAACAAAGAAAAACTCTTAGAACTAAATATGCTGGGCCAAGTATCATTTGCTACATTATCTGAAAATATCCCAGTAAAAAAAGGGGAAAAGGTGGGAGGAGCTAGAATTATTCCACTTATCATAAAAAAAGAAAAAATGGAGAAAGCTAAAACTCTTATAAATCAAAAACTTATAAATGTTAAACCTTTTAAAAAAATGAAGGCAGGAATTGTAACAACAGGAAGTGAGGTTTACCATGGGAGAATCATAGATAAATTTGGACCTGTAGTTGAAGATAAAATAAAAGAATATGGTTGTGATGTTATTGGTCAGATAATAGTTTCAGATGATAAAGAGATGATAAAGAATGCTATTAGAAAACACCTAGATAATGGTGCTGAAATGGTTATTTGTACCGGCGGGATGTCTGTGGATCCAGATGATCTAACACCTGCTTCTATAATAGAACTAGGAGGAGAATTAGTGAGTTATGGATCCCCTGTTCTTCCAGGTTCCATGTTTCTACTTTCATATTTAGATGAAATCCCAATCATGGGTCTTCCTGGCTGTGTGATGTATTGTAAAAAAACGGTATTTGATCTAGTATTACCTAGGGTTCTAAGCGGAGAAAAATTGAATATGGAAGACATTATGAGATATGGTCAAGGGGGGCTGTGTCAAAGTTGTGAAGTATGCAGATACCCAAATTGCAGTTTTGGAAAATAAGAGATAAGTCAACAACTTTAGTCTGTATAAATAGGCTTAAAGATAAAAATAAATAAAAAGGCGGGAAGATAATATGGAAATCAAAAGATATGAAACTAAGAAAAGAATGAGTAGGGCAGTGGTACACAATAATACAGTATATCTGTGCGGACAAGTGGCCAAAGATTCTACTAAAGGAATGAAGGAACAAACAATCACAACACTTGAAAAAATAGATGAATTACTAGCCAGCGTAGGAACAAACAAAGATAAGATATTATCTGCTACTATCTACGTTAAGGATATGTCATTATTTCAAGATATGAATGAAATCTGGGATAAATGGGTAAATGAAGGGTTTACTCCAGCCAGAGCATGTGTAGAAGCTAAAATGGCAAGAGAAGAGTTACTTGTAGAAGTTTCAGTTGTAGCAGCAGTATAAGATTGGAAGAAGGGATTTTACATCTCTTCTTCTTTTTTATTATATTAGAAATTATAAAAGCAAATCTAGTTAGAGATTTGCAATAAAGTAGTATTTAAAGTTAAAAGCTGTGTTTTAAGCACTGGATTATTAGAAAAACTGCATAAAAAAAAGACTTAAAAATTAAGTTAAGGTGATATATTTAATTTTTGAAATCTAAGGGGATACAGATCACTATATTTTTTATGATGAGATGATGTTAACTTTGGTTTAGAAAAATAATTAGAACAAGTTAAAGGGTTTCTTCCATAAAGTGTTTTTAAAGAGAAATTTAAATTTTTCTTTGAGATTACTTTTAATGTTACGGGTATAAAATCCATATTTTCCATTGCTTTAAAACCTCTAGGTTTAATATGAAGAATAAGGCTTCCAATAAATTTAAATAGTAAAAGAATTAGAAATATTTTTTCTTAAGTAACTACATCGATATATCAAGATGTAACTTCATTGTTCACAAATTTAATAATTCGATATTCAGCAATAACAGCTCTCATAAGATAACATCCAATATATTGAAGAGATTTAAGGTCGGTATTAAGAGGTTCACCTTCAATATTAAAAATAAATAAATTTTATAGCATATAAAGTGTTGTAAAGCAATCACTGTTGGGAGGGATTGAAATATTTTAATTATGATAAACTAGATTAGTTGAACTGTTAATTTATAAAAGAACAAGGAGGCTATTATGGGGAATTATATAATTATGATTTCAGTACTTATTGCAGGCTGGTACTTATTTTTACAAGCCCATAAAGATTTAGATGAATTTTATGGGCACGTAAAAGCAAAAAAGATGATTAAATTAATTGGGAGAAGAAAAACTCGTAAAGTATACATGTTAATCGGAATTTATTTGGTGCTAACATCACTATATATGTTTTTATTTCAAATACTTCTATCAGAATGAAAAGGTGATACGTTAAGAGGAAAAAAAGGAGCAGCAGAGGCTTTAGGAATAAGCGTTGCTGCTCTATATCGTAAAATAAAAAACAAGGCATATATATTTTTTTTATAAAAAATAATTATACTATATCTATTATTATAATAAAGAGTTGTAGGAGGAAAATTAAATGAAAAATGTCGGTTTAGTTTGCGAAGGCGGCGGGCTAAGAGGGATATATACCGCAGGAGTTTTAGATTATTTTATAGATCAGGATTTATATTTTTCATCTCTTGTAGGCGTTTCAGCGGGGGCATTATTTCCAGCAGCTTATATCTCTAAACAAAAAAAGCGTTCTTTGATGATAAAAAAAAGATATATGAACGACAAAAGATATATGAGTTTGAAAAACCTTATTATAAAAGGAAATTTATTTGATCCTGATTTTGCTCATTTTAAGATGGCTAAAGAATTAATACCACTGGATTATTCAACTTTTAAAAATTCAAAAATAGATTTTAAAATAGGAGCATTCAATTGTTTAACTGGGAAAACAGATTTTTTTTCTAAGGATAATTTATCAAGTTTTGATGAAATTATTACTGCACTTATAGCGTCGACCAGTCTACCCTTTTTATCAAAGAAAGTAAATATAAACAACCAAATTTATTTAGATGGAGGCATAGCAGATCCTATACCAATTAATGAATCAGTTAAAATTGGAAATAAAAAACATCTTATAATACTAACTCAAGGTAAAGGTTATATAAAAAAGACACTTAAATGCAAACCTTTAATAAATCTTTTTTATTCTAAACATCCAAGAGTAGCAAAAGCACTTATAAATCGTCATAAAATTTATAACGAAACTATGGAAACTATAGAAAAATTTGAAAATACAGGTGAAGCATACATTCTTAGACCTAGTAAAAATATTGAGGTGAAACGGTTAGAAAAAAATATTTCAAAGATAGAAGAATTATACAAATTAGGTTATGAAGATGCTAAAAATAATTCTAACGAAATACTTTCGTGGTTAAAAACTTAATTTTTGTCTGAAATCTTTGTTATAATACTTTATATTAAATTTATTTTAGGAGGTACATCATGAAAAATATAGATTTTGACTATCTATCTAAACTTTTTGTCGATTATGGTCTTAAGCTTCTATACGCTGTCATAATATGGATTATAGGGAAGTTTGTTATTAGTAAATTAATGTTATTAGTTGATAAAAAAATGGAGATTACTAAAACAGAGATAACTTTGAGAAAATTCTTACATTCTATTGTTAACACACTTTTATATACTTTTTTATTCATTGTAATAATTTCAACTTTAGGTATCCAAACGGCTTCATTTGTAGCAGTATTAGGTGCGGCTTCTTTAGCTATTGGTTTTGCCCTACAAGGAAGTTTAGCTAACTTCGCAGGAGGAGTATTAATTATCCTGTTTAAGCCTTACAAAATCGGTGATTTTATAGAAGCCAATGGAGTTAGCGGGATCGTAGTAGAAATTCAAATTTTTGCTACTCTTTTAAATACATTAGATAATAAGAGAATCGTTATCCCTAATGGGAAATTATCCAATGAAACCCTTATGAACTACTCTAAAAACTCAACAAGGAGGGTAGATATTACCTTTGGTGTAGGATATAATGACGATCTGGATAAAGCAAAAGCAGTACTAGTTGAAATAGCAAAATCCCAGGAAAAAATATTAAAAAGTTCAGATATTTTCGTAGAAATAATAGAGTATGCTGATTCATCGATAAATATTGTATATCGTGTTTGGTGTAACACACCTGATTATTGGGATGTTTATTTCCAGTCTATGAAAATGGCAAAGGTTGAATTTGATAAAGCAGGAATTTCCATCCCATATCCGCAAATGGATATTCATATGGATAAGTAAAAAAATATAAGAATAAATAAAAAATCAGGAGAAATACTCCTGATTTTTTATTTATTTTTTAAGGAAAGAATGACTATAACTTTTATGACTATATATCCTAATTTTTAATAAAATATCAAAATAATTCTTAAAAAAAATTAATTTTTTACTATTAATATGTTATTATAAATGAAAAATTAATTTAAAGGAGCTAAGTATGGACGATAAAGAGAAGTTTTTATTTTATAATTTATTAACAAATAAAGAAAAAGAAAGTTTGAAAATAAAAAACTATGAAAAAGGAGAGGTTTTAACTTATTTTGAAAATGTACATAAATTTTACTTTATTCTAGATGGGGAAGTTAGAATTTTTAAAAATCTTGATAAGATGTTACTAGCATCTGTTTCAATATTAACAGAAGGATACTTAGTTGGGTTATTAAGGTTTCTAACAGGAAAAGGAACAAATGATGAAGCAGTAGTCTTAAGTGAGACTTTAAAAGTGGTTGAAATAGAATATGATGTAGTTAAAAGATTAAAAAATGAGAGTATTGAATTCAATAGTTATTTAATCAATTTAGTTGTAAAACGTAGTATGGAAACTGTAAATGTTTTAACAATAAAAAATTTTTCTGGGATTAAAGGAATAATTGCTTATAATCTAATAAAATATTCGAAAGATGGTTACTTATATATTGAAAACTATGATGTGATCATTAAATATTTAAATATTAGTCATAATGGTTTTTATAGTACATTGAATAAGCTTGTTAAAGATAAATTAATAGAAAAATCAAAAAATAGTATAAAAATTTTGGATTTTCAAGGTCTTAAAGATATTTACACAGATTTCTTATATCAATGACTATTTAATTTTCGATAGCCTAAATAGCTTTGTGTTTTTCTAGGATCTCTTATATTAATAACTGAGGTTGTTCTATTAAAGCAATTATTCTAAAAATTTAATAAGTAGGATAAGTATTGCCTTGGTTGTATTATTATAATAAAGACGGTATTCATTGGGGCAGCTAGAGCATAAGAAAATTTTTTAGAAGGTCGAGATATTTTATGGAAATAATTGAGTATGCGGATTCAATATTAAACACTGTATACAGTGTTTGATGCAGTATTTTTTATTATTGGGATGTATATTTTCAATCTATGAAAATGGTAAAAGTTGAATTTTAGAAACTTCTAGTTTCAAAATCAAATCTATAAATGGATATTTATATGAATAATAAAAAATTATTAAAATTAAAGGAGCAAACTATGGACGAAAAAGAAAATTTTTTATTTTACAATTTATTAACAGACGAAGAAAAAGAAAGTTTAAAATTAAAAGTTTATGAAAAAGGCGAAATTTTAGTTTCTTTTGAAAATATACAAAAATATTATTTCATTCTAGATGGCAAAGTAAAACTTTTTAAAAATTTAGACAGATTAAAATTAATGGGGGTTTCAATATTATCTAAGGGATACATATTGGGGATATTGGTATTTTTAACAGGGGAAAGATCACCTGGTGACGCTATAGCTGCAACGGATATTGTAAAAGTGATAGAAATCGACCCTAATATAATTAAAAGATTAAAAGAAGAAAGTCTTGAATTTAATAGCTATTTACTTGATTTAGCTGTAAAACGTGGGATGGAAACTGTAGAGGCTTTAACAGTAAAAAATTTTTCTGGGATTAAAGGAATAATTGCTTACTATTTAATTAGATGTTCTGAAAATGGATATTTATACATAGAAAATTATGATGAAGTTATTGACTATTTAAATATTAGTCATAATGGTTTTTACAGTACGTTAAATAAGCTTGTTAAAGATAAATTAATAGAAAAATCAAAAAATAGTATAAAAATTTTAGATGCTCAAAAGCTTAAAGAACTTTATATGGATTTTTTAAATTAATAAAAATATATTTAAATAATTTATTGCAGTAGAAACATTTCAAAGATTTAGATACGCTCTGAATTATCTTATTTTCCTATTTTAACTGCAAATAAAAAAGCTTTCAGAATATAATTTTCTGAAAGCTTTTTTATTAATTATTTATCTCAATTATAAGATTTTTGGAAACTGGAAAGAATACCTCTATTCTGTGATGTTCTATTTTTTTTACACCCTTTACAAATTTTATTATAAGGGACTCCGCAAGAGTCTATCTCTGTTTCAAACACTCTTTTACATTTTAAACATTTTGTTTTTTTCTTTAATTTATTTTCCATAAATATCTCCCTTCATAAATTATCAAAATATACACTTAAGTGATCTTTATTTTTATATTTATAGATTATAATAAAATTTATTTCAAATATAACGACCTATAGTGATTGATTTTTTTATTAAAATGTGTAAGGTCATTTTGTTTGTTAAAAATGAGTATAAAAATATAAAAACTTTAATTATATCATAAATTTTAAAAAAAATAAATTTCAACGGTGAGTTTTAATTTTATTTTGATTTGTTATAATTATTTCCTAATAGAATATTAATTTATTTTAATTTTTCTAATAGGTACAATTTTAATGTTAAAACAATTATAAGGAGGAAAAAATGAAAAAAATATCAATTTTATTAGCAGCTTTAGTTATTACTGGAGTTTCTTATGGGGCACAACTAGAACTAAAAGGTGGATTTGAACCTTGGAGAGAAGGAAATAATTCATCTTCAAGTTTTGATCAAGGTGGAAGTTTAGGAGCAGAACTATTATTTAATGCAGAAAATAGCCCATTTGATTATGGTATAGGAATGGAGTGGAAATCTGAATTTTCTGGAGGAGAAAATAATGTATTAGCTGAAACAAAAAGTAATGCATTTCCTGTGTATTTAACTGGTAAATATGGAATAGGAGCAGATTTATTTTATTTAGTAGGGAGAGCTGGATGGGCTATGTACGATACTTCTGAATCTATTGATGGATTTTATGGAGCTGTAGGAGTTGGAAAACAATTTGGTCACATTACTGTAGAAGCACTTTATGAATCTATGGATTTAAGTGGAAGTTCTCATATGTATTCAGGTGATAGAGCTAACCTGGCATCAATCAAATTTGGTTATAAATTCGGCGAAAATAAGAGAGATGTAATCTCAAGAGAAAAAGAAGAGGCATTAAAAGCAGAGTATGAAAAACAACAAGCTGAGGAAACTGCTAAAATAGCTGCAGAAAATAAAACAAAGGAAGAAGCGGCTGCTTTAGAGACTGAAAATATTGCTAAAGAAAATGAAAGAACCGAAATCCTAAAAAAATATAATAACGTGATTGTTGCCGATGGTTATTCTATGGATAAAAACAAACCTATGAATGTCAATCAAGAATTTTTAGAAAATATTGCTAGTGATTTATCCGAAGAGTCTGGGACTCTTACAGTTAGGGCTTATACAGATAATACAGGATCAGAAGCAGCTAATTTAAGAATTTCTAAAAAAAGAGCAGATAAAGCTGCTGAAGCAATAAGAGAAGGAATCAATAATGAAAATATTGAAGTTATATCAGAAGGATTAGGAGAAACTAATTTTTTAACTGATAACTCTACTCTCAATAAAAGAAAAACTAATAGAAGAATAGAAGTTAATTTTATAGCTAAATAGTATAGGAGGAACAATGAAAAAAATAATATTAATAGTTTTATCTATTTTAACATTAGTAAGTTGTAATTCCAATTTAGATAAAGAAAAAAAATCAAGTATAAATATAACTGCAACTTACCGTGAGAGGATAGCGTTATTACCTGGAGCCAAAGTTATAGCAATACTAGAAGATGTTTCTAAAGCAGATGCACCTAGTATTGAAATAGCAAAACAAGAGATACCGGCAGGGAATTTACCTTATAAACTAACAATTGATTTTCCTGAAAAAGATATTATTCAAAACCATAGATACAACGTAAGAGTTAAGATTATGAAAGACGAAAAGTTACTTTTTACATCGACAGATTCATATGATCCTTTTAAAGAAGATGAAAAGGTAATTATATTGAAAAAAACAAAATAAATCATCAAATTTAAAACATAACGGAGGTAACAATGAAAACACTAATTGCTTATTCAAGTAAAACAGGAAACACCAAGAAGGTCGCGGAGTCTATTTTAAAGGCTTTTCCTAAAGGAGAAATTAGTGACATCAAAGATATAGATAATCTTGATTATGATCTTATTATTGTCGGGACATGGATTGATAAGGGGACCGCAGATGCAAAGGCTCTTAAATTCATAGAAACTATAAAAGAGAAAAAAATAGCTTATTTCTTTACATTGGGTGCTTATCCAAATTCTGATCATGCAAATGACTGCATAAAAAATATAGATAAATTGTTCCTGGATAATAAAAATACCCTCATTGGAAACTTCCACTGCCAGGGTGCAATTGATCCTAAATTAATTTCCTGGATGTCAGAGCTTCCGGCTGAAAATCCACTCTCAGCTAGCAAAGGGAATGTCCAAAGATGGAAAGAAGCTGCTAAACATCCAGATGAAAAAGATTTTGAAAATGCTTATAACTACTTTAAAATGTTAGTATAGTTTTTAAAGTTTAAAATCAATAAAATATCACTTAAAATTATTAAAAATACTATGATATATAATATTTAGGAATTTATACCTTAGTGTTTTAGTTGATGCAGTTTGTTTTTCAAATAGGAAGTTTTAGATAGATTACTAATTTAAATTATAACCCATGGAGTAGGATACTAAATAAAAGTATTTATTCCGTGGGTTTTTGATAAAGATTTAATACTACGAGTGTAAACAAAGTTAAAGTACATTGGGAAGTGCATTCTAAAAAATATTTAATTTATATCAGTATAGCGATAGGAAGAAAAGGAAAACAAAAATATAATTATAACATATAAATCATCAAAAAACAATCTCTATAGGTAGGGATAGAAAATAGAAAAATTGTTATTATAAATAAGATTAAATTACAAAATAAGGAGAGGATTTTTATTTATTTCAAAAATTATAATGGATTGAGGGGCGAAAGAAAAAAAACACTGTAAACTAATAAGTATTAAAAGTTGAAATTATGAAAGATAAAGAAAAATTTCCATTTTATAACTTATTAACCGTTGAAGAAAGGAAAAATTTTAAAGTAAAAATTTATAAAAAAAATGAAATTATAACTTTGATTGAAGAAGAAGAAAAATTTTATTTTATATTAGAAGGAGAAGCTAGATTTTTTAAAAATTTAGAAAAAATAAGGTTGGCTTCGGCTTCTATTCTTTCAGAAGGTTATATTATAGGAATAATGAAGTTTTTGAATGGAGTAGGGGCGGGAGATGCAGTAGTTACAACAAACACTTTAAAAGCTATAAAATTAGATGTTAACATGGTTAAAAGGTTGTTAGAGGAAAGTGTAAAGTTTAGTAATTATATTCTAAATATAACTTCTAAACGGTGGGTAGAAACTGTAGAAGTAATGACTATAAGGAGTTTTTCAGGGAACAAAGGAATTATAGCTTATTATTTAATAAAAAAGTCAAAAGAGGGATATATATATATTGAAAATTATAATGAAGTAATAAAAGGCTTAAACATCAGTGGGAATGGATTTTATTCTACTATAAATAAATTTTTAAAGGACGGCATAATTGAAAAATCTAAAAATAGCATAAAAATATTAAATTACGAAAGATTAAAGGAATTTTATATAGATTATTTACATTGATAGGCTTTTAGAATAAATTAAATGGATCTCTCAATCAAATATATTTTAAACTCATTGGCAAACCAAGGGAAATCTTGTGACGCAAAACTATAGGGCCTCTAAAATGGCAGCCAGTTACAGATCTTTTTTAGATCTGTATTTTTTTGAGATTTTGAACTGAATAAAGTTAGAAAGAGTTAAGTAAGAAGGGAAATATAATATATATTTTAAATTTATTTAGGAGGGAAATAGAAGTGAAAAGAAAGTTGCTTAAAATTATGTTATTTTTAATAACAACAGCGTATGCTTTAGGGGCAATAACTATAAATAAAGACGCAAGTATATCAGAATATATACCTGGAGAAGTTTTCACCTATACTATAAGGATAGAAAATAATGATTTTGTAGAAGTAAGAAATTTAACAGTAAATGATGATATGAGTAGTTTACCTCTTATAGAAAAATCTGTGTCTGTAGATGAAGGAATAGGCAGTAGCAGTAAAACTTATAGTTTTAATAATAAAAAATTTAATGCTTCAGATGTTACTGTGGGAGCAAATAGTTATATAGAATATACTTTGGAGGTTGAATTAGACATTGATGCTAATGGAGATATTACTAATATTTCTAAAGTCATGGGTGCAGGAATTTCTGAAAGTTCTAATGTAGTTGTAAAAGAATTAGATCAAGGTGCTGCCATTGGTTTAAGTAAAACTTCTCCAACAACTGAATATGACAATGGGGAGAAAATAGAATATAAGATTAAATTAACTAATAGCAGTAATAAAACAGTTAAAGATATTAAAATTTTAGATGATCTGTCTAGTTTGGGGTTTAGTAATGTAGATCTTGTAGTGTCTACCAGTGGTATAGGAACAGATTCAAAAGTTTCAGATGGTAACCTACCGAGTATGGAACTAGATATTCCAGATGCAATAATAGGACCAAATGGAAGCATAGTCTATACCCTTACTGGTACAGTTAATAATACTCAATCTTACCCTATTGTAAATAAAGCTAAAGCTACAATAGCTGGAACAGATAAAGTAGCTACAGTCACTCATACAAGGATACTTTATGATTATAGTATTTTTAAAAGTGTCAATAAATCAAAGTACACCTTAGGGGAACCGCTTATATATACTTTAAGACTAGAAAATAATAAAACAAACAAGGTAAAAGGTTTAGATATTACAGATCTTTTATCTACTATTGTAGCTAATACAACAGCAGGAAGTGATGGATTAGCCTTTGATATGTCTAATACTACCGTTAGTGCCAACGTAAGTTCAGGTTCTCACTCTGGTCTATCTAGTAACCCACTTAATGGAGATTTAGTAGCTACTTCAGCTGAGTTAGCTCCTAATGGATGGGTAGAGTATACTATTTCTGCTAAAATTAATAATAATATTATAGGAGAAATAAGAAATACAGCTACGATTATTGAAACTACTAGAGATAACAACACTAAAACTAGTAATGAAGTTGTTGTTGATCCTGGAAAAGCTAATATAGTAGTAACAAAAAAAGTAGATAAAACCAAGGATTACCTTCCAGAGGATAGTTTGACCTATACTATAAAAATAGAAAATAATGGTGGAGGATATGGAGAGGAATATATAGTCGAAGACCTTTTAAGCGAGGTTAAAACTTTACTAGCTAATGAAAATACAAATTATTTTGATTCTACTGACATTACTAGTGGAAATCCCTTTGGAATAGGAATTATTGAGCTTATATACATTGGAGATAATAGTAGCTCTAAAAACTATACTCTTGGTTCCCAACAAAGTAATAAAGATTTAACTGATAGGGTTTATATTGCACCTGGGGAATATTTGAAATATAAAATAATAATTCCGACTAATCCTAGTGCCATAGGAGATATAAATAATGAAGTAGTAGTAACTTCACCTAGTGGAGATAGTGATTTTCCTAAGACTGCTAATGCTATTACTACACCTAAGAAATTAGGAGAGGAAAGTGGAGTAGAAATCACTAAAAAAATTGATCCTATATCTCAAAAAGAATATAGACCTGGTGATGAAATAACTTATGATATTCTTGTGACAAATACTGATACAGCTCATTTCATCAATAATTTTAATCTGAAGGATACTATAACTAATATAGAAACGGATCTTTTAGATATTAATATTAATAGCCCTACCTATGGTCAAACTATTAGAGGCTCTGCCTTTGAAAGTTGGACACTTACAACAGTTGATCCTACTAGTTCAATTAATGGAACTAAACCAGGAACAGATATTGTAACAGATGCAGACATTAATATTAATTTAGATATTGCACCTGGTGAATCTATAAAATATCAATTAAAAGCTAAAATAAAAGAAAATGCAGTTGGAAAGATAGTTGATAATAATATCAATGGAGATAATGTTATTGAAAATGACGAAGGTGTGGTGATGTCTTCTCTTGAATTAGGAATTGTAAAAACTGTAAATAAAACAAATTATAGTCCCAATGAAGAGATGACCTATGAAGTTATTATTGAAAATACAGGAAATGGGTATGCTCAGAATATAGAAGTAGTAGATTTATTATCAGAAATTGTTTCTGATACAGGGGTAAAGGCTTATTCTAGTTGGGAGGTTACTTCAAAATTAGAAGGACTTTCCCCTGGAAGACCAGCTAGTGGGCATTCAGGAATTATAAGTGAACCATTGATGTCTCCTAATAATATAGATCCAGATAACCCTTATATGAAAACAGCACAAATAGGCCCCAATACAAAATTAACATATACAATTAAAGCCGTTATAAATTGTGAAGCTACTGGGAGAATACAAAATAAAGCAACGATAAATGGGTTATTAGTTGCTGATAAGGGTATTGTATCTAATCCATCGAATTTGACGGCTACAAAAACAGTGGATGTTAGAAATTATGCTTCTATTGATGGAAATGATATTTTAACATATACAATTACTTTAAATAATGTAAATGGTGGATATATAGAGCAAGTAGATATAAGAGATGATCTAACTAACATTGAAGTTGAATTGTTAAACGGAAATAAAATTACAGATATTTTCTCATCATATACTTTGGAAATTATCGACAGTGGAGGATGCAGCAGTACTAGTCCTTCTCCTAAAGGAGCTAAAGTATTTGATGGGATCTTAGATGAAACAACTAGTTTAAGTGGAAACCAAACAATTAAATATATTATTAAAGCTACCTTGAAAAAAGATTATCCAATAGATCATATACCCTATGGAGCAATAAAAAACACAGGAACTGTAACTCCTAAAAATGGTTCGACTATAAATATTGATGCTATAACCTTACCTAGGCAACCTAATTTAGCCATAGTAAAATCTACAACAAATCTTAAATTTTTTCCTGGTCAAATAGTTAATTATGATATTCGTGTAGATAATAATGGGAATGGATATGCTAATGATGCTCATGTCACTGATGTTTTTAATAATACCCAATTTGAATATTGGACTATAACAACTAAAACAGATGGAGATAAAGGAACAAGTGGATATAGAGGAAGTAATGCTGATGTTAATAATCGTATTCCAAGTGGTCAAAACACTCAAAATATTGATGTATTAACAGATATAAAACCTGGTGGATTTGTAGAATATCATATAGAAGCATTAGTGAAATCGACGGTTTTACCTAGCGAAATGATCTCAAATCTTGCTAATGTACACGACACTCAAAGTGGGAACGACTATTCTTCTTCTGTTGAGTTAGATGGTACAAACGATGGTCTATATATTACTAAAGTTGCTGATAAATTTAATTATATTCCAGGAGAACCTCTTGGTTATACTATAACAATTTTTAATACTACAAATGATCCAATAGATTTTAAAGCTTCAGGTTATACAGTTAGCGATAAATTTAGTGATATTAAAGTGGATTTAGCTAATGATGGGGTGAATCCCTATGTAGATATTTTTGCTGGAGATCCTTTTGACGAGATTAATTGGACAGGGGAAAATGGGACCGAAGGTAGTGGAGATATCAACGATCAACCAACGATTCCTGCAAATGGGAGCTATCAATACGATGTCAAAACACGAATTAGTAATCGTGTTTTACATGGAAAAATGGAAAATAAAGTTTTTCTAATCGATAACAACAACGATAAATTTGCAAAAGCTTCTGTAGAACTTAATGGAGGCGGAGATTATGGGGAATTGACTAGAACGGTTGATAAACAAGAATATATTCCTGGCCAAAACTTAACTTATACTATAGTAGTTCAAGGTGGTGCAAATGGATATGCAAATAATATAGACCTCTTGGAAGAAATTAGTAAAATTGAAGTTAAATTGATGGATGGTACTAGTGGACCTGTATTTGGAGATATAAATGGTATAGCCCCTAAATATACCTGGACATTAGATGTTGGTGCTACAAATTCGGGAACAAGTAATCCTTCTAAACCAGCTGATAATACAGATATAATTAATGAAATTCTAGATGTAGCTCCAGGAGATATGATTACCTATACTGTTACAGGTAGAATAAGACCCGATGCAAATGGAGACATAAGTTATAAAGGGCTCGTAACCAAGCAACACAGATATAATTTAGATATAAAAAAAACAACTGATATAGCAGCATATACACCTGGTGAAAATATGTCATTTATAATTGATATAGAAAATAATAGTAATGGAAATGCAGGGCAGATACCTATAAGAGATATTATATCTGATATTAAAGTTCCCCTTTCTGATGGAACTATTGGAGATGCTTTTGACCCATTGGCTTGGACTATTACAAGAGAAAAGTCAGGTGACTATATTGATTATGTAGATTTTGGGAGTACTCCAGATAATACAGATATCATAACTAAATTTGATTTGCCTATAAATACTAAAATAAAATATAAGATTACAGCTAAAGTTAACCCAAAAGCTATTGGGAACATTCTTAATACAGCATTTATTGATGGAGATCAAGTAGGAACTGGGATAGGAACTGCTAGACCAGGATTAGAAATTAGTAAAGAAATTAATAAATATTATGACAGAGATGGGAAGACTGAAATAACAGGAGGTTATAAGCCTGGAGGATATATTGAGTATTTATTAACTCTAAAAAATCAAGGAGATGGGGTTATAAATAATATTCCTTTAGGAGATCTCGTAAGTAAAATTAAAACAGACAGGATAGATGGAACAAACCTTAAAGCTTTTTCCAGATGGGATATTACAGAATCCCATACTGGAGGCTCTGTAACAGTTCCAGGACAGGGAGTCAATTACCCTATAAAAAATCAAGATTTACTTGAAACACCTGGAGATGGAGTTCATATGATAATAGACATAGCTTCTAAAAGTGAAATAATCTTTAAGATAAAAGCTAAAGTTGATGAAAGAGCCATAGGTGAGATAGAAAATATTGCAACTAGTGAAACCTCATCGAAGAAAAGTGGTATATCTAAGATGAAGGAGCAAGATATAACGATTAATAAAAAAGTTCTTGAAATAAACGGTACTGATAAGGATTTTGATAAGATAACTTATAAGCCGGGAGACGAAGTTAAGTATGTTATAAGGGTAGAGAATAAAGGAGACGGTATTTCCATAGGAAAAACTCCAAGTTTTAAAGATTTCTTAGAAGATGTAGTTGTTGAAACGCCTGGTGAACCTCATTTAAGCAAGCAAGCGTTTTCTAGTTGGAATGTTACTGCTAGTAAAAGAAATAGCCAAAGTATTACCATAGGAGACGGCAGTAACTACAATGATGGTAGGGATAATGTTACTACTTTAGGTGATTTTAAACCTATAAGCAATTTGAATATTAAAAATAATAATATATTTTTAGCACCTGGAGGTTGGATTGAATATGTAGTTACTGCGATAATTAGAGATGATGCTATGACCTCTATTACTAATAAGGGAACATATTTATCAAAGGAAAAAACTATTCATGATACTGCTGTATTAAGACCTTTAGCTCCTAAAATGGAAGTAGAGAAAAAAATTGTTTCTGTAGATGGGATTCCATGGACAACTGGGATGCATTATAAACCTGGAGGAGAAGTTATTTATGAGATTAAAGCTACTAATACAGGAGAATCTTTTGGGAATAATATTTTAGTAGTAGATACCTTAAGTTCTATAAGAAGTGATATTTCAGGAAACACTACAGATACAGCATTTGAATCTTGGGAAATTACAGAAGATAGTAAAACTAATGATCTTACATTTATTCACTCCTATGATAAAACAAAAGATCTTAATGTTAAAGTAGATATAGCACCTAATGATACTATAACATTTAATATTAAAGCAAAAATAAGAGATAACTTAATCGGGACTATACCTGGGAATTCTGTTGCTGTTAAAGATGGAACTATTGATTTAGATGAAGATACAACAGATGTAATTACTCCCAACCCTCCTAAACTTACTTATCATAAAGAGATTAGTAATGACGGAATTACTTATGGTACTGGTTATGTATATTATATTCCTTCAAATAGTCTTTATTATAAAATAATATTAGAAAATAAGGGGCTAGGATATGGTGTAAAGGTAAACACAAAAGATATTCTAAAAAACGTTATAGATGGTAAGGGTAATTCTGCATTTAGTAGTGTAAGCACTACAATCAAAATTACGGATAAAGCTGGTAACGAAACTTATAGTACTACAGATAACAAAACTGTTGTTTCAAATTTCCAAAATAATATCAATGGATTTGATACTAGTATAGATATAGAACCTGGAGCAAAGGTGGAGTTTTTTGTAAATGCAAAGGTGAGTAAGAAAGCTTTAGGGGAAATAAAAAACAAAGCGACTATAGATGGTACAAATACAAAGGAAGTAATAGCATATTTAGCTGAATCGACTATTGAATCTACTAAAACAGGAAGTGACTATTATGGGCCAGGGAATCCTGTATCATATACTCTAACAGTTGAAAATACAGGGGCCTCAACAGCTCAGGATATTATTTTAAATGAGCTTATAAGCGAGATAAAGGTTGAAACTATAGGAGGAACAGAAAAGCCTGCATTTAAACCTGGATGGAGTATTTCAACAGTTCTTGATGATAGAGATGGAAATAGTGACATTTCACAGATACCATCAAATGGAGATATAAAATATAGACCAATAACTTTAGGTACAGGAGATAAAGTGACCATCTCCATTGATGCGACCGTTATAGATGATGCTATAGGGGATATAAGCAATACATTTACAACAGATTATTATGATACTGTAGTGTCTAAAGAATGGGATATCCTCCACTCAGATGGGGATATAATTGTGGTTAAGACTCCAGTTGTAGATAGGATTAGTATAACAAGGGATAGTAATTATACACCTGGAATGGAAAAAACTTTCTTAATAGAAGTAAAAAATATTGGGGAAGGATTCGCTCTAGGAGTAGATATTTCAGATAAACTTATGGAGATAAAAACCTTAGGAGGAGGAAATTTTCCAGGCGATTCAACCCATGAAGTAGATGCTTTTAGAGAAAATAGTGGGACTATTCCTTTAGAAGTGAAGTATAGATCTAAAAATGGTTCTTTAGATACACGACCTATTGGAACTCCAAATGAAACACTTGGATTTGAAGGGAAAGTAAATATTGCACCAGGAGATACTTTCCAAATATGGATTACTAGTAAATTAAATAAAGAAGCTATGAAAGAAATAACTACAAATGTAGTTGTTAAATTTGATCCTAGTATTACTAAGGTTGTAAAAGCTATTAAAGAGTTAATTGCATCAGCTAAAATTTCTTCTGTAAAAGATGATGTGAAAATAAAAAAAGAGATAAGTTCAGATGGGACTAGTTATGGTATTAATAAAATTATTTATTCTCCAGGAGATACTATTTATTACCGAATTATTGCTGATAATAGTACAGGATCAGGGTGGATTGATGACGTTGAAATATTAGATGAAATAAAAGAAATTAAAGCAGATATTTCAGGTGGTGGACAAGGTCCAGCATTTGATCCTGCTACAATTAAGATAACTAATATTAATACAGGAACACCAAACTATAGTAAAATAGATGTTTTGGATAAAAATTTAAAAGGAATTTTTGATCTAGGACCTGGACAAACTATGACCTTTGATGTAGAAGCTACTATTAATAATAATATTATAGGTGAAATAGACAATATGGCAACATTCACAAAAAAAAGTACAGGGTATGATACTAATGTAGTAACTGCTATTTCAAAAGATGTTGACTTAAAAAACCTAATTATAACAAAGGAAGAAAGTATAGGTGGTAGCAATTATAGTGATGCTCCAATGCAATATAAATCTGGAGGAGAAAGTTACTATAAAATAACTGTAGAAAATAAAAATACTTCTTTTATACACAACTTGAAAGTCCAAGATATTGTAGGTGATATTATGGTGGATAGCTCAGGTATTCCTAACTATGTTAAGGCATTTAATTCGATTTCGGTAAAACCAACAATAAATGCCCCAAGTAAAGTAGTAGGAACACCTGATTATACAAATGGGATAGATGTAACTATAGATTTGGCTCCTAATGATAAAGTTGAGTTTATTGTTACTTCTACTATTATAGATACTGCTATAGGAGAGATTAAAAATACTGCGACTGCTAGTTATAATAGTGGGGCTCAAACAAAGGATTCTAATGAAGTGATCTTTGAGCCGACACCTGCTGAAATCACTATAGAAAAGACCACAACTACACCTTTAGCTATACCTGGAAAAAATATAGAATATGAAGTCCTTATAAAAAATAAAGGTGGTTTAGCTAATGACCTTAAGTTTATAGATGATCTTTCATCTATTGAAGGGTTATTATCAGATACTAACCTTAGAGGACATGTATTTGAGAGTATTAGTGCTAGTGTAATTAGTGCAACAGGTGCTACACCTAAAATACCAGTGTTAGATACAACTGGAAATGAGGTTAATAGTACATTTGATTTAAAGGCAGATGGAGAGGTAAAAATTAAGATCATAGGAAAACTAAAAGATACTATGGTTTATGGTATAAATGCTGATCCCACTGATAGAACTATTATCAACACCGCAACTTTTGAATTTACTAAAAACTATGATGAACTTCCTACAATAGGTGAATCTAAAGTATCAGTACCTGTGGCTAACGCAGATATGAAGATAGATAAAATTGCCATAGTTGATCCTAATTTAGGAGGGTATATTCCAGGAGATGAAGTTGAATTTAAAATTAAGGTTACTAATGATGGAAATGGAATAGGAGATAAATTCCATATTTCAGATGAATTAGACAAGGTTATGGTAGATGCTATAGGTGGAATTAAAAAATTAGCATTTAGTAATTGGACTATTAGTATAGAAAATGAAGGAAACTCACCAATAACCTCTATTCCGACTTTTGATTCAGCTAAAAATTTAGATATAGATATAGATGTTGCACCAGAAGATGAAGTTGAATTTAAAATTATAGCCACTGTTATCCCTGAAGCATTTGGAGAGCTAACAAATAGTGCTACAGGTAGTTATGACCAAGATAAGTATAATGACGGAACTAAAGCTTCAGATATTAGTGACTCAGATAGTTTCCAACCATCTAGATCGGAAGTACATATTGAAAAAATAGTAGATAAAATTACTTTTGCACCAGGGGAAGAGATTACATACACTATTAAAGTATGGAATGTTGGACCAGGGCCAGCTCATAAAGTTAAGTTTGAGGATATACTTCCTCAGGCACTTACAACTAGTGGAAATGGTGATGCATTTGATCCTGCTACAAGTAAGGTTATTAAAGTAGAATTATTTAATAATGCCAGCGAAAACAAACCACTTAGTAATATTGGAAATGCTTTTACTTCGGAACTAGAATTACCTAGAGATGGATATGCAATCTATACTATTGCAAGTAATGTTTCTTTAGACGTAGTTGGTAAGATAGATAACATTGCGGAATTTAGTTATACCGATAATGATGGAACTGATAAAGAGGGGACGGCTAATGCTGAATCTAACCCAGCTAATGCAAAACTTAATATCATTAAAACTGTTGATACAAGTGAATTTGTTGCAGGGAAAGATCTAACTTATGTAGTAACAATATCAAATACAGGCTTAGGAATTGCAAATGATGTTAAAGTTATAGATTTAATTTTGGATATTGAAAATGAATCTATAAGTGGAAACTCTATTAAAGCTTTTGACAGTGTAGTTATTACAGACAATAGTGGCTCTTTAAACCCTGTAAGTAACATAGAATCATATGACCCTAATAAAAATTTAGATACTCTAGTTGATATTGCTCCTAATGATAGCATTATATTTACTTTAGTAGGTACTACTAATAAAATTATAGGAGAAGATATAACAAATAGAGCTGATTATACCTTTACTAACAATGATGGAAATAAAAATACTGCATTTGCAGAAGTAAGCTCCAAAATAAAACTTAATGAAGGTATATTACAACTAAGTAAACGTGCGTTAAAAAAGGATGTTGAGAAAGGTCAAGTAGTAGAATACGAGATTATAGTTAATAACCCTACAGACGTTTATTTTACTAATGTAGCTGTAGAAGATAAAACACCTGCGGGATTTACTTATGTGAAGGATACAACTGAGATTATTTTAAGTACAGATGGAAAATTTGGTAATAATGATGATCGAGATGTTTCAGATGAACCAATTATAGGAAATACATTAGGCTTTACAGCTGTAAATATAGCTCCTAAAGAAAATCTTCGTATAAGGTATCTACTGCGTGCTAGTATTGGAACCACTTTTGGTAAATATGTAAATACTGCACATGCTGTATCTGGTGGGAAGGTTGTATCAAACTATGACTCAGCAGATGTAGAAGTTATTCCAGATGCATTGTTTGATACGGCAACTATTATAGGAAAAGTATTTGAAGATATAAATGGAGATGGATATCAAGCAGATGCAACTGCTAAAAGAATTAAATTAATAAGCTCAATAGATCCTACAAACTATATTCCAAATACTACAACTTTAACTATTGGCGATAAAACAACAAAAATTAAAGATAAAAGCTCACCTTTAGTTAGAGGTATCACTATAGGAAAACTTCGTGGTGTTTCTAGAAATAGAAAAATAAAAGAGCCTAATAAAGCTATTATAAGATATGAAACAATAACTTCTACATGGGAACCTCTAAAGGTTACTAGTAAAGATGGAACAACTATTCTTATAGATAGTAATGGGAAGGCAAAAGCTTCTCATAAAGGCGATTTAAAAGAAGGACTGGCTAGAGAAAACCTAAAAATCACAAGAAATATATATGCACAAAAGGGATCACCAAATTATCTCCAAGAGATTGTGGTGGAAAACTTTGGTATTTATGAGGATGGAATCCCTGGGATAAGGTTAATTACTTTAGGAGGAGTAGTTATAACTACTGATGAATTTGGTCGTTACCATGTACCGGATGAGTGGGTTACTAAAAAAACAGGTTCAAATTTTCTAGTAAAAGTTGATAGAGATAGTCTGCCTCAAGGGATGAGAGTTATTAGTGAAAATCCTAGAGTAAAGAGAATAACTCCTAATGGACTTAATAAATTTAACTTTAGTATTCAAAGGGAATTGGATGATTTTAATATCAAAGATGCAAATAAAGTCAGAAAGGTAAGGGGTAAAGAAAATGGCTAATACAAAAAAAATAATAATACTAATAACTTCATTACTTTCTGTAGCAGCTTTAGGTGTAGAAATTCCTACGAACGAAGTAGAAAATTTAGAGTTAATAAGAAGTGAAGAGATGGAAATAGATAATAAAATGGGCGTGCAGACAGATAACACTAGAGTTTATCTAAATGAAGGGGCTATATGGGCAACTAGAGATATAAATACAATTGAACCTGATATGAAAATAACAGTAAACAATGAAGCAGTAGTAGAAAGTGGAAATCTTAAACAAGAAATGAATTTTAGTGTGAAAACTAACTATGGGTACTATGTAAAAAAGTGGGAATTAGCTATCTATCGTGGTGATGATATTAATCTTATGGCACCAATAAAAACAATTACAGGCGATGAACTACATAATAATATGGATATAAAGTGGGATGGGATAGCTGAAGACTATGACCTAAAGGGAGGAAGACAACTCCTCTTTAGGTTAGTATCATGGGATGCTGAAGGAAATATGGATATTACCACTACAGGAGTAGTAGATCTAGTAAAAAAAGAAACAGATTTTACCATGGAAGATTTTGGAGAATTAGAAGATGACAAAAGAACATTTGGACAAGCAAAACTAATGCGTCATAATATTCCCGTGAATTCGGGAATGGTTAGATTTCATGGAACTAACCTAGTAGGAGTTGACAAAGTTATTATTGGACAAGAAGAATATACTATCGAAAAAGAAACGCTTTTTGCTGAAGAGTATCTTCCTACCGATAGATACTTTATTCCTGTAGAAGTAGTCTATGATAATGAAGAAACTCAAGAGTATGAAATTTATGTTGAAATTCCGGAAAAATATTTTGTTCAGACTGGATTAGCAGATATGTATATCGGTAAAAATTATGTCACTTCAAATAAAGAAGTTCTTAGTGTAGACTCTGAATATGATGGAGATATTTATAACCGTGGAAGGTTAGCATATTTTGGAATGGGAAAATTTAGTGATAAATTAAGAGTAACTGCACAGATGGATACCCGTGAAAATAATATAAAAGACCTGTTTAAAGATATATACAAAAGTGATAGCTATAATATTTTTGAAAGGGTAGATGATGACGATAGATATTACCCCACTTATGGTGATGAATCGACTATTCGTCGTGAAGTAAATACTCAAGGAAAACTATATCTTAGTGTAGATTATGATAAATCAAGATATTTATGGGGGAACTATAATACTGGTTTAACAGCTACAGAATTTAGTCAATATAACAGGAGTTTATATGGTGCTAAGGCTGACTATAGAACACGTAAGACTACTAGCTATGGAGAAGATAAATTAAATTTAGTTGGATTTGTCTCTGAACCAAATTTACTTTCTTCCCATGATGAATTTTTAGGAACAGGTGGAAGTTTATATTTTCTAAAACATGGAGATATAGCTGCTGGTAGTGACAAAGTAGCAATAAAATTAGTTAATAAAACTACTAAAGTTACTGAGGATATAATCTATATCCAAGAAGGGAAAGACTATGAAATAGATAATTATCAAGGACGTATTATCTTAACTAGACCACTATCGGATATTTCTTCTGATTCTTTTGGATCTATTATAAAAGATAATCCTAGAGATGGCTATGAAAATTATTTAGTTGTAGATTATGAATATATTCCAGATGACTCTGATTCCATGGATAACCTGACATTTGGAGGACGTGGAAAAGGATGGGTCAATGATCATATTGGAATAGGTGGTACCTATGTTAATGAAGAAAAAGATGCTCAAGATTACCAAATGATGGGAACAGATCTTACTTTAAGAGCTACTGAAGGAACATATTTAACAGCTGAATATAGTAAGTCAGAGGGAACTCAAGTTGATAGTAATTTTGTATCTTTTGATGGAGGATTAAATTTCAAAGAAATATCAAATTCTAATGGCAAAGATAAAGATGGAGAAGCATTTAGAGTAGCAGGAGTATTTAGTTTTTATGATCTAAGCCCAGAACTATTTAGTCCATATGGAAATGATATTAAAGTTTGGTACCAAAACAAGGATGCAGAGTATTCATATGCTTCTAAAGATGATAATCTTTCTTGGGAGAGCTATGGTACAGAAATTAGGTATCGTCCTAATAATAACTTGCAATTTAAATCGCGTTATCTTTCTACAATAGAAAGAGATATAAATGAAAAAAAAGTTACAGATACTGAAGAGCTTCAAATCCAAGGAGAGTATGCTGTTACTGATAAATTAAAGGTAGGAGCAGAGGCCAAACATGTTCAAGAATTGGAAAATGATAAATTGGGTAAAGGTAATCTTGTAGGTGGAATGGTTGAGTATGAATTTACAGAGGATACGAAGCTATATGTAAAAGCTCAAACAACTGTAAGCTCTAATGATGATTATAGTGATAATGATCTATATACTATTGGAGGAGAAACAGAAATCAACGATAAACTAAAGTTAACTGGAGAATATAGCACTGGTGATCGTGGATATTCAGCAGATGCTACAGCTGATTATAGTTTATATGACGACTACGATATTTACTTAGGATATGTATTAGAAGAGATGGAAGATTCTGATAAAAATAACGTAACCTTTGGGCAAAGAGCTAGCCTTACTGAGAAAGTGGACATTTATCAAGAAAATCAATTTGTGGATGAAAATAACGGTAAGGGAAGAACAGATTCCTATGGAATAGATTATGAATATATTGAAGATTATAAAATAGGAGCAGCTTTGCAAACAGGGGAGTTAAAAAAAGATAATGAAGAAGATGTTCGTAGAAGAGCTATTAGCTTATATCAAAGTGCTGAAATCTCAAAATTAACTCTAAAGAATAAGGTTGAATTTAGACAAGATAAGGGAGATGAAAAGGTAAACCAATGGGTAACTACCAATAGCTTTAAATATAAGTGGACTAATGAATATACAATTGTAGGAAAATTAAATTATTCTAGGACAGATAATAAAACTACATCTAAAAAGGAAGCGGAATTTACAGAAGGTAATTTGGGACTAGCTTATAGGCCTATATACAACGATAAATTGAATTTTCTTACTAGATATACCTATTTACAAGATCAAGAAAAGGAAAGTGATCGTGATATAGATTATTCCGATGAAAATAGTCACATTTTTGAATTTGAAACAATTTATTCATATAATGCTAGATGGGATTTAGGACTGAAATTAGCAGGAAAGGATAAAAGTGAAATAATTGAGAGGGCCTCTGGAAATAATATTAAGATGAGAACACAGATCTATCTAGTAGGGATGAAATCAACTTATCATATTATTAAAAATTGGGATATATTTTCTGAATATCATTGGAAATTTGATCAATATGAAAATGCTTTAGAGCAAGGTGCACTTATAAGCGTCAATAGACATTTGGGAAACAACCTTAAAGTTGGATTAGGTTATAATTTTTCTAGTTTTGAAGATGATCTTCGTTATGATGACTATGATGCAAACGGTTGGTTTATTAATATTGTGGGTAAATTTTAAAAAGGTGGTTAACACATGAAAAAACTTTTTTTATTAGTTATGGTTCTTACACTTATTTCTTGTGCTGAACCAAACTATAGAGAAGATAAAAAAATTGTAATCAGAAAAGTTCCAAGGGTAATCTTAAAACTTACTCTTAGTGCAGGGGCGAACTTTGATTTTGACAAGTCAGTCCTTCTAAATAAAGATATTCCTAAATTAAATGAATTTATAGACCAAATTAAAGAATTAGAAGGAACTTTAATTATAATTGGGCATACCGATACAAATGGTAGTTATGAATATAATGATAAACTTTCTATGAGAAGAGCTAGGGCTATAGAGAACTATATGGAGGAAAGGTTAGACTTTGATAAATATCAACTAGAAGTTGTTGGTAAGGGAGAACGAGAACCTATCTATAAACTGGAAAAATCTATCCCTGAAATGGCAGCCAATCGACGTGTAGAAATTACATTTATAGAAACGAATAACTAAGTTTACTTATTCTAAAATGTCTATAGGAGGAGTAAGGATATAAAAGAACTATCTATTGTGAGAATAGATACAAAAAAAATATAAAAAGTTGTTTTAAAATTAATTTTAAAGCAACTTTTTATTATTTCATGTTTAGAAAGGCAATTAAAAGGAGTAATAAATTATGAAATTTATATTAAAAAATATAATAGGTGTAATAATTATAATGTTAGTCATAATAGCTTATTCATAATAGCTATTTTAAATAATATAATTAAAATTAGGAGGCATTATGTCGATAAAAGATTTAAAAAAAATGAGAACTTTATATGAAGAAGGAAAGTATACAACGGCTCTATTAAATATAGATCATGTTATAAATAGAATGGGAAAAGATTTAACGGAAGAAGAAATTACAGAATTATCTAAATTGTATTTCTTAAAAAGTGAGGTATTAAATGCTATGGAAAGTCCATATGAAGCCTTAGAGATGGTTAAAGTTTCTTACCATTACAAAAAAGATATAGAGAATATATCTTTTTTAGCACATTTAAATAATAGTTTAGGCAATTATGAAGAATCCATTAAATATTTAGAGGAAGTTTCAAAAGAAGGAAGAGATGATGAGTGGATATACAGTGAAAAAGGGTGGACATTAAATGCGCTGGGGAGATCAAAAGAAGCTTTAGAAAATTTATTGAGAGCCAAAGAACTCGGGCGAAAGGATCCCTGGATCTTTAATGAGTTGGGAACAACTTATCGAATACTTCAAAGAAAAAAAGAATCGTTAGATATCTTGTATAAGGGGTTGGAAATTTCAGGTGGTTGGAATAAAGATATAATACAAAATATAGGAATAACACTATACGAATTAAAAGATTATAAACAGTCTTTAAGGTGGCTGTCTAAGTTCGAAACATTGAATGAGAATGAAAATTCTATAATAATAGAATATTTAATAAAAAATAATATTGAATTAGAAAAGTTTCAACAAGTAGAAAACCTTATATCAGATCTAAAAAATATTGATTTTATTATTTATCTTGGGGATTATCTTCTCCATAAAAATTTACAGCAAGTTTATTTTAATTGCCTAGAATCAATTAAAGAAAAAAGGTCATTATTTTTAGCTAAAATAAGGATAGAACAATGTAGAGCATTAGAAGGATTAGAATCTGATAATATAGACAATGAAACTATGTTAGCAAAAGCTAAAGAAGCTTTAGTCTATTGTGAACAATATGCTAAAAATAATTTAGGAGTAAAAAATGACTTGTATTATGAGATAGGGTTTTGTTTGACGCGATTAAAAAGATATCATGAAGGTTGGAATTATCTTGTGAATGCTAAAATAATCTCTACGAATGAAAAAGAGGTTCAAAAGATAGATGAAGAACTTATAAAAAATCTAAATAATCACGTAAAAGATTCAAAAGAGAAGATAAATAAAAATCAATTAACACCAACACTACTATATGAACTTGGTTTTGCCCTGATAAGGTTAGGAAGACAAGAGGAAGGTTTAGAATATCTACTGAAAGCAGAAAAACAAGGTAATCATAGTTATGATAATTATAGTGAAATAATTTGTACTTTTTATAATTTAGAAAGATATACTGAAACACTTGAGTATATAAAAAAAGTAGATTTAAAGGATATGAATGAAAATAATCTTAATTTACATATGTTTTTTATGGATATAATTGGACAGTCATTTTTTGAGCTAAAAATTTATCAAGAAGCTATAGTGGTATTTGAGACTTTAATCTCTTTAGGCCAAGAAAATAACCCTAAACTCTTGATGAATTTAGGAGATTGTTACAGAGAAGTTAAGAGATACCAGGATTCTATAAAATATTTTCTAAAAGCTAAAAAAATATCTAAACCAAAAGCTAAAATTTATTATGAATTAGGTAGATTATACGGTAGGTTAAATGAGCATAAAAAAGCACTTGAAATTCTTTCTGTTGCGAAAAAATTAGCAGAAACGGATTTTGAATTGGAATTAATAACAGAGTCTATTGTGTGGAATACAAAAGAAAATAATTAAAGATTTGAATAAGTTATTTTAATTAAAAATGGAGGTTTATTATGAGTTTGTTTGGAATCAAAGAAAAAGAAAAACTAGCTGAGTTAAATATAATAATTGATAATTTAGAAAAAAGTGTTGAAAGGATGAAATCTCAGAAAGAAAAACTAGCAAATGCTATTCAAGAAAAAAATATAATAATAGAGGGGTTTAAAACAAAAGAGATTAAATACTCAGGCGAGATTCAAAAATTAATTAGTAAAAATCAAGAGTTAGAAAATAAAGTGGGGGATATAAAAAATAATGATAGCTTTTTAAGTTATTTAGATATACTACATATAGGGTTAAAATTAAAAACGCAGACAGGACGCCCCTTTGAAATTGTAAGTATTTATGATGAATTGAAAATTAGAAATTCAAAGGGGAATACATATCCGGTAGTGAAAAAAGTTTTAGAAAATTATATTTCAGATAAAGATTTTTATAATTCGAAAGGACACTATTCATATGAACCAAGTATAGCAAAATATATAGTAGAAAAATTAAAAAAAGTTGAATTTCAACCTAAATAATTGAGATGTTAAAAAAGGCACTAAATTAGTGCCTTTTTAGTTGTTTATTATAAAAACTATGATTTATATTTCTTCTAGAGGAAGTAATGCAATTTCAATTTAATTAGAAAAAATTAATATTATAACATATAAATTGTTGGAAAACAATTCATACCATTAGAGATATTAAGGAGTAAATTTATTATAATATTAAATAAAATCAGACTTTAAAATAAATAGAGAATGGATATTAGCTAAGTAGTAGGAGGGTTGATGAAACAGAATTTTTATATAATAGTAAAAAATGAAGCATATCTTGTAGAAACTTCAATTCCGACTCGTATAACATTTTGTACAATAGGAAAGCCAAGGTTATTTACAAATAAAAATAAGGCTGAAAAACTAGTTGAAAGTATAGGTGGAAATATTATTAAGGTTAAAATTGAGAAGTGTCAATAATAGTTTTAAGAGGAGGAAGTTTGTGGTAGATAGTAAGTCGTTATTCTTAAGATATAGTGATTAGAAGGATCTGTCTCATATTTTGTGTAAACTTTCAAATTGGTGTAAGCTATAATTACATTAATTTGGAGGTTTTTTTAGAAAAGATTTATTCCCTAATGAATTAGCGCGAAAAGAGCTAATAAGAGAGTACCTTAGTAAAGCACCTAATAATAGCTTAGATTTTAGTGTATTAGGACAAATGCTTGAAGGTGCTTTGGATGGAGAGTTTGAGGAGCAACTTAGTTATAGTAAATATGATTACCTTAATAAACCTACGGATAATTTTAGAAACGGATATTCTAAAAAAACACTAAAAAGTAGATCTGGAGAAATTGAGATTAGTGTTCCTAGAGACAGAAACAATGATTTTGAACCACAGATCATTAAAAAGCATCAAAACTCAATAAGCCAAGACTTTGAAGGAAAAGTTACTTCTTTATTCGCCAAAGGAATGACTCTTAGTGATATTAAGACTCATGTCGCTGATATGTATGATTTTGATATCTCCAAAAGTTCTATTAGTAGAATTCTGATAAGATCTTTCCTATAGCTAAAGAATGGCAAGATAGGCCATTAGAAGACACATATGCTGTAGTTTTTATGGATGCAATTCATTACAACGTTCGAAGTGAAGGGCGCATAGTTAAAAAGGCTGTCTATATCGCTATTGGAATTAATATGGATGGAATGAAAGAAATTTTATGGATGTGGGTTGGTGAAAATGAAAGTACTAAGTTCTAGCTACTTTAAATGAATGAATTAAAGAATAGAGGGGTTTAATAGGCCGCTAAGAAAAGCAAGTAAAAGTAGATCTGTATTTCCTACAGATGATAGTTTATTTAAGCTTCTTTATCTCACTACAATGGATATTACACGAAAATGGACAGGACGCCGAAGAAACTGGGGTGTAATTCACTCTCAATTACAAATATTTTTTGAAAAAAGATTAAAGTAAGTACAATCTAAAATACACCTTTTTAAAGAGGCTAATTTTAGGCTCTGCTCTTGACACACAAAAAAGAAAGTTCTACTATGTAAAAAAGGAGAAACAGTAATTAAAGCAATTACACCTCTCCATTTTATAGAAATTTTACATTAATTTTTAGAGTTTACACAAAACTTGCAACAGCCCCTTTTTATCGTGTTAAAAATTATCATAGGAACTATTTTCTCTTTGCAGACTTTTCTGGACACCCTCTTTTTTGGCTATGTTTTGATAGGTCTGTTGATTTAGGCAGATTTTTTTAACAATTCCTGCCTTGCTGAACTAGGCTCGCTAAAGAATATACCAATTTTAGTAGATTTGTCCATCTCTTCCCATTTAGCAAGTTTTTTCCTCTATCAAATATAATACTTTTAGCATTTGATGGTTTAACTTTTCTCTTTTTTTTATAAATATATATTTAAATTTATGATTATGTACTAATTTACAACTTTTTAATTTATATAAATTCTAATTTCTGCCAGTAAGGGTTGATATATACAGATATTATGTATTATAATAATTATTTTATTTAATCTAAAAATCAAAATAAGGAATATTGTAAAGAAAAGGCAGACCGATTGATTAGATCGAAATGCCCTTTTATATTTTTCTATAATTATTACGCCAAAATTAATGATGACAATAAAAAATTAACATAATCTTAAATTATTTTGGATTTTAAAAGAACATATAGATAAGATTTATTTTATTTTGTAATTTCAAGACTAAAAACATTGATTACATCTACATCTGAGCAACAAAAATAATTTTTTCCATCTTTATTAGCTGGAAGAGATCCACCATATCTGAGAATATCAATATACGGAAATGCTATATGCATTGCCATAGGGCAGATCTCACCTCGTTGTGTATCATAATCAAAAGAATCTCCAATTTGATGTCCACGGTGACACTTACATTTACCTAGCCTATTAACTACTGTTATTTGTATTTTTGCTTTTTTCATTATTTCTCCTCCTTTTTATCTGTCATAATCACCTACAAGTAAGATTATTTTTAAATTTTAATACTCTTCCCTTTCACTTTAAAACTAACAGAATAGTTTAAATACTACTTATGTTTAAGAGTTTAAATATGCTATAAGCAACTTAACTGTATTTTCAAGGCCTTGTATATGAGTCCTTTCGTAAGCATGAGATGCGTCTACTCCTGGACCTATAAGAGCGTGCTTAAACTGCCCTCCTGCAACCAATGCAACTCTCGCATCAGAATTATAGTATTTAAACACATCGATATTATAATTAAGGTTTTTTTCTTTTCCTATTTTTATAAGTTTTTTCTTTAATTCTAGATCATAGGGTCCTGTGCTTTCTTTTGCACATATAGTTACCTCTTGTTCTTTTGATTGTTGCCCTATTCCAGGTGTAGCCATATCTACAGCTATAACTTCTTTTATTTTATTATTTATTAGACCTGCTCCTCCGTGGCCCACTTCTTCATAATTCGATATGATAAAATAAGTTGTTTTTGATGGAATATTATTATTTTCAACAATATTTCTTGCAACTTCAAGGAGTATTGCTACACAAGCTTTATCGTCCAAATGTCTAGATTTTATAAAACCATTTTTCCTGATCTCTGTTCTTTTATCAAAATATACATAATCTCCTACCTCTATTCCTAGTTTAGTAGTATCTTTTTTTGAAAAAACTAATTCATCTATTCTTACTTCTATATTTTCTTCATTCCTTATCATTGTTCTAGGAATATCACCATAGATATGACACGAAGTTTTATCAAAAAGGATTGTACCTCTATATTTTTTCCCATCTAAGCTAGAAATTGTACAATATTCTCCATCTATTGTCGGCCAAGGATATCCTCCTATTTGTGTAAGTTTTAATCTTCCATTAGGTTTTATTTCTTTAACCATAGCTCCTAGAGTATCAACATGTGCAGTCACTGCTACTGGATTTTCTACATCTCTCCCTTTAATAATTACTGTAAGGGCACCTTTAGGTGAAATTTTTGTTGTAAGTCCTAAATCTTTAAAATTTTTGTTCAAATAATTTATAACCTCAATACAATCTCCTGATGGGCTATCTATTGCTAGTATATCTGTTAATTTCTTTAATAAGTATTCACTATTTATATTCATTGTTATCCTCCTATATAATTTCATTAAATAATACATTTATACAATATTTTTCTAATTTAATGTTTGAGATTGAACTTTGCTATTCTTATTAGAAATTCTATATCTTAAAGTTCCCATTATTATTACACCTATTATTCCATAAAAAATCAATAGATAAAATACATTTCTATAACCAATTATACCTGGATTTTTATCTACAAAGTTACCTACTAATGTATACATAAACATCTCACATGAGAACCCAATCATACTTAATACTACTGAAACCATTGGGACATCTTCAGGTCTAATTCCTATCTCTACTGTAGGAGCCATATACATAGTTTTATTAATAACTATAGAAAATATTAATAACAAAGAAACAATGATTAAAACAGTTTTAAACATTGGTTGTGTAGGTATAAGAATTAAAATTATTGTAACTCCTATGGCAACAACATATGCTATAAAAATCATCTTTATTACACTATTTAATTTTTTAGAGATTATTCCACCAATTAACCCAGCTGCTGTTATGAGAATTGCTGAACGGAAAATTCCAAAAATTGCAGCAAATTCAGGAGACACTTTCCAAACTTCTTCTAAGTAAGGAATAATCATTCCACTACAAATATACATAGATAATGTTATAAAAATAGTCATACCAAGTAACCAAACATTGGGATTCTTTAATATTCTGATTACTTGTTTAAATTTATCAATGTTTTCGTTTTGAATAACCTTATCTTCTTTATCGTCCTTTATAAATACTCCTGCTGCAATTGCTACTATTAATAATATCGAAGAATAAAATACAATTACACCTTGAACTCCTAATGATTGAGACCCTAAATAAGAGAATAAACCTACAGATATAAAACTTATAATTGCATATGCAGCAGCTCTTGTTGATTCAACAACTCCATAAGATTTTACATTCCCATTTTTTCCTCCTACTGTAAGCGCAGCTTTTGTTAACAATGGCCAATACATTGTAGTTGTAAAACCCCAAATGCTAAAAATAATTAGACAAGATAAATAAGTTGGGAATGTTGCATACCAATATCCTGACAGTGCAGTTAATCCTACAATTCCTATAAGGATTTTTTTGGCTGAATATTTACTTGCTATCCAACCACAAGGAATACTGATAGCAATACTAACAATGCTATACACTGATAATAATTTTCCAAATTGAGTATTTGTTAAACGTAGACCATCTCTTAACGCTACAAAATACGTATCTCGTAAATATGGTAAACTAAACATTCCTCCAGCAGATACTCCAATAATTATTAGTAAGGTCAAACCATTCATTTTTTCATTTTTCACATAAATAACCCCCTTTTATTTTAATTAACAATTTTAGCTACTTTTTGATAAATTAAAGTATTACGACAATATTCTTCAAAGCATTATATATGTAATAGATTTTATATTAAAGTAACTTTGTTTTAAATTGTAATATATTTCTTATGTTACAACCATACCTTATGTTATATCTTTTTTTAGACTAATATGTTATAATTACGAACTTTATTTATTGTATATTTATTTAAAATAGACGATACAATCTCAATCATTTTAAAAATCAATTAAATATTATTGTTTTTTTATTACTCAAAATTCAAATAATAAATTAGATAGCATATTAAATAGGAAAATTAAAGATGATATCATTATGAATATTTTAAAAATATATATCAAATCAAAGAATTTACAAACAATATTAGCTTTTTTTTATAAAAACAATTATTTAAGGTATAATGGGATTAATTGTTTTAAAATAGTTGAGGAGGTATAATGATAAATTTTTTAAAGTATTATAAAAATAATTATAAAGGTTTAACAAAAGGAGAGAAAAAGATTCTAGAATTTATGGGGAAGTTTCCACAAAAAGTAGCTATACTATCTGCTTTAGAATTGGGAAAAGAAATAGGAGTAAGCGATGCCACTATTATACGAACGTCAAGGTCAATTGGATTTAAAGGTTTCTCAGATTTAAAATCATATGTAATTAAAGAACTAAGCAATGCTAAAACACCATCTAAAAGAATCAAAGAAAATTGGTATAACTTTAATACTAGTCACGATATAGTTGATAAAATGGTTAAATCAGATCTTAAAGGGTTAGAAGAATTTCTTAGAGAAATAGATCCAGAAGAATTAGATCGAGCTGTAAGCTATATAGAAAAAAATAAAAAAGTTTATGTAATGGGTATTGGAGCAAGTAGAGCTGTAGCGGAATTTCTATCGTGGCACATGAAGAGAATGATGATAGATATTGTATTACTTCAAGGAGGTGGAGTAGGCCTTTACGAAAATTTGACTCATATTTTAGAAGATGATGTTCTTCTCATAATTACTTTTCCTGGAACATTAATCGATGAATTAAAGGCAGCAGAGATTGCAAAATCTAAAAAAGCAAAAATAGTTACTGTAACAGGAAGTCTTTTTTCTGAAATAAATCTTATTAGTGATGTTGTATTTAAAGTTAATGGAGAGAATGAAAGTTTCTTTAATTCTTATGTTGTAGTAATGGAATTTTGTAATATATTATTAATGGCTTTATTAGAGCAAAATAAAGAAAAAATCTATAAAGAATTAGAAAGCAAAAGGGTAGAAATGGATTTTTTATATTTAAATACAAAGTAATAATAAAATTTAAATAAAAGGCTGGGTTTTCCAGGCTTTTATTTTTTATTTAAATATTTTTTATTTTTTATTGACATCACTACATTTTTGTTGTATTAATATAGTATTCACTACATTATGGAGGGGGAAATATGAAAAGACCTATAATTGGAATCACATCTGCATATGAAGAAGAGAAAGAATTGAAACATTATCATCGAACGACGGTTTGCATTGATTATGCAGAATCAATAGTCAAAGCAGGTGGAATTCCACTTATAATACCGGTATTAAATGATAGAGAGGTAATTAAAAGACAATTAGAGTTGGTTGATGGACTTCTTATGTCCGGAGGCTTGGATATTAATCCAAGGTATTATAATCAGGATTTTTTAGAGGGAACTAATCTTGTATCTCCTGAAAGAGATACAAACGAATGGATAATATTAGAAGAATTTTTGTCTATGAATAAGCCTATTTTAGGTATATGTCGTGGGATGCAAATGATTAATGTTTTTAAAGGTGGAACACTCCATCAAGATATAAAGAACATATCAAAAGAAATATTAAAGCATAATCAAGATTATCTTCCAGAATTAAAAGTACATAAAATTAATATCAAAAAAAATAGTATCTTAAATGATTTATTTGGAGAAGAACTTATAACTAATTCATTCCATCATCAAGCGTTAGATGAAATAGGAAAAGGATTAAAAATTGTAGCTACTACTAATGATGGAATAATAGAAGCTATTGAAAGTAAAGAAGAAAGATTTTTATTAGGAGTTCAATGGCACCCTGAAATGATGACTGCTCGTGGAAGTAAGGATATGCTTAAAATTTTTGAAAAATTCATAGAAGTAACAAAAAAATAAAGGAGGAATGCAATGATAAATTCATTTATGGAAAGTTTGGTTTCGTATTTATGGGGATTACCTTTAATTTTAACTATATTAACAACTGGAATATATTTTACAGTAAAAAGTGGATTTTTTCAAATAAGGTACTTTACTCATATATTTAGTCATACTATCGGGAGTGTAATAAAAAATAAAAAAGATGAAAACAAGGAAGAAGAAATCGGATTAATAACACCTTTCCAAGCAGTGAGTACTGCAATTGGAGGATCAGTTGGTGTTGGAAATATTGGAGGAGTGGCCACGGCTATAGCTACAGGTGGCCCTGGCGCATTATTTTGGTTATGGATTGCTGCTAGTTTAGGGATGATAATCAAAATGGTTGAGGTTACTTTAGGAGTGCATTATAGAAATATAGATGAAAATGGTTCACCTTATGGAGGACCTACTTATTATATGGAAAAAGGTCTTGGAGAAGAAAAAGGATTTAAATATTGGTATGTTTTCGCTATTATGTTTGGAGGAGGAATATTTTCAACGTTCTTTATAACTGTACAAAATTACACAGTTTCGGAAGCTGTTAGCTCTACTTTTGGTGTTAACCTTATTACTGCAAGTATTATTTATATTGTTTTTAATTATATTATGATTATTAAAGGAATTTCAGGGTTAGGAAAAATAGCAGGGAAATTAGTTCCTTTTATGTGTTTATTTTATGTAGGTTCAGGATTATTCATAATATTTTCTAACATTAGTGAACTTCCAGAAGTATTTGGATTAATATTTGAAGGTGCATTTAACGGTACAGCTGCAGTTGGAGGATTTACAGGTGCAGCATTTATAGCAGTAATGAGGACAGGAATTGCAAGATCTGTATTTAGTAATGAAGCTGGATGGGGAAGTTCACCAATGATTCATGCTTCAGCGAAAACAAGTCACCCTATAAAACAAGGTTTATGGGGAGCATTTGAAGTATTTGTAGATACAATGGTAGTATGTAGTATTACAGCTCTTGTAATAATAATGTCAGGAGTTTGGAATAGTGGCTTAACAGGAGCATCTTTAACTTTATCAGCGTTTGAAACAGGTATGGGATCATCAAGTAGAATTTTTTTGGCAACTGGAATATTTTTATTTGGGGTGACTACTTCTTCAGGTTGGTATGCATATTATGAAATAATTTTAAGACATTTAATGAAAAAAAATATAACTTTAAAAAATAAAATTTTAAAATTCTTTAGAATTTTTTATCCTATCCCTGGTTTTTTAATGGTTGTTATAGCAGTTTATTCTGGAATGCCAGGTGGGACAGTATGGCTTTTAGCTGATATAACTACAGCTATTCCTACATTTATTAATGTTGCTACAATTTTAATTTTAAGTGGTAAATTTTTTGAATTATTAAAAGACTATAAAGAGAAATATATTTATAAAACAAAAAAACTTGTAAATCAAAACCTTGTTGAAGAATAAGGTGAAAATTATCTTAATCTCTTTTTGGAATATTTCATGTAGTAGGATAAAAAATCTACTGTGAACTTTTATTTCCTACTCCGAGTGTCTACCACTACTTGTTCAATGGATAAGTATGAGTATTATGATTTTTTCTATAATTAAAATAACTAAATTAAAAACAAATTAAATATATAAACCACTTATTCAATAAATTTGAATAGGTGGTTTTTTTCTAAATTAAAAATAAATTAAGAACAAATTAATATTAGTCTATTTTTCTTACCCCTTGATGTGCTATAATGTCTCTACTTAATTAGAAGGATGTGAAGAAAAAAATGAAAAAAATGTTTAAGTTAGTGGTTGGTTGTTTAATTTTAGGTAATATGTTATTTGCCAAGGAAGTGGATGTAAAGATCCTAGGAACTTCTGATGTGCATGGAAGGATCTCACCGTGGGATTATTCTACTGATATGGAAAATTATTCAGGTGGATACTCGCAGATCTCAACACTTGTAAAAGGTTATAGAAAAACGAATGATAATGTTGTTTTAGTTGATCTAGGAGATGCTATACAGGATAATGGAATTGAAAAATTTAATGATATATATTATAAGGAAAATAAGCATCCTATAATGCAAATCTATAATACTATGGGATATGATATGATAGTTCCAGGAAATCATGAATTTAACTTTGGGATGGATTTTTTGGATAGAGCTTTTAATCAATTTAATGGAGATATATTAGCTACAAATGTCTATACGGAATCAAATAAAAACTATTATAAGCCATCTACTATAGTAGAGATAGAGGGTGTTAAAATCGGAATAATTGGTGTGACTACTCCCCTTATAGAGCAATTTGAAGAGGGAACTGACAATTTAAGAGATTTAGTATTTAGAGATCCTATCGCAGAGATAAAAAAAGAAATAGTAAGATTAAAGAGTAAAGGTGTTGACAGTATCGTATTATTAGCTCATATGGGGTTACCTAATGAAAATAATATAGCAGGAACAGGAGTAACAGACGTTGCAAATGAAATTCCGGAAATAGATGTTATCTTGGCAGGACATTACCATAAAAATATATCTGAAAAAATTATCAATGGTGTATTAATTACTGAACCATATAAATATGGTAAAAATATTTCAGTAGTAGATTTAAAATTTGATGTAACAGATAAAAAAGTAAAGTTATTGTCTAAAGGTAGTGAAAGTGTTTCAGTTAAAGGTGTAAAATCAGATAAAAAGATTGAAGAAATCTATAAGAGATTTCATGATAAATTAAGAGCAGATGCTAATATTGTAGTAGGTGAAACAAAAAAAGATCTAGTGGCTAAAAATGAATTGAAAGGAATTCCTACTATCTATACAAAAGATACAGGTTTAGCTACTCTATTTGGAGAAGTAGGATTCTATTTTGCCAAAGAAAGCGGAGTGGACGTAATTGCACTTTCAGTGGACCAGGAACATGCTAACTTGGACAAGGGACTGATTAAGAAAAAGGATATCAACTTTAACTATAGATATACAGGGGGAGAGATAACTGTATATGAAGTTACTGGTAAAGATTTAAAGGATTATTTAGAATGGTCGGCAGCTTATTACAACACTATAAAAGATGGAGATCTACTGATCAGTTTTGATTTAGATAGAAGAAGTGAAAAATATGCTACCTTTGATTTTGCCAAAGGAGTTACTTATGATATCGATGTCAGAGAGAAATCAGGAGATAGAATTAAAAATTTAACTCTTCTAAATGGAACTCCTATCAAAGATAATACAAAGATTAAGCTGGGAATGAACTCATACAGAATGGAGAGAATGTTAGGTAAGGGTGGTGCTCTAGAAGGCAGAACTAATATTAAAAAAACATGGGATTCCAAAGAAGTGTATGGTGAGATGGATGGTACAATTAGATATATGACAATGAAGTATATTAAAGATGTCAAAGGTGGAATAATAGATATAGAAGCTAGTAATAACTGGAAAATTATCGGGTTGCCTGATAATAAAGAGAGTAAGTTAGCTGAAAAACTATTAAACCAAGATAAAATAAACCTGCATAACAAGGGAAGAGCAACAAATATATCTTCTATTACTCTAGAAGATATCAAGAAATAAAGTCAATATACAGCCATCTATTCAATAAATTTGAATAGGTGGTTTTTTTCTGAATTAATAAAACTTAATTAAACCCTTGATAAATCATTGAAACTGAGGTATATAAATAGTATCGGGTTTTATTTTATTTATCAATGGAGGGGGATATTATGACAGAAAAATGGGGAAAAGTAATGGAATTAGTATCTGAAATTAATAAAAATAATTTTGAAGATTTTAATGACAACATTGTCTATCATTATTTTAGACGTTTTAAAAAAGAGCTGCCTTTTAGCTTTGAAAGACATCTAGCAAATATGAAAAAAGAAAAAAATACCAAATTTTTAAAAAGAAGCGATGTTTTAATGGAGATTTTTTCAGATTTTTCTTTGGGGACAAGGGAAGACATAGTAAATTACTTCCTCTATAAATTCCACAAATGCAAAGCATCTAAAAAAAGAATTTTAAAATTAGAGGAGTTCTTGGATAATAATAGAAAAGATTTATTTGAAAAATAAGATATAAAAAAAACTGTAGATACTTACAGTTTTTTTTATATAGATAAAGTAGGGGTGGAGAATATGGAAAAAATAGCTATTATTTCAGATATACACGGCAATTTACCTGCTCTTTCAGCGGTACTGCAAGATATCAAAAAAAGAGGTATAGAAAGAATATTTTGTTTAGGAGACCTTATAGGAAAAGGTCCCAGCTCAGCAAGTGTAGTTGACACAGTAAGAAAAAATTGTGAATGGGTTGTCAAAGGAAACTGGGATTATTATGTTACTAAGGAAAATATTTCTAAGGAATTAGAGTGGCATCAAAATGAGTTAGGGGAGGAAAGACTTGAATATATGAAAAGTCTCCCCCTATATTTGGAGTTTTATATCAGTGGTAAATTAGTAAGATTATTTCATGCCTCACCTAAAGATCTTTTTCAAAGAACATATATCACTAATACTATAGATGAAAAACTAGAATTATTTGAGTCTCCTAGTGATCTTAAAACAACTTCGGATATAGTGGGATATGGAGATATTCATGGAGCATTTATAGATAATTTTCGTGGGAAAAGTTTATTTAATGTAGGTAGTGTAGGAAATCCATTGGAAATTCCTCAAGCATCTTATGCTATAATAGAAGGACATTATCAATCAGCGAAATCTTCACCTATATTGACATCTTTGGTGAGAGTTCCCTACGATGTAGAAAAATCGATCGCTGATGCAAGTGCTACAGATATGCCTAAAAAAACAGAATATATAAAAGAATTAAAAACAGCCGTATATCAACGGCATAAGGAGGAAGAATAGTGGATAAAGAGAGACTGATAAGTGCCTATATTGGCGAGAAAGAAAGTCTGGAAAAAACTAAAAAAACTTTAAACTGGTATAAAGACTCCTTTGAAAAGGGAGATCTTTCGGGAGGATTTTCATGGAAATGGTCTTGGTGGGCATTTTTAGGGAACTGGTTATATTTACTCTATAGAAAGTGCTACCTTGAAGGGATATCTTATTTTTTATTGGTACACATCCTAGGAGGTGCCGTAAGTAAATATATGCCAAATCTAGCTGAAATGGTAGGAGGAGCATCATTATTTATTGGATTACTTTCAGGAGGGTTACTTCATAATCTTGTGTATAGAAGATATTTAAAATCAAAAACTATTATAGAAAGTAGATCTATTTCTAGTGAGGATATGGAAAATGAGATGAAATCTATTGGCGGAACTGATAAAAGGGCTGTAATAATAGGTATTATAGTTTATTTTGTTGTAAATACAATATTTAGTCTATAATTTAGGGAGCAATTATTTAATTGCTCCCTCTTCTTTTTAATTTATTTTATATAGGATAAAAACTCTGGATCTACAACCTTAGATATAGGAAGATCTTTAGAAGTAGAGGATTCTATAACCAATATTTTTTCAGGCCCCAATAAAAATATTTTTCTTTTAGCTCTATTAATCAAAGACATCCCTAAGGAGATCCTCTTATGAGAGTGTCTCCTACTTGATGTCACAATAACACTCTCTAGTAAATCTACTTCATTTTTTTCAAAGATAGATGCCGTATGACCATCATTTCCTACTCCTAAAAATATCAGATCAAATATTATATCTCCTTTAAAATGTTTTAAAAGATCCTCTTCATACTTTTTTCTAGACATTTCTATAGATGAAAAATAGTGTATATGATGGATATTTTTATTTGGAATGGCAATATCTTTTAATAAAAACGTATTTATCATCTGATAGTTACTATCCGAATTATCTAATGGGACCCATCGTTCATCTACTAAAAAAATATTTATATTTTTCCAATTTATATCTTCTAAAGCCAGTAATTGAAAGAATCTAATGGGGGTTTTACCCCCAGAAAAAGCTATGGATAATTTTTTTTTTCTCTCTAATTCAAACTTTATTATGCCTATAGCATTTATAGCCATGGATCTTTCAGATTCAAATATTTTGATAGGGGTCATATTCTCCACTTCCTATTATCTTTTTCCAATAAGTGTCTACTTTCCACAGGTCCCCAACTACCAGCAGGATAATTTGGGAATTTAAAGTTTATTTTATTGAAATATTTCACTATAGGATCTATGACTTTCCACATCTCCTCTATACCATCCTGTCTGGCAAATAATGTTAGGTCCCCTTTTATACAGTCAACGATCAGTCTTTCATAGGCAGTGAGGGAGATTGTGTCTAATTTAGAATAATTAAAGTTCATCTCTACTGGATGAGGGTAATTTTCAACTCCGGGATATTTCATATTTATCGATAGAGATATCTTTTCCTCAGGTTGGATAGAGAAAATAAGCTCATTGGCAAGTATATCTCTGCAAGTATTTCCAAATAATTTTAATGGTGGAGTTTTAAAAGTGATTACTATTTCAGTTAATTTTTTATTCAGCCTTTTTCCTGCTCTTACATAAAATGGAACTCCTGCCCAACGCCAATTATCTACATGGAATTTACCTGAGAAAAAGGTCCCCATATTTGAATCTTTAGATACATTTTTTTCATCTCTATATCCTGCAACATCTTCCTGTTTTATTTTCCCATGTCCATACTGGCCTAAAACTAAGTTCTCGGCCATATACTCCTCACTCATACTGGAAATGTTTTTAAATATCTTTACTTTTTCATCTCTTATACAGTCAGCTTCAAAGTTAGTAGGTGGCTCCATAGATACCAGTGCTATAAGCTGCATCATGTGATTTTGAATGATATCTTTTAAAACACCGGCTTTTTCATAAAAACTTCCACGAGATCCAATCCCGATATCTTCTGCTACTGTAATTTGAATATGATCTATATAACTTCTATTCCATAGAGGTTCAAATATACTGTTTCCAAATCTGAAAAATAAGATGTTTTGAACAGTTTCCTTACCCAGATAATGATCGATCCTGTAAATTTCATCCTCTTTAAATATTTTATGCAGATTATCATTTAAATTTATTGCAGATACGGTATCTATCCCAAAAGGTTTCTCCATGACAATCTTCTTTTTGAAAGGTTTGTCACAAAGTTCCAGATTTTGAATTAACTTTAAGATATTTTTTGCTAAATTTGGAGGAGTCGCCAGATAAAATATTATTTGATATTTTTTTATACCTTTAAATTTACAAATATATTTATTTATATTATCTATACCCTCTAATTTTTCAGAGTCTCCATTGAAATAGCTAAATTTTTCTAAAAAACTATTCTCAATATTTACTTTTTTTCCTTTAAAAGTTTTCTCAACAGAAGTTTTTACCAAGGTCCTATATTCAGCTTGAGTTCTTTCTTTTCTGCCATAGGAAAGAATATAGGAGTCATTATTTAATTTATCTAATTTAAAGAGATTATAAAGGGCTGGAAGTAATTTTTTCTGACTTAAATCTCCTCCACCTCCAAAAATAATTAAAATAAAAGGCTGGGTATTTACCTCAATACCCCCTAGGTCACATAATGTTTTCATATCTAAATCCATTCGATTCCTCCTACTTCTCCTTTATACTATGCCCTCCGAACTCCTTCCTCAAACTTGCCAAAACTTTATCACTGAACGTTTCCTCTTTTCTAGACCTGAACCTTTGCAGTAGTGACAGGGTTATTACAGGTGCAGAAACATTGTTTTCCAATGCTTCCAATACTGTCCAACGTCCTTCTCCTGAATCCTCTACCCAGCCTTTGACATTGTTTAGATCAGGATCATTTTTAAACATATCCCTGGTTAGATTTAATAAGAAAGACTCGATAATACTCCCATGCTGCCATACGTTTGAAACCTTATCAAGGTTTATATTAAATTCTTCCTTAGATTTTAAGATCTCAAATCCTTCGGCATAGGCCTGCATCATCCCATACTCAATACCATTGTGTATCATCTTTACAAAATGGCCACTGCCGCTCCTACCCATATATTCATATCCCTCTGGAGCACTGAGGTCTTTTAGGATAGGAACTATTGCATCAAAGGGTTCTTTTTCTCCTCCAGCCATCAAACAATATCCATTTTCAAATCCCCAAAGGCCTCCACTGGTTCCTATATCTAATAGATTTATTGATTTTGTCTTTAATAGTGCTGCTGTATTGATGCTATCTTTATAATTGGAGTTGCCACCATCTATGATTATGGCACCTTTTTTTAATTTTTTCCCAAGTTCCATTAAAACATTGTTTGTAGGATCTCCAGATGGGATCATAACCCAAACTATAGGAGTTTCGTGGGTATTTATCTCTTCTATAAATCTATCCATATCATCAAATCCTATTCCGCCATTTTTTACCATAAAATCAACCTTATCCTGATGGTGTCCATACACGAAAACCTGGTGATTATACTTTAATAACCTCTGTGCAATCTTTCCTCCCATCTTACCCAAACCTATAATACCTATCTTCATATTCCTACCTCCTAGTAGCCTTATAGTCTTTTTCTATATACTAAATAAATCTTTTAAAACCTTTTAAAATTTAGTATTTCTAGCATTTCTATGAAACATTAGGTATACTAGTAATGAGTTTAATAATAGGAGGAAATAGATGCATATTAAAACCTTAACAATTAAAAATTGGAAATCTATAGAGGAAACTCATATAGATTTTGAAAACTTCTTATTATTCATAGGACAGAGTAACCACGGTAAATCAAATATTTTATCTGCTATACTCCTATTTTTTGATAAGATTACTTTTAAAAATAAACATAGTTATCATATGAATACTCCTACAGAACTTATCCTCACCTTTGACAGTTTGAGATTAAAAGAGTTGAATGTTTTTAAAGATATTAAAAATTCAGAGGACGAAATTGTAATAAAAAAAGTTCTTTCTGAAGATAAAAAAGAGTATTTTTATAAAAAAAACAATAATGAATTCCAACCTTTATCAAAGCACTTAGAGTATTATATAAGGGAAAATATAGAGATCATATTTGTTCCATCATTTTCTGCTTCGTCTAATAAGACAATCTTAGATATATATGAAAAAATTATATTGGTTTTAAGTAACAATAATAAACTTGTTTATGTAGAAAAATTAATAGAAAAATTAGATTTAGAGATGCAGTATCTAGAAGAAAGATATGCCAGTAGAGGTCTTCAAAGGGAAGTAATGTTCAGGATAATGAGGAGAATAGCCAGCGTAACAAAGAGTACTCGGTATAACTTATTAGGAAATACAATTATTATGTATGAAGAACCAGAACTATACCTTCACCCACAAGCTGAAAGGGAACTGCACTCGGTTATGACAAATATTTCCAGGTATGGCGGCCAGATCTATGTAACTACCCATTCTAGTTCATTTATAGAGCTAAATAATTATAAATCTATATGTTTAGTTAGAAAAAATGATGACGGGACCCACGTAATGCAGCATAAGGGTGATCTATTTAAAGGAGACGAGATTAAAAATTTCAATATGAACTATTGGATGAACCCTGACAGGGGAGAACTTTTCTTTGCTAAAAAAGTGATCTTAGTAGAGGGGCAGACGGATAAGATTATTATACCGTTTTTAGCAAAAAAATTAGGAGTCTACAAATATGAATACTCCATTGTGGAATGTGGAAGTAAGAGCAGTATTCCTCAATTTATAAGATTATTAAATCAATATAAAATACCATATGTAGCTGTATATGATAAAGATGAACATCTTTGGAGAGATGAAGAGACACGTCTTGTCAGTAGGAGACAAAATAAGGGGATCAGGAGATTAATCAGTAAAAAGATAGGAGAGATAGTTGAGTTTACAAATGATATAGAAGAGGAACTTGAGGGGAAGGATAGGGTTAAGAAAAACTATAGACATAAACCTTTTACTGCTATAAAAAACATCTCTAGCAGTAGTTATATAGTTCCAGATGAATTAAAAAAGAAAATTTTAAAGATATATAAATAGGAGGGTTACCCCTCCTATTTATAATACCAATCTATGTTGTTGCCCCATTTAGGTCTACTAGGAGCTGTTTTTTTATCTTTAGCCTGACGATCTTGAAGGTTTGCTCTGAGTTCACCGTTTTTCGGTGAATAGATCCATCCACCATTTGAAGAATAAAACTCATTAGCTAAACCTAAATTTTCTAATTTATTACAAATTTTAATACTGTTGTTTGTTTCTATCTCTACAGGTATACCATCTACTTCCTTTGTATATGCCGGAGTCCCTGGGAATTCAAAATTCTTTAAGAGGTGAAATCCACTGTTACTATTATCAGCTAAAATAGAGAAGAATTTTTTTTCTTCATCACAGCCATTTATCTCTTCCTCACTAGGATATCTCTTATAGGTACTATAGAAATCATCTACAGATCTCCTAATCAGAGTAAGGTTCTTATTTGTACTAGGTAAGGGTGACAGAGTATAGCTGTTTTTTATCTTGAAAAATGTAAAAAAAGAAAGAAATCCAATGAATAAAACTATAAAGATAATATCTGCCTTAATTACAAATTTTTTCATCAACAACTCCTGTCTCATTAAAATAATCTAATGCCATAAGGTAACCATAGGGACCGAATCCAGATATCTGTCCTACACATGCAGAAGCTGTAACAGAACGGTGTCTAAACTCTTCCCTAGAGTGTATATTGCTTAGGTGGACTTCTATCGTTGGTATTGATACCGATTTGATCGCATCTAAGATAGCAATACTATAGTGGGTATATGCTGCAGGATTTATTATAATTCCATCGTATTCACCATATCCACTTTGAATTTTATTGATTATTTCACCCTCAATATTATTTTGAAAACACTCAACTTGTATCTTTAATTTTTTAGATTTTTCTTCTATCATCTCTACTAATTTAGGATATGACAGATTTCCATATATATTTTTCTCTCTAATGCCCAACATATTTATATTGGGACCATTTATAACCAAAATTTTCATATTAAACCTCCTACTCTTTTTTATATAATACTATAAAAGTAAGAGGTTTTCAACTTAATCAAAATTTAATCACATTTTGAATACCCACAAGCTCTACAAGAATAACATCCACCAGAGATCTCTAATTTTTCCCCGCACTCAGGGCAGACTGCATTGTGAGTGCTTACTTCATCGGTTTCTTCATTAAGTTTCTCCTCTTTCTGCTTTATAAAGGCCTGTGCAGCTTCATAGTCTTTTAATCCCATTTCAGTTTCAAATTCCTTTAATACATTTAAGATCGCAAGTGGACAGGTATCACCTTTAGATAATTTTTTTCCTACAGCATTTCCTCCTGCAAAAGCAGGACAGCCACTGATACCTTCAATAGATTTCTCCAGCATAAATAAGTTTCCTCCTAACCTGAGCATCCCGGACATAAATATGGCTACAGCTTGAATATTTTTTTCACAACCTCCAGATCCACTTCTTATTACATACAGGTCCTGAATCTTATTTTCACTTGGAGAATATCCAATCATTACCTTTAATTTTCCACAGCCAATTCGTAAGTTTTTAGGGTAATATATTGTATCTTCAGCTATACTTTTTAATTCTCCCCTGGATAGTTCTAAGGTCTCATCTTCCTCCTTATTTCCCAATGTCAGGATTCCTTCACGAGCACATCCAGATCGATATACTGTAACTCCTTTTAATCCTAACTCCCAAGCTTTTAGATAGATATTTTCAACCTCTTCAATAGTAGTTTTATTTATTAAATTTACAGTGGAGGAGATACTGGCATCTATCCTGTTCTGCCAAGTAGCCTGCATTTCCAATCTTTCAATAGGATCTAAATTTTGAGCTGTTATAAAAGATTCAGGCAGATCTTCGATACTCTGGATATCGTATCTTTCCATATATTGTTTTGCAATTGGAGCAAATACTTCATAAAATACATCTTCCCCATGTAAACTTTCAGTCTTTCTTATATAGGAAAAGGCAAAGTTAGGTTCGATTCCAGTGCTCATCTGTAACATAGTACCGATAGACCCTGTAGGAGCTATGGTGAGTAACTGAGAATTTCGGAGTCCATATTTTTTAATTAATTCTATAACTTCATCATCGGAGTTTTCAATTAAAAACGGTGACTTTAAAATTGTCTCTAAATCAAATTTAGGGTAAGATCCATCTTCTTTTGCAAGAATAGCACTCTCTTTTAGAGCTTCAGTGATAATGACCTTCCCCAAGGTATCACAAAACTCTATAGATTCAGGAGAACCGTATCTGAGGTCCATCTGGATAAGGAGGTCTCCTACTCCTAAGATACCTAACCCTATCTGTCTCCAGTCAGCAACTGATTCCCTTTGCTCCTTTAATGGATGTAAGGGTAAGCCTTCATCTAAAACTTCATTGAGGGCTCTTACTCCTATCCTTACAGCTTTTTTCAATCTATCAAACTCAAACTCATCTTTTGTCTTATTTAAAAAACTAGGAAGAACCAATGATCCTAATAAACAGCTTCCTCCTGCAGGAAGAGGTTCCTCTGCACAAGGATTGGTTCCTGCAAATTCAAAATTTTCATCTTCACTGAGAAGATTCCAGTTTGATATTCTATCCCAAAATAACATCCCTGGTTCAGCATAATTCCAATTTTGACGTGCCAATTCCTTGAATAGCTCTCTAGCTCTAACTTCCTTTTCCATGACCTGATCTGTATCTAAAACTTCAAATTTTAATGTAAACAATTCATCTTTTTTTACTTTTTCCATAAATTCATTGGTCATCCGAACTGAAATGTTAGCCTTCTGGACTTTTGAAAGATCTCCCTTTATCCCTATAAAATCTTGAATATCCGGATGATCAATCGAAAGGGAGAGCATCAGTGCCCCTCTCCTCCCATTTTGTCCTATGATCTCTGTAGTAAGGTTATATAGATCCATAAAAGATACAGATCCTGTAGTTTCCATAGCCGAATTATTAACCACAGTTCCCCTGGGTCTTAGGTTGGATATATCGATCCCGCATCCACCACCATAGGAAAAAGTACGAGCCAATTTTTTTGCTGTTTCAAATATCGATTCTAAGTTATCTTCAGGAGGAGTTAACACATAACAGTTTGAATAAGTTATCTTTCTTCCTAACTTGTGTAGCCCCCTATTGGCTAATATCCTTCCTGCAAAAATAAATTCCTTATTAACTATAGCTTCTTTCAACAAAAGATTACCATTAGAAATTCTCTCCAGCCATTCTTTAAAAGTTTCATCACTATATTTATATTTTTTTCTCCAAATATCCTGTCCTAAAATATTTTCTTCTCCTAGCCACTTCACCTCGTTCAAAATAATTTCACCCCATTATATAGTTTTTATTTTATGCTTTTTACTAAATATTGTGTTTTATAATATATTATATACCACCGATTTCGATATTTTCATACTATTATTTTAAAAAAATATACAATATTAGAGGAAAAATTATTTATTTATTGAGAATAAACAGAATAATAATTATATAAAAAAGTTGAAATCCTCTATTAAATATGGTATAAATTGATAGAGGCATTGAAGCCCTTGTTTTATAAGGGATAAAAAATGGGAGGTATTAAAATGACTAAAAAAGAATTCGTAGCATTATTTGCAGAGAGAGGAAATTTTGAATCTAAGGCAGAAGCTGAAAGAAAATTAGATACGTTCATGACAACTGTTGAGGAAGTATTATTAAACGGAGATGAAGTTAACTTTATCGGATGGGGAAAATTTGAAGTAGTTGCAAGAGCTGAAAGAAAAGGAAGAAATCCTAAAACTGGTGAAGAAATCACTATTCCTGCTAAGAAAGCTGTTAAGTTTAAAGCTGGAAAAAAATTAAACGACAAGATGAACTAAAAAAATTAAAAAGGAGATTTTATCTCCTTTTTTTTATTTTATTTATACTAAATTACATGGGATAATTTTTATTCTGATGACCGCTTAATCTCTTCCTAATTTACCATATAAAACTTCTTGTTGTTTAGATGTGAAATCGAAATATATCATAGTATTTTCTACATTTCTGTGGCCCAAAATGTACTGAACTTCCTTTATATCAAGTCCGCAATCAGCTAAATGTACTCCAGCTGTATGTTTTAAAGTATGGAAGTGTTGTTTTTCTTTTGGGATATCCGCCAGATCAAAATATTTCTTACATAATCTGGTGAGGTGCTGACGACTGAGAGGTGTAGATTTTCTGCTTAAAAATATATAATTTGAGTTGTTTTCATAACCTATATATTCGCTTAATAATTTGCTTGTCCCTCTCGTCAAACGAATAGTATTATTTCTACTTCCCTTCAATCTTCTGCAAAATAATTCTTTACTATTTTCATGAAAATCTTCCTTTTTTAAGTTAGAAATTTCACTTGCTCTCAACCCGCACTCATAAGCAAGGAGAAAAATTAACTTATCTCTTTCATAAAATTTAAATTTTTGTTTCTTTTTATCCAACAAAAATAATTTTTCCGCTTTTTTAAAAGATAACATTAATTTATCAAATTCTGCGTTAGTTAAATATTTAATTTCCCTGTTTACAGATCTTTTCTTCTTTCCTTTTTTTAGCTGTTTTTCTAATTCCTTTATCTTATCTTCTAACAACATACTGATTACTACATCATCTTTATTTTCTTCTAATTTTTTTCTCAGAGCATCCAATTGATTTATATCCATAAATTTTCTCCTATAATTTTTTATTTAGTTTTATTTTAACTTTTAAGTCAAATTTTTCTACTTACTATATCATACCCTAAAACCCACTATATTTCAACGAAAGTTCCAAAATGTTTATTTTGGAACTTTCGGAATAGATCCTTGAAAATAAAGGGATAAAAGCCTTCACTTCTTCTTCAAAAAACGAATGTTCCATTATAAAAACAGGGAATACAGAGTTATTTATGAATTCTTCCATATTCTCATTCAAATTTTAAAATAAAAACATTTTCCAAATTTCAAAATATTCCATACTCTAATTAATCGGACTATAGTTTGGAAACGAATAAAAAACAATGAAGCTCTTATTTCGATTATAAGAGGTTTAAGGGTGCAAGTGTCTGCCTTTTGTTTTACTACACCCTTAAATCGAGTATTTGATGAAAAACATTGATTTTATTGATGTTTAGAGCTTCTTATTTATTCCATATATTAAAAAAACTCCATAATTTAAATTATAGGCAAGTTGATTCAATAATCCAATTTTCATGAATTATATTAAAATGAAAATAAGAGCAACTTGTCAGAGAACTATAATTATTAGTTAAAACCTCTAACCTTTTTTACCACTAACTTTTCTCAGCGACAATTGGTATTTAAATTACTAGTATCAGTTGTAATTAGCACAAATAAAAAAAGACCCTATAATTTAAATTATAGAGTCTAATGTTGTAAAATTATTTTTTCCAAGTATTTGGAGATTTATTCCATTGGCTGGCTTCTTCTGCATCTTTAGAAGAAAGATAATTTTCTTCAACTGCTAATTCTATTAAATCAGGAAATCCAGAAAGAGTTTCCCATTTACAGTCAGCTTCTTCAAATCTGTCATATGCCTTTTTAAACTCATATGAGAATATAGCCATAACTTCTACATCTTTAGCTCCCTCTCTCCTTGCGGCTTCAAGTGCCGAAATACAACTTCCTCCAGTAGAGATAAGATCTTCTATTACAATTATTTTTTTACCTTCTACATCGGCTCCTTCTATTTGTTTTCCTGCTCCATGAGCTTTGGGTTTAGATCTGATATAAGCCATTGGTTTATTCATCTTTTCTGCGATAAATGCTGCCCATGGAATTCCTGCTGTTGCAGTTCCTGCTAGGATATCAAAGTCTTTATCTTTTAAAGCCTCTATAAAAGCATCTACTATATCCGTTCTTTCCTCTGGGAAACCAATAACTTTTCTATTGTCACAGTATATAGGAGATTTTATCCCTGATACAAATGTAAATGGCTCTGCTACGTTTAATCTCACCGCTTCTACTTTTAATAGTGCTCTAGCTACTTTTTTTGCATTACTCATATTCAATCTCACTCCCTGTATTCTCAATTATTTGATTTTTATTATATACTATTGTTCCATTAACTATCGTAGTTTCAATTTTACCAAATCCTGTATATCCATCAAATGGAGTCCATCCGCATTTTGATAATGTAGTTTTATTTTCTAAGGTAAATTTCTTTTCTAGGTCTACTACTACCAGATCCCCATAGTAACCTTCTTTAATTTCTCCTCTGTCCTTTATACCAAATATTTTACTTGGGTTTTTAGACATAAGTTCTATCAATTTAGATAAAGTGATCTTTTCTTTAGATACAGCATCTAACATCAACGGTAATGAGTTTTCCACTCCCGGGATTCCAAATGTTACCTTTTCTAACTTCTCTGAAAGAAGGTGAGGTGCATGATCTGTACCGATTGTGTCAATAGTTCCATCATTTATAGCTTTCCATAAAGCTTCTATATCATCGTTTGTTTTTAATTCCGGTTTCATTCTGAATAACATTTCATTTTTTCCCTTTATATCATTTTCACTGAGGAAAAGATGGTGTGGAGTTACCTCTGTATATATTTTCTTTGTAGCGATTTCCCTGTTTTTCCTGATAATATCCAACTCTTTTTCATTTGATATATGACAAAGGTATAGTTTTTTTCCATATTTTTCATTATAGGTAATGGCTTTTTCTACCATCTCTCCTTCAGCATGAACAGATACCATTTTTGATTTTAAAAATATATTTTTTAAAACTTCATCTTTTTCTACTAACATCTTTCCTGTAGATATATTCATAAAGACTTTGGTAGAAGCTACTCCTTCACTAGGGATAATATCACTGTTGTCTGTACTGGTACCTCCAAAATGAAATCCATAGTTTACAAGTGATTTAATTGAAGCCAGATCTTTTTTATCTTGAAGTGCACTCAAATTTGTAGTTGTAGGTATTGTATTTGGCATATCTATAAAAGTGGTAATCCCACCTTTGGCACACGCTCTTGACCCTGTATATAAATCTTCTTTATGAGTCAGTCCCGGATCTCTCATATGTACATGAGGGTCTATAACTCCCGGGATAAGATATTTCTTTCCCTTTAAATCTATAATTTCTAATTTTTTTATATTTTCATCTGAGGATAAAAATGTCTCTCTAATTATATTTAAACTGTTGACATCAGACCCTATTTCAGCAATCTTACCATCTTTTATATAGATATCTTTTATCTCATATTCATTGTCTATAGTATTTATTCTGGCATTTTTTATTAACAAATTTAACTCCTCCCCGTTCTTTTGAGCTACTTTAATTTTAAATCTAAAAGTCTAAATTTCTTAAAAATTAATTATTTAACCCTTCCTGGATTTCTTCTAATATTAATTTAGCTGCATGGACTGGATTCTCTGATTTAGTTATTGGTCTTCCTACTACTAAGAAATCAGCACCATTTTCAACAGCCATCTTAGGAGTCATAATTCTTTTTTGGTCATTAGAAGCTGCCCATAGTGGTCTCACTCCCGGACAGATTGTATAGAAGTTTTCACCACAAAGTTCCTTTATCTTCTTGGCTTCCAAGGGAGAACACACTACTCCATGTAATCCTGATTCCTTAGTTTCTTCAGCCCAGTGATTAGCTAATTCACTGATATTTAAATTACTTTTAAAATGTGATGCTGACTCTTCCTCTGTAAATGATGTCAATATAGTCACTGCTATTGCTATTGAGTCAGAATTATTTTCTTTCAGCATATCTGCAACGGACTTCATCATAGTAGGCCCTCCACCTGCATGGACATTAAACATAAATACCTCTTGTTTATTTGCAAACATCGATGCCATCGTTGTTGTATTTGGGATATCATGAAACTTCAGATCTAAAAATACTTTTTTATCTATACTATGAAGATAATCTACCGCTTCTCCACGAGTATTTAAGAATAATTCTAAACCTACCTTATATGTAGATACAGCATCTCCAATTTCATTTACTATATCCTTTACCTCATCCAACGTTTTATAATCTAATGCTACTATTAATCTATCTTTAGCCTTTAATTTCATTATTCCCTCCTAGTCTACTTCTATAAGCTGCTCCTCCATCAGGATGGGCCGCTCCTACAATTTCACTGATATTATCTATGTTATTTTCTATACAGTATTTTTCTAATCCTTTTTTTATCTCTATCGGTAGTGTCGGGTTAGCAAACATCCCTGTTCCTAATGATATAGCACTGGCTCCTACCATAATAAATTCAATTGCATCCTCTGTAGAAGATATCCCTCCCATTCCAAGAACCGGGATAGATACTGCCTGAGAAACCTGGTATATCATTCGGAGTGCTACTGGTTTTACTGCAGGCCCTGATAATCCACCCATTATATTTCCTAAAATTGGTTTTCTTTTTCTTATATCTACTGCCATTCCTAATAGTGTGTTGATAAGAGCTACACCATTTGCTCCCTCTTCCTCTACTATTTTTGCAATCTCTACTATATTAGTTACATTTGGGGATAATTTTACAATCATAGGTTTACTTAATACTTTTCTTACCTCACGGGTTACTAATCTTGCCATCTCTGGATTAGCTCCAAAGGCCATCCCCCCATCCTTAACATTGGGGCAAGAAATATTTAGTTCTACCATCTCTATCTCTTCTATTTGTTCAACTTCTTTAGCGATTGCTATGTATTCTTCCAAAATCTTCCCATTTATATTTGCTACCAGGGGAATATTAAGCTCTTTTTTTATAGACGGGATTATCTTTTTAAATTCTTCAATACCTGGGTTTTCCAATCCAACTGAATTTAACATACCAGATGGTGTTTCAGCAATTCTGGTACCGGGATTTCCATTTCTAGGTTCCATAGTAATTCCTTTTAATACAGCAGCTCCTAATTCATTGGGATTAAAATAATCTTTATATTCCAGTCCATACCCAAAACATCCTGATGCTGTCATTATAGGGTTATTTAATTTCTTTCCTAAAAAACTTATATTTAATCTATTACTCATTATTTACATCCTCCATTTGGATCTACCACATCTACGTCTACTATATCTGTACTTTCAAATACCGGCCCATCGTAACAAACTTTTTTCATTCCTTTTTTAGTCAATATGGAACATCCTACACAGGCTTTTATTCCACATGCCATCCTTTCTTCTAAAGATATTTGGCATCTTATATTATTTTCCTGTGCTACTTTTGCCACTGCCTCCATCATAGGATGTGGTCCGCATGTATAGATTATGTCTATATTTTTATTCTCATCTTTTAGTATTTTCTTTAGTATATCTACAGTGTTTCCTTTTATTCCTACACTACCGTCATCGGTAGCTACCTTTAGTTGAATATTTTTAAAATCGAATTTTTCTATTATTTTTACAGCTCCTGCATTTCTTCCTCCACCGATAAAGGTGATATCATTGTTATCTTTCAAATCTTTAATGAGATATTTGATTGGAGCCATCCCCATTCCTCCACCGATTACTACTATATTTTTTCCCTTAAGATCTGTATCATAACCATTTCCTAAAGGTCCTTGGATATTTATAGTTTCACCTATGGATAATCTAGTAAATTCTTTAGTTCCTTTTCCCAAAGCTTCATAGTAAAACTCTAAAATATTTCCATCTACATTATGTAAACTTATCGGTCTTCTTAAAACTTTTGAGTTGTCTTTGCATTGGAGCATAAAAAACTGACCTGGTTTAGAATGTTGAGGTATTTTTGTTCCTTCTACCCTCATTAAATAATAATTATCTGCTATTTGTATATTCTCTATTACCTTAACATCTTCTAAAAACATATATTCCTCCTAGATACTCTCATATTAATTTTAAAAAAAAAGGAATAAAAACTAAAATATTAGTTTTTATTCCCACTATTATAAATATAAAAATTAAAAATTGAATTGACTGCTCCAAATATAACATAGGGAACATCAGTTAAAAAAATAAGAAATTTATCCATGAAATTTATAGAATTATTATTTATCGTTAAAAATTTCATCTTATTCCTCCCTCTCTTTTTTTATCTTTTAGAGATATTACCACAGCCATAAGGAACTGTCAAGGAATTTCTTTATTTTTTCCAGTGTCCATGAAGATTGCAATAAGCTCTAGCCTCTGCTTTTTCTCCATAACATGCTTTAAAAGTAACTTTTGGCAGATCTCCCGGTTTTAAAAATTGAGTAGATACACAACCATCCACTATTAATTCTATCCATTCAATATAATGATCTTCTGTCATAGGATGAAGAGTCGACCCCACTTGAACCTCATAACCATCACTTAATTTAATAACTTTCGGTATGTGCTTTTCTACAGCAGCATCTCTTGTGTTCTCTATTTGTAAAACCATCTCTTTTCCACAACAGCTTAATACTCCAGCTCCTGTATGAACTACCTCTACAATATTACCGCATATTTCACATTTAAAAACCTCTAATTTCTTAGTCATTTTTACCCCCCTGATTTTTTTGTCTCCTTGTCCTAGTATACTCTATTTTCATCTTTTTTCTAATTAAATTTTAATTTTTTTTTAATATTTATGCTCTTCTGTCTATCTATAGGAACTCTTAGGAAATTTACTCTACATATGGTATAATTATAAGCAATTATGCATAATATTTAGGAGGAAAATAAATGAAAAACTGCCCTTGTGGAAAAGAATTAAGTTATGAAGAATGTTGTAAGCCATATATATTAGGTGAGAAAACACCAATTACTGCTGAAGATACAATGAGATCTAGATATACAGCTTATGTTGTAGGAGAAGTAGATTATGTTTATAATACACATAATCCTAAAACACGTGGAACTCTTAGTAAAGAAGAGATCAAACACTGGTCTGAATCTACAGAGTGGAATAAATTAGAAATAATTGAAACTGTAGATGGAGGAGCTGACGATTCTGAAGGTATTGTAGAATTTAAAGGTCACTATTTAGAAGAGGGAGAAACATTGTTTCACCATGAAAGATCAGTATTTAAAAAGATAGATGGAGCATGGATGTATGATTCAGCATTATCTACACAAAAGACTATCAAAAAAGAAGTTAAAATTGGTAGAAATGACCCATGTCCATGTGGATCAGGTAAAAAGTATAAAAAATGTTGTGGGAAAAACTAAATAGAACATTTACTGTATTTTTTACCCAAGGTAAATACAGAGAAAAAGAGAGATATATCTCTCTTTTTTTTATAAATTATGATATACTCACTTAAACTAAAAATTAAGGAGTTGTAGACATCATGAATAGTAATCCCGTTAAAAGTTATACCTACCTTTTAAACTTAGCTAAAAATTTAACTGAAACTGAAGACGATTTTATTGCCAACTGTGCCAATATTTCTTCCCTGATCTTTAATAATATTGAGGATCTAAACTGGGCAGGGTTTTACTTATGGAAAAATGAGAAATTGATTTTAGGACCCTTTCAAGGTCTTACAGCTACTACTAAAATTGAGTTGGGAAAGGGAGTCTGCGGAAGTTCTGCAAGAGACAAAGTTACATATGTAGTCCCTGATGTACATAAATTCCCTGGTCATATAGCCTGTGATTTAGCATCTAACTCAGAGATTGTAATTCCACTGATAAAAGAAAATAGATTAATTGGGGTATTGGATATAGACAGTCCAAAATTGAATAGATTTTCTGAGGAAGATAAAATTAATTTAGAAAAATTAGTTATGATTTTAATAGCTAACAGCAATATATAATATATATTATAAGAATAAAAAGTGGAACCTCAGGTTCCTTTTTTTATTCTAACTAGGAAATTTTTTATTTCTTAGTAAATTTTATTTACTAGGAAAAATAAAAGGAGGAGAAAAATGAATAAATATATAATGTTTTTGGTTATATTTTTTTTAGGAACTAATCTTTATTCAAAATCTGAAATTGATCTATCTAAAATCTCTCTTTCAGAAAAGGAGATAACTTTTTTAAAGGAAATAGAAGGTAAAAAAATAGACGTATTTGTAGAAAATTCTGACAATTTTTTATTTTTTTACGATCTTGAAAAAAATCAAAGAGGACTCTACCCTAAGATCACCCAAGGGATGAATAAAAGTTTTGGTCTTAACTTAAATATAATTCCCAAAGAGATCTTCGAGTTGTCTAAACTCAAAGAAAGGGGAGAAGGAACAATAATCTTTGATATGTTAGAAAAAAAGGACTTGCAGAATTATTATGTTTTTTCTAACCCCATCTATGATTTTAATACAGCAGTTATGGGACAGCAGGACATAAAAAAAATCTTAGATTTAAAAGATAGAAAAATCATTTTTTTAAAGGGAGATAAATTATATGATGATTTTATAGATAAATACGGTTATTTAAACATAACGCCTATTTTTGTAAAAGATAGAAAGCAAGCGTTCAAAAAATTAAATGAAAATGAGTCATTGTTATATATAGGTGAAATAGAAAAAAATAGTAATTTTATCGACTTAAATACTACTATTAAACTTAATATTTTATTACCTGATATTCATTCCAATCTCAAATTTGCCATAAAAAAAGAATACAGTCCCCTAAAAGATATTTTTAATAAACTTATAGATCTGTATAGTGATGAGGATAGATCACAACTTATAGGACATTACCTCCTGCAGTATAAAAAAAACAGTATCCATTTCAGTTCTCAGGAAAGGGAATTTTTAAGCCACCTTTCAAAATTACAGTTAGTCCTTTTAAAAGATGATAATTATTACCCTTACTATTCTAGAGATTCCAAAGGTGATCTAAAGGGGCTTACAATCGACTATATAAAATCTATAAAAAACATATTAAATGAAAATATAGATGTAGAATATATAGTGAAGGAAGATAAAATTTATGAGGACTCCCATACCCACAAAGATTTTATCCTCCCTCTTTTAATTAAAACCCCTGAACGAGAAAAAAAATTCTTATTCCCGGAACCATATTACTCCTTTAATTTAAGTGTTTATAACCGGCAATCAGGTGGATTTATAGATGAGATTTCAGATTTGGAAAATACTACTATAGCAGTAATTAAAGGTGCATATTATATCAGTTATTTAAAAGAGCACCTGAATAGTGCAACCTATATTAACACTACCTCCCTAGGAGAATCTTTCAACCTCTTGAGAGAGGGTAAAGTTGATTTCTTGGTAGGAGATATGAAAACTATTGAAAATCGCCTTTCTGGTATCAAAATAAACGATATAAAGATTGCTGGAGTTACCGATAAAATTTATGAGGTTTCCTTTGCTGTAAGTAAAGACAACCCTGAACTTTATAGTGTTTTAAATAAGATATTCTCTAAGCTTCATATAGAAAATAAATTTTTGATGAAAAAGTGGAATGCTCACTATAGTAGTTTTACCAGTGATTATAAGGTTTCTATATTTATATTAGTTATTTCCCTAGTTATATTGAGTATTACCCTTATTTCCTATAGGAATGTTACAAATAGAAAGGTAGCCCTGCAAAAAATCACTCTATCCCTAGTTACTACTCTTGAAAATGCTAATTACTATAATGATGAAGACACCGGTAATCATATAAGAAGGGTCAATGAATATTCAAGATTAATTGCAGAAAAGCTCAGGTGTCACAAAAACTTTATTAAAGATATTGGTTTCTATGCCTCCCTCCATGACATAGGGAAGATAGGAGTACATGATGGTATTTTAAAGAAAAAAGGCAGGTTATCTGAAGAAGAATTTAAATCTATGAAAGAACATGTAAAGATAGGATATAATCTTATAAAAGACGCTAACCTCCCTCTTATGGTAGAGAATATAGCACTTTATCACCATGAGAAATGGAATGGTATGGGGTATTTAGAGGGGTTAAAGGGGAAAGAAATTCCTTTAGAAGCAAGAATCGTTGCTCTTTCTGATGTCTATGATGCACTCCGGCAAAAAAGATCCTACAAAGACGGGTTTACCCATGAGAAATCTATGGGAATCATTTCAGAGGAAAGCGGAAAACATTTTGATCCTGAGATTGTAAATATATTTATAAAACATAATGAAAAATTTAATCTAATCTTTGAATCCAATAGGGAACACATAAAATAAAGAGGACGACCCTTCTGGGTCGTCTCTCCTCTTTTTTATTATAATCTGATTTTATTTTTAAAACTATCTATTATGCTTCCTAACCCAAGTAAGATTAAGAATAATTTTATCAACCAGCCTACAAATGGTAAATTTATTAAAATTGTTATAATAAAACTAGTTAGTAGAAGTTTGAGAAAATTTATCTCATCAAAATATTTAGCAGCTATTATTAGATTTGCTATAGGGATAGCCAAGAACATCAATATAAAATAGAATAATATCAATAAGACTCCTACAGGAAATCCTAAAATTGTGATAAAGAGTAGTATTACAGCTGCAGGGATAAGTACCAAGCCTGCAAATCCATTGAATAGAATTAAACTTTTATTATTTAAATATCTTTCTAGTCTTTCCCTTCCTAACTCTTTTTTTAGTTTAAAAATTATATAGGTGAGTATAAATAAATAAAATACCGAAAACAGTTTAAATGGAAGAAAAGTAAGGTGTCTTTCATAGGAATAATTTTTATCTGTTTTCTTTACAAGTTCTCCCATTACACGACCTTCTATAACAGGCAATTGATCATCATAATAAATATTCCCTTTAACAACTGCCCCTTTAGATATCAAAAGATTTCCATCTATCTCAATATCACCATTTATAACTGCTCCTTCTGAGACAACTGCATTTTCAACAACCATCCTGACATCTCCACCTACAGGAGCATTTATATATAAACTTTTAGCCATTATATTTAAATTTTCTTCTACTCCTCCATCTATTTTAATATATTTCCCTGCTAAATAAACCTCTTTCGATCTGCTTTTTATTGTAATTCTTTCCCCAGCAATAATTACACGTTTAGAGAAATTCCTGTCTATCAGGACTTCTCTACCTGCTACAACTAAATCCCCTTCATCAACATCATTTACAACTACATTTTCTCCAATTGCGAATTTACCAAAAATATTTTCCGACTCTGAAAAACTGAAAACTGAAATTAAAATCATAAACAAAAAAATACATATCTTCTTCATCTTTACTCCTCCTTTGCTATTTAAAATTATTTTAGGCTATATATCATGTTACACCAATATCCGAGGGAATTCAAAAATAAATATTGACACATTCAATTATTTTTGATATTCTGATATAAGAAAATTTTAGGAGGCGTTAAATTTGAAAAATAATAGACTATTAGTAATACCAATTAATTTTAACAATATATTTCAATTTAACAAATTTTTATTTTTAAAAGATGTTCCCTATATAGCATATGGAGCTGTATCTTTGTTTTTAAATTTTAATAATAATTTTATTCTAAAGAATAATGACTAATCTATTTTAGTTATTATTCTTTTTTTTTAGCATAAACTTATGAGAACCTAGGAGGCGTTATGAAGGCAAAATTGATATTAGAAAATGGAATGGTATTTGAAGGAAAAGCTTTTGGTTACACAGAGGAAGCTGTAGGAGAGTTGGTGTTTAATACATCTATGACAGGGTATCAAGAAGTTCTTACTGATCCATCTTATTATGGACAAATAGTTGTAATGACTTATCCAATGATAGGAAACTATGGTCTTAACCTAGATGACTTAGAGAGTAATGGTGCAAAGGTAAGAGGATTTGTAATAAAAGAACCTGCTAAATTACCAAACAACTTTAGATGTGAGATGACATTAGATGGTTATCTAAAACAACATAAGATAATGGGATTTAAAGGTATAGATACAAGACACCTGACTAAGATCATAAGAGATAACGGATCTATGAAAGCTATCATCACTGTAGACGAGCTTACACAAAAAGAAATCAAAAATACAATGAATGATTTTTCAAATATAGACGCAGTAAGTACAGTAAGTACAAAAGAGATCTATGAAGCTCCATGTGGTGCTGAAAAAGTAAATAAAAAAATCGGAATGATTGATTTTGGTATCAAACAAAATATCATCAGATCATTCCACAAGAGAAACTGTGACTTAACTATATTCCCATGGAATACAACTGCTGAGGAGATCTTATCCTATGACCTAGATGGTGTATTTTTATCTAATGGGCCTGGAGATCCCGCTGATCTTACAGACGTAATAAACGAAATAAAGAAAATGATTGGAAAAACTCCTATAATCGGAATATGTTTAGGACACCAGCTATTGGCTTGGGCATTAGGAGGTTCCACTAATAAATTAAAGTTTGGTCATAGAGGAGCTAACCATCCGGTAAAAGACTTGGAAAAAAATAAGATCTTTATCACATCTCAAAATCATGGGTATGTGGTAGACAAGATGCCAGAAGGTGTAGAGATCACTCAAATAAACTTAAATGATAACTCAGTAGAGGGGATGAAAGACTACAAGAATAAGATAGCATCGGTACAGTATCATCCAGAAGCAGCACCGGGACCGGAAGATTCTCAATATGTATTCGATGATTTTATTAAAATGCTGGGATAGACAGAGTAAACAATTAATGGTTATACAGAAGAAAGATAATATACTAGAAACAAATTAGTAATTACTAATTTAAATATATGGAGGTTAACTCAATGTTAGATAAAAATATAAAGAAAACCCTTGTAATAGGATCAGGACCAATTGTAATAGGACAAGCTGCTGAATTTGATTATTCTGGAACCCAGGCTTGTGAAGCATTAAAGGAAGAGGGAATAGAAGTAGTATTAATAAACTCTAACCCCGCTACGATAATGACCGATAAAAGTGTCGCTGATAGAATATATATAGAGCCTATTACATTGGAATTTGTAACTAAGGTAATCATAAAGGAAAAACCAGATTCAATCTTAGTTGGAATGGGTGGACAAACTGCTCTTAACATGGCAGTAGAATTAGAAGACAGTGGAATATTAACAGAACACAATATAAAGGTATTGGGAACAACTATTGATTCTATTAAAAGGGGAGAAGACAGAGACCTATTTAGAGATGCCATGAATAAGATAGGGGAACCTACTATAGAGAGTATGATAGTTGAGAACCTAGAAGATGGATTGGAGTTCGCTGCAAAAATAGGATATCCATTAATTGTAAGACCTGCATACACATTAGGTGGTACTGGAGGAGGGATGGCAAATAATCCTCAAGAATTAGAAGACATCTTATTAAAAGGACTGGTTTTATCTAGAGTAGGACAAGTATTAGTTGAAAAATCGATCCTTGGTTGGAAAGAAGTAGAATATGAGGTAATGAGAGATATAAATGGAAATAGAATTACAGTATGTAATATGGAGAATATCGACCCAGTTGGAATTCATACAGGAGATAGTATAGTAGTAGCACCATCTCAAACATTATCTGACAAAGAATATCAAATGTTGAGAACATCTGCACTTAACATAATAGATGAGATAGGAATTGTAGGAGGGTGTAATGTACAGTTCGCTCTTAACCCTGATTCATTTGAATATGCAATTATTGAGATCAACCCTAGAGTATCTAGATCATCTGCACTAGCTTCTAAAGCTACTGGATATCCAATTGCAAGGGTAGCAGCAAAATTATCATTAGGATATACCCTGGATGAAGTAAAAAATGAAGTTACAGGAAAAACATATGCTTGTTTTGAACCAGCACTGGATTATATAGTAGTAAAGATTCCAAAGTGGCCATTTGATAAATTTGAGAAGGCTGACAGAAAATTAGGTACAAAGATGATGGCTACTGGAGAGATCATGGCTATTGGAAACAACTTTGAAGCGGCATTTTTAAAAGGTGTTAGATCACTAGAGATCGGACAATATGGTTTAGAACATAAAGCATCTACAATTAGATCTATGCAAGAATTAAAGAAGAGAGTAGTAAGCCCAGACGATGAAAGAATATTTGATCTAGCTGAGATGCTGAGACGTGGATATACAAAGACTATGTTACAAAAGATTACCGGAATGGATCCATTCTTCATGGAAAAATTACAGTGGATAGTAAATCAAGAAGAAGTTTTAAAGAAAACTAAATTATCTGACCTTACTCCTAAAAATCTTAGAAACTGGAAGAAGAAAGGTTTCTCAGACAGAGCAATGGCAAAATTTATGGGAATAAGCGAAGATGATATAGTCGCTAAAAGAAAAGAGTTAAACGTTATGCCTGTATACAAGATGGTAGATACCTGCGCAGGAGAATTTGAAGCTTCTTCATCTTATTACTACTCAACTTATGACATGCATGATGAAGTAGAAATATCAGACAGAAGAAAAGTTATAGTTATTGGATCTGGGCCTATCAGAATAGGACAGGGAATTGAATTTGACTACTGTACAGTACACACAGTAAAAGCATTACAAAATTTAGATATAGAGACAATCATTATAAACAATAACCCTGAGACTGTTTCAACAGATTTCTCAACAGCTGATAAACTATACTTTGAACCATTGGTATTAGAAGATGTAATGAATATCATTGAAAAAGAGAACCCAGAGGGAGTTATCTTACAATTTGGTGGGCAGACTGCTATAAAATTAGCAAATGATCTGGCAGATTTAGGAATCAATATAATCGGTACTTCTGCTGAGATGATAGATGCTGCTGAAGATAGAGAAAGATTTGAAGCTATATTGGAAAAATTAGATATAAATAGACCAAAGGGAAGAGCTGTTTGGAATACTGAAGATGGTATAGCAGAAGCTGAAAAAGTAAAATATCCGGTATTAGTAAGACCTTCATATGTATTGGGCGGACAAGGGATGGAGATCTGTTACTTAGAGGAAAACTTAAAAGGTTACTTAGAAGCTTCTTTCATTAGAGATCCTAAAAATCCAGTATTAGTAGATAAATACTTAAATGGTGTAGAGATCGAAGTAGATGCAATCTGTGATGGTGAAGACGTTCTTATCCCTGGAATCATGGAACATTTAGAGAGAGCAGGAATACATTCTGGTGACTCAATTACAGTTTATCCACAACAAAACCTATATGAAGGAACAGAAGAAGAGATCTTAGATATCACTAGAAAATTAGCTAAAGAGTTAAATATAATAGGAATGATGAATATACAATTTATAGCTTATGAAAATAAACTATATATAATAGAAGTAAACCCTAGATCATCTAGAACGGTACCTTACATCTCGAAAGTAGCTGGTGTTCCAATGATCGAACTGGCAACAAAAGTAATGCTAGGGCAAAAATTAGCAGATCTACCATACGGTACAGGTATATACAAGAAACCGGATCTAGTAGCAGTAAAGGTCCCAGTATTCTCTACTGAAAAACTTGGTGGTGTAGAAGTATCATTAGGACCTGAGATGAAATCTACAGGAGAAGTATTAGGAATAGGAAACAATATGGATGAAGCTATCTACAAGGGCCTTGTAGGAGGATACAGAATCCATGAAATTAAGAATAAAAGAGTTTTAGCTACTATAAAAGGAAGCGATAAAGATGAATTTTTAAGCCTGGCTAAAAGACTTATAAATCAAGGGTGTACAATGATTGGAACTGGTGGGACTGCTGAATATCTAAATAATAATGGTGTAGCATGTGAGACTGTTAATAAAATAAATGAAGCATCTCCTAATATAATCGATAAATTAAAGACTCAACAAATAGATCTCCTTATCAACACTCCTACAAAAGCAAATGATGCTCAAAGAGATGGGTTTAAGATAAGAAGAACTGCTATAGAATATGGTGTAGAAGTACTAACTTCACTGGATACACTAAATGCAGTATTAAATATCATGGAAAAAGATGTAGATACCAGAGACTTAGATATCTTTGATATAAGTAAAATCTAAACAACTCCACTATCCGATATTCTATCTATAGCAGGAAAAATAAAATTTAATAATAAATTTGAAAGAGGTTGTATAATGACCTCTTTCATAATATATAATTTATGTTCCTTTAGAAAAATCATTAAAGGAAAGGAAAATAAGGAGGAAAATTTGAAAGAAATACTATCATTAAATAATTTAACAGTAAAAGATATCTTAAATATCTTAGATAAAGCAAGAGAGTTGGAAAATGACCCTAAACCTTCTGAGTTAGAGAATAAAATTTTATCCACTGTTTTTTTTGAACCATCTACCCGGACTAAATTATCTTTTATCAGTGCTATGTATAGATTAGGAGGGAAGGTAATAGAGTTAGATGGAGGAGGGAATAATTCCCTAAAAAAAGGAGAAACAATCTCTGATACCCTTACCATGATGGGCCTCTATACAGATATTATGGCAATCAGGAGTCCCTATGAGGGAACAGCCAAAAGAGCCAGCGAAATATTAGATATACCTGTAATAAATGCAGGTGATGGAGCTAACCAGCATCCTACCCAGACTTTACTCGATCTCTATACTATACAAAAGGAAAAAGGAAGACTAGATAATTTAGAGGTTGCATTTGTAGGAGACCTTAAATATGGTAGAACTGTTCATTCACTGGCTAAGGCACTGGACAAATTTAGGGGAAATAAAATTTATTTTATAGCCCCTCCTGAGATGCAGATACCATCTTACATCTTAGATTCTCTTTCTTTGGAATATGAGGTTTTAGAAAACTATGAATCTATCATGGGGGATACAGATATCCTGTATATGACCAGAATACAAGAGGAAAGATTTGATGATCCCAGAGATTTTAAAAAATGTGCCGGTAAATATCAAATAGATAAAGAAATTTTAAAAATATCCAAGCCTGATTTAAAAATTCTCCATCCGCTGCCTAGGGTTGGAGAGATCCATACAAATTTAGACTCTACTCCCAATGCCATTTATTTTTCCCAGGCTAAAAATGGTGTTTTCGTCAGACAGGCCATCATGAGTTTACTTATGAAAGATCACACTAAACCTCTATATGATGGAATAGATAAAAAATGTGAAAATCTTAAATGTATCTCACAGATAGAGAATTTAGGAGGAAAGTGGATAGATCTCAAAGGGGAAAAAGTGTGTTTTTATTGTGAAAAATAATTTTTCCATGTAAAAAGAGGTATAAAAATACCTCTTTTTTTATTTTACATATTTTCTTTCAGGAAATTTCTTTTTATATCTTTTGTTTTCATACATATTGATATCTGCTATATTGACATATTCATCTAAAGTTTTATTTTCTCGACATTCTACTACTCCTACACTTATACTATGTGTATATTCTTTTTTGGATTTATTATCGTAATTTTCTAATTTTTCTTCAATTTCATTAAATAATAGATTTACTTCTAATAAGTTTAATCTGTTAAATCCCAGAATAAATTCATCTCCTCCAAACCTTAAAAAAATATCTTCTGATTTCAAACTATTTTCTATAATTTTTACAATGTTTTTAATCAATTTATCTCCCTCTTCATGGGAATACCTGTCATTTACATATTTTAAATCATTTATATCTATAAAAGCAATTGTAAAAATTTTATTATTATTTTGACTCATTTTAAAATTTCTTTCTAGCTTCTCTAATCCCGTATGTCTATTTAAAATTCCAGTCATCACATCATAGGTGGCTAAATTATATAATTTTGCCTTCATAATCTCAAGGTCTTCCAATAAATTGTTTATATTTTCTCCCAAGTTTCCAATTTCATCTCTGCCATTGATCTTAAGACGTTTCCCCAAATCTTGACATTCTATAATTTCCCTTACAGACTGATCCATCTTTCTTAATCTTCTCACTATAATATATTCCATAAAGATATAGATCGCAGATATCAGGATTATAAAATTAACAAATAACACAATCACATATTTTTTTATATTTTTTTTCCCTAAAATTAATATATCAGCATCTCTTTCATTATTAAAAATAACACTTCCCCCTGAGAGGTCTGGTATATATAGTTTATTATATATTTTATTTCTACCTATATTAATTTTATAGGGGGTTTCAAAAATTTCTGAAGTTCCTGCCATACCAAATTGGATTCCTAATTTTTCTTCGATAGCCATAACCCTGTTTCTATTTAAAAAATAACCCATTATTAAATTACCTTTTGATTTTTTTACTTCCTGACTATCGGTTATCTTCAGATTAGAAAAAACAATAACTTCTTCATTATCACCAGCTAGCATACCTGTTTTTTCATTATACTTTGATATTGTTTTTGTTATCCTATAAATTTTTTCTTCAGATATTTTATTTCCAGATAAATTATCATAACCCTGTTGATATAAAATTTGTCCCTCATCATCTATAAAAATAATAAAATTTAAATTTAAGTCTGACAATATTCCGTACGGTACTCCATATTCTAAGTTACGTTCTATAAATTTTCCCCTTACTTTATTATCTCCCCCTATAAATTCGTAGGTATCATCCCACTTACTCCAGTCAGTGTTGAGTTTTTCTAAATTTTTATACACCCCTTGAAACTCCTGATCTATCAGATGATATACAGACTCTGATCTAATTATTTCTAAATTTTTATAATCTGTGTCGATTGATTTTTTTAAATAAATAAACATAAATATAAAAACTATTAGACTAGAAACACTCACAACCGTTAAACTCTTTATCCTCAGCATATTTTCTCCCCTACAGCAATTTAATTATACTTATAGTATACTTGTAAATTAATTTAAATTACAAGCATAATTATTATATTTATCAAAAAAGCAGGAAAAGAATCCTATTTTTATTAAATTCCTCCTTTTATTTTTGAAACTTTTTCATATATATAGGAAGACATTCTATTATATCCCTTGCTGTGACACAAAATCTTTCCTTGGATAACTCCTCTCCTATATAACCATGGATATAAGCCCCCATATAAGCAGCTTCTAACAGATCATAACCCTGTGCTATCAAAGAGGCAATTATCCCAGTAAGAGAATCCCCCATACCTCCATTTGCCATGGCAGAATTTCCACTTGTATTTATATATGTTTCCTTCCCATCAGTAATAAGAGTTCTATATCCTTTCAAAAGTAAAACTACATTGTGAACTGCGGCAAATTCTTTAGCGATATTTAATCTATCTTTTTTTATCTCTTCTATATCTAACCCTGTCAACCTTGAAAATTCTCCTAAATGAGGAGTTAAAACTACTTTTTTTCCTTTTAACAATTCCATATTTTTATTCAATACATTTATTCCATCGGCATCTATTACCAAGGGACATGCAGAGTTATCTAGAGTATGTGTTAAAACATTTAAAGTTTTCTCTATTCCCATCCCTGGTCCTATAGCTACTACAGTAGCAGTATTTAGTAACTTTTTAAATCTTATTTCATATGAAAAAACACAGGTCATAGCTTCTAAAAGGTTGGATGCCACCATAGTTTCGATCTCATTTTCTATACAAAGAGTTACCAAACCAGCCCCTGATCTCACTGCGGAATTAGCTGTAATCACAGGCGCTCCTGTAAACCCTCTGCTCCCTCCTATCACTATCACATGTCCATAATTACCCTTATACCCTTGAAGATCTCGCTTTTTCAAAACTATATCTTTTTTTTCTATCTTTTTCTCCATGATTCCCCCCTATAGTAAATTTAGATTTTTTCAGCTCATATTTTTTGTAATCAAATTTAGATTTTCCAAGAAAATAAAAAAATAAAGAAGCCCAAAAGCTCCCTTATTAAAAAAAATATTTAAAATATCTTACTTCTTTATTTTTAATTTTTCAGTCTTAACCCAGAAGCACTGAGGACAGTTCCTATTATAGGTATGGAATATAAATATCTAACCTCTACTTTATCTTCTAATTTCAGTCCATCATAGATATATATATTCAGATCATCTACTTCGTATTTAGTAAATCCATTTTCATTCTCCATCTCTTTTATTGCTTCAACCTGAAGCGACTGTGCTCCAGCACATCAACCGCTTGTGGCTGTTTTAATAGAAATTTTTATAATATTAAGATTTTTTTTAGTCATATATTTTTTTAATTTTTCGTGAACTAATATCATTATTTAACCTCCATCTTTTTTAGTATTATAATATAAATTATTTTTGTTTTGAAATTTAATTTTATAATCTATTATTATCGGACTTTATAGCGTTTATATTTAAAAATCGTATTAATTAAAGATAACCCTCTCAAATTAATACGATTTTTATTAAGTTAAGATTTTAAAATACAACTTTTAATATATCTTCAAAATAATCAGCATAATGCACTGTTATTCCTTCTTTTATATAATTAGGTAATCTCTCAAAATCAGTTTTATTATCTTTTGGAATTAACAATGTATCTATTCCTACCCTTCTTGCAGCTATTGTTTTTTCCCTTATTCCTCCAATAGGTAATACTTTTCCAGTTAGAGTTATCTCTCCAGTCATAGCTATATTATTTTTGATTGGTTTATTTTTAGCCAGTGAATATAAAGCAAGTGCCATAGTCACACCGGCAGAAGGTCCATCTTTTGGAGTAGCACCTTCAGGTACATGGAGATGGATACTATGTTTATCAAAGAAGTCTTTCTTATCTTTATCACAGTCTTCTTTACACATTAAAGATTTGATGTATGAATAGGCTATAATTGAGGATTCTTTCATTACATCTCCCAATTGACCTGTTTGCTTAAACCCACCTTGATGACCTATAACGCTTGCCTCTATGTATAAAGTAACTCCTCCCATAGATGTCCAAGCCAGCCCTAAAGTCACCCCAGGGACGTTTTTATTATATAATTCCTCGGTGGTGAAAATTGGTTTACCTAAAAATTCTTCCATATTTTTTTTATTTACACTTATTTTCTTTTCTTCACCTTCGGCAATTTTCAGAGTAGCTTTTCTCATAATTTTTTTAATATTTTTTTCTAGCCCCCTTACTCCTGCTTCCCGAGCATATTTATCAATAATTTCTCTTAATGTTGGAGCTGATATTGATATTTCTTTTTTTGTTAATCCATGTTCTAACATTTGATGAGGAATTAAATATTTTTTTGCTATCTCCTCTTTTTCTTCTAATATATAACCTGGAAGTTGAATTATTTCCATCCTGTCTAAGAGTGGTCTAGGGATAGTATCTAACTGATTGGCCGTAGTTATAAATAAAATTTTAGATAGATCAAACCTGACATCTAAATAATGATCTAAAAATTCAACATTTTGCTCTGGATCTAATACCTCTAAGAGAGCCGATGCTGGATCCCCTTGATAACTGTTCCCTATTTTATCTATCTCATCTAACATTATTATTGGATTTGCTGTTCCGACTTTCTTAATAGCCTGTAGTATCTTCCCTGGCATAGCACCTATATAAGTTCTTCTATGACCTTTTATCTCCGCTTCATCCTTCATACCACCTACAGAAAATCTAAAAAATTCACGATTTAATGCATTGGCAATTGATTTTCCAATGGAAGTTTTCCCCACTCCTGGAGGTCCTACTAAACAAAGGATAGCTCCACTTACCGTTCCCGTTTTCATAATAGTACTAATAAATTCTAATATATTACTTTTTACATCCTGTAATCCATAGTGATCTTCATCCAGTTTTTTTCTCGATTTATTTATATCCAAACTATCTTTTGAATAGATCCCCCATGGTAACTCCGCTATGGCTAAAAGATAAGATCTTACCACATTATGTTCCGGAGAATGGCTGTCCAATAATTTTAGTTTTTCTATTTGTTCCTCTACAGTTTTTAATGCTTCTTCACTTAGAGTTTTCCCTTCCAATATTTGTAATATCTTTTCAACTTCACTCTCTTTATCATCTTTTTCCATTCCCAGTTCTTTTTTGATCAACTTTAATTGTTCCCTTAAAAAATATTCTTTTTGCTGTTTACTTACTTTTTCTTCAATTTGTTTTTGAAGTTTTTGCTGAAGATGTGATATCTCTAGTTCTTTTTTCAGCATTGTTAACAGCAGTCTGCTTCTCTTGGCTAGATCCCACTCTTCCAGTACTTCTTGCAGATTTTTATTTTCTGTTTTCAGCATAGATGTAATAAGATCCATGAGGACACCTGGTTTTTCATAATTCACCTGAGTCATCAGTAACTTTAGTTCCTCCTGCAAGATTGGATTAACTTTAAAAATTTCCTTTAAAGATGACATGATTGCCAGCATATAAGCACGTATTTCATCGTTTGGAGGTCCCTCCTCACCTTTGTCATATTTTACATTCCAGACTGTATTAGGGTCTTTTTTGATTACTTTTAATAGTTCAAATCTATTTAACCCCTGAACTATTATCTGAATTGTATTAGCTGAAAGTGGTGTTATCTTATGTATTTTTACCACTGTTCCAACTTCATATAACTCTGATTTAAAAATATCAAATTGATTTAATTCCTTTACAAAAACTAAACCTAATAATTTATTTTCTGTTTCCTCTACCATTTTAATAGTTTTTAAAAAAACCTCCCCTGAAAAAGTTATAGGGATCATAATGTTTGGAAATATTGGTCTTGTTAGCATTGGCAAAATCGTTAAATTTTCTGGCAAGATGTGCTCTACATTAATTAATTGACTATCATTTTCTTGAGCATACATGGTCAGCCCCCCCTTATGAATCATTTTATTTGATTAATAGACTATACTTTATTTCCTTATAATTTCCTATTAAATTAATTAAAAATTTTATATTTAGTTCCATATAAATTTCCAGAAAAATAAAATAACACCTTTATTCTTATTTTTCCTTGGGTATGTTTGTTTTACATCAATAAATATAGTATAATAAGTTAAAATGTTTATCAATAATTTAGGAGGAATATCATGAAATTTATTATTTCAAGAGACAAACCAGCCCTAATATACAAGGGAACTGAAATTACGTATAAAGAATTAGTAAGAAGAATTTTATATTATTCAGATATGTTAAAATTAGAACATCCAGAGGATAAGGTATTAGTATTTTTGGAAAATCGACCTGAGATCGCATATGCTGTATTTTCAATCTGGGAAAAAAAAGGAATTTCCATCAATGTAGATGCTGGAAGTAGTGCTGCTGAAATCGCATATTTTTTAACCGATGCACAACCAAAGTATCTATATACCAGTAATAAAAACTTAGAAGTCGCTACAGAAGCACTTAAAATATCCGGATTAGATATCCCAATCATCAATTTAGATGAAGTGAAAGTTCCTGAAAATTACATAGGTAGAAAAGACTATATCGAAGCTCCTGTGGGAGATCGAACTGTCCTACTCCTTTATACTTCAGGTACTACTGGAGACCCTAAGGGAGTTATGCTTACTATGGATAACCTCCTTTCCAATATCGATAATATTGCTAAAGTTGGCTTATACCGTGAAGTTGATCGAATCTTGGCCCTTTTACCCATGCACCATGTCCTTCCACTTATGGGAAATCTGATCCTTCCTATAAAGATTGGAGGTACAGTTATTATCTTAGATGATCTTTCCTCTGCTGCCATTAAAGGTGCATTGCAGGAATATAAGATTACATTATTTATAGGGGTTCCTAGATTATGGGAGATGTTTCATAAGGGAATAATGGAAAAAATAAATTCAAGTTTTATTCCTAGA